>CAYJRR010000066.1:0-25862 GCA_964372275.1 uncultured bacterium
GAGCGGGAGACGAGGCTCGAACTCGCGACCCTCAGCTTGGGAAGCTGATGCTCTACCAACTGAGCTACTCCCGCGATCGCGGGACATACGTAGCCAACGGGGGGCCGGGCGTCAAGGGCGCAGAGGGTGGGCGAATCCGGCGGCCCCGGAGGTGCGGGCCGGTGGTTTGACCGCGCTTCCGGGGGATTGGTAGCGTCGAGCGCGGCGTCCGGCATGGCTCGATCGATCCGACAGGCGCTCGTCGTCTACAAGAAGAGCGCGTGGGAGCAGTACGCCAAGGGACGGCGCGGGAGGGTGATCGGGGCGTCGGCGCGGGCGGCGATGCTGCGGACGCACAAGCGGCACCTCGACACGCTCGACGCGGTGAAGCGGGAGCTCGCGCGGGCGGGGGTGAGCTTCCGCAGCACCTCGCGGACCGATCTCGAGCCGATGCTGGCGGCGGGGCGCGAGCCGGATCTGTTCGTCTCGATCGGCGGCGACGGAACCTTCCTCGAGACGAGCCACCACGTGCGGCGCGGGCTCCTGCTCGGCGTCAACAGCTCCCCCGAGGACTCGGTCGGCTTCTTCTGCGCGGCGACGCGCAAGACGTTCGCCTCGGCGCTCGATCGGCTGCTCGCCGGGCGCGCCGCCGAGGTGCTCCTCCAACGACTCGAGGTGAAGGCCGGCGGACGGCGGCTGCCGACGCTCGCGCTGAACGACGTGCTCGTCACCCACGCGAGCCCGGGCGCGACCTCCCGCTACGTGCTCCGGATCGGCGGCGTCGAGGAGTTCCACCGCAGCTCCGGCGTCTGGATCTCGACCGCCGCCGGCAGCACCGCCGGGATCCGCGCCGCCGGGGGGACCCGCCTTCCGATCACCTCGGACCGTTTCCAGTTCGTGGTGCGCGAGCTCTACCGCCCTCCCGGCCATCCCCGGTTCCGCCTGGGCGCGGGGGTCCTCCGCGCCGGCGACGAGATCCGCCTCGTCTCGCGCATGGCCGACGGGACGATCTTCGTCGACGGCCCGCGCCACCGGACGCCGCTCACCCTCGGTGAACGCGTGACGGTTCGCCTCTCCAAGCGACCGCTGCGCGCGATGCTCGACGCGCCGATTTGACTCCCGCCCGAGCGGGCAGGAGGATCGGCGGCGTTTCTCGGACACGAACCCTTTTCCTCAAGGAGAGGACGAGATGAAGAGACGACTGGGCCTGTTTGCGGCAATGACCCTGTCCACGGCGGCCTACGCCGGAGAGCACGCCGGCAAGGCGGCGGAGCACGGCGGCAAGGCGGCGCCGAGCGGGAAGGCGGCGATCCTGAGCCCGGCGACGGCGACCTGGACGGCGATGGGCGACAACAAGGGTGGTCCCTGGCTGTCGATCATCCAGGGCGACATGAAGACCGGGCCGTTCACCGCCTACGCGAAGTTCAAAGCGGGTTGGGAGTCGGGCTGGCACACCCACAACGCGAACTTCTCGGCGGTGTTGATCGAGGGGACCGTCTGGCAGGCGGAGCAGGGGAACGAGGGAACGACCTACAGCAGCGCCGGCCAAGCCTGGGCCACCACCGCCGGGACGAACCACTCCGACAAGTGCGTCGGGAAGAAGGACTGCGTGATCTTCCTCTCGATGGGCGGCGCGATGTCCTTCAATCCGATGACCGCCGACGGGAAGCCGGCTCCGGCCCCCGCGGCGAAGACGAACTGATCGTTTCGTCCGACGGCCGGCGCCGGCTTCGACCCGAGGCCGGCGCCCGCGCCGTTTCCGGGTCGGCTCGCTCCTAGAGTCCGTACCAGGACGCGCCGAGCATCAGCGAGACGTTGATCGCGCCGATGTCCCCCTCGTCGTCGTCGGGGTACATCGAGGCCATCGAGGTCAGTTCGGCGTTGAGCGACAGGTCGCGCAGCTGCAGCCATTCGATGCCGAGGCCGGCGGTGACGCCGGGGGACCAGCGATCCTCCTCGACGGTCGCGCCGAGCATCAGGACCGGCTCCTCGAACTCGGGCTCCTCGGCCTCCTTCACCCGGAACCGCGCCATCCCGCCGCCGAGCCGGGCGTAGATGCGCCGCGTCGGGTGGAACTGCAGGGCGGCGCCGAAGACGGTGTGCATCGTCGTGCCGTCGTTGACGAAGTCGATCATCGCCATCGCGAGCGAGCCCTTCTGGAGGCGGGACCCGAGCCGGATCGAGACGGCCGACCCTTCGCTGACGATCTCCTTGGCGTCCTCGGGGAGGACGTGCAGCTCGCCCACCCCGCCGGAGATCGAAGCGGTGATCCCACGGCGCTCGATCGGCCGGGTCGGGGCGCCAACCGCCTCCTCCCCTTCCTCCGCCGAGGCGACGGGTGCCGCCAGCAGCGCGGCGACGAGACTGGCGACGGCGTTTCTTCGATTCATGGTTCTCCTGCCACCCTCCGGCTACAGCCGGTTGAGGGTCTCCTTCCGTTTGCGGCGGTACTCGTCGCGACTGATCAGTCCGCGTTCGACGAGCGATTGCAGCTCGAGGAGCTGCCGGCGCGCCTGCTCCTCGGTGAGCCGCGCCACCGTGGCCACCGGGGCGATCGACCTCTCCGCGGTCGCCGATCCCCCGTCGCCCGCGCCGCCCGCGTCCGCCTTCGAGCCGGCGATCGGGGCGCCGATCGAAGGGCCGGGGAGCGTGGCGCGGTGATGGTCCATCTCGACGCGTCCCTGGAAGTAGACGACGTGCAGCTGCCCCCCCGCGATGTAGAGGAAGTGGCGCCGGAGCTGCTCCTCGGCGAAGCCGTCGGCCCAGGCGGTGATGCGCACCTTCTCCTCCGGCCGCATCCGCGCCAGCTCCGCGGCGACCGGCGCCGCCAGCACCGCGACGTCCTCCTCGCTGAACAGCCCGCTTCCCCGCATCCCGGCGGCGATCCCGCGCACCTCGACGACCGTCGCCACGTGCTCGCCGAAGCGGGGATCGATCACCACGCCGACCGCCTTCTCCGACTCGGTCTCGATCGAACGAAGGAATTCGGTGGGAGGCGGCGCGACCCGGGCGTGCGTCGACCCCGCGCACGCGGCGGCAAGTGCGGCCCAGACGAGAGGGACGAACCGCCGCATGGTCATCGCCGCATCGGGACGGGACCGCCGGCGCGCTCGAGCAGGTAGCCCTCGGGGCTGTTGTCGTCGACCACCAGCTTGCTCGAGCCGATCCCTTCGGTGGTGAAGGGGTCGCCGCCGTGCGTCGGCCGCGCGTTGGCGACGATCCGGGCCCGGCCCATGAGCGTGAAGGTGTGCTTGAAGGGGCGGTCGGCCTTGGCCCACAGAAGCGCCGCCGCCGGCGCCCCGAAGGTGACGAGCCCCCCGATCATCGAGCGGTTGGCGCTGCTCTCGCCGCTGTTGAACAGGGCGTAGCCGGCGAGCGGTCCGCCGACGAGCAGTCCCAGTTGTTTGGTGAGCAGCGGCTCGTCGGTGCGCACCCGATCGCGGGAGTCGACGCCGGCCCACGAGATCCCGATCGCCACCCGGTAGTCGGGGACCTCCTCCTTCTGGGCCACCAGCGCCGGACCGGAGATCCCCGGGACGAAGACCAGCGGCTCGGGACGATCGATCACCCGTGCGCCGATCCGCGCCAGCTTCCCTTCGACCTGGAGCTGCACGTAGTCCAGGAGATCGGCGTCGGAGTGGGGGAGCACCCCCGCGCGCTCGACCCGCACCGACTTCCCCTTCAGCGCCATCAGGTCGAGCGCCTCGACCGCCTCGTCGACGGCGATCGCCAGCAGGCGTTGCTGGTTCGGAACGCGGATCGGGATCGGCTGCCGGTCGAGCGGAACGGTCTCCTTGCTGTAAGCGCAACCGGCGGCGGCGAGCAGCAACGCCGACGCGACGACACGCATGAACGACATCGACCCGTTCCCTCCCGAGGCGCGGAGCATACCGCAACGCCCGACGGCTGTCGCCGGACCTACATCTCCTCGAGGATCTTCTTCCGCCGCTCGTCGTACTCGGCGTCGGAAATGATGCCGTCGTCGTGCAGGCGCTTGAGCGCTTCGAGGCGCTGGGTCCGGTCGGAGACGGGATCGTCGAAGTGGCCGTCGAGCGGGAACCGGTCGTCGGTCTCGTCGGGCGTCGCCGCGGAGAGGGGCCGCGCAGTTTCCGCCGCGGCCGCCGATCGGGGCGTCGCGGGGCGGCGGGGCGGCGCCGCGCCGATTCGAGGCGTCGCCGATGCGCCGGCGCGAGCGGGGCCGGCGACGGGGGCGTCGGCGCGCGGGGGGCTCGCGGCGGGGACGTCGGCGCGCGCGGGAATCGCGGCGGGTGCGCCGCCACGCGCGGGGTCGCCGGCGTGCGCCGCGGCGGCGTCCCGCCGGTCGGCCGCGCCCGGCGCGGGCGCACGTCGATCGGCCTGGCCTCGACCGCCGAGCCACAGCCCGAGCAGCAGCGCCGCCACCACCCCCGACGCCGCCAATGCGATCCACGGCATCGACCCGCCACGGGCCGCGGAACGTTCTGCCGCCGACTTGGATTCGTAGGCGCCCCGAAGGGTCTCCTCGGCGGCGGCGCCCGGAGCGGCGGCCTCCGCCGCCATCCGATCGGCCCGTCGCTCTCCGGGCGTCCCCGGGCGGCCGAGCATCCGCGTCTCGCCCCCCACGCCGAGGACGACCGTCGCCGCGTCGGTCGGCGACGACGTGCCGGCCGTGGGACCTACCGCCCCGGCCGCCCGATCGGACACGCCCGGCCCGATCCGTGTCGCCCCCGCGTCGCGCGGCGCGCTCGCCCGCGTGGCGGTCGCCTCCCCGGCAATCGCGGCGCTCGCGACCTCGGTCCCGCCCCGGAAGTCGGGACTCCCCTCCAGTCGGGTCAACAGCTCGTGGCGGTTCTCGTGTTCGGCGATCGCCTGCAGCCAGGTCGCGTCCGGCAGGAGCGACTTCGACTGGAGCGTCCTCGCCCCCTCCTCCTCGGCGGGGCGGTCGACTTCGGTCGACGCCCCGCGGGACGCGCTCGCCGCGGTCGAGGTCGCGCGCGCGGCCGGCGCCGGTCGCCCCTCCGACGAGGTCGGCTCGCCCCCCTCGGCCGCGCACTCCGCCTCGAACAGCTCGCGCATCAGCGCCGCCAGCTCTTCGCGCACCGCCGGTCCGCTTCCTTGCAGCTGCGCGTGGAGGTCGGCCTCCATCTCGCGCGCGTGCGGGTAGCGCGCCTCCCGGTCGACTTGCAGCGCCCGCTCCAGGATCGGGCGCGCCGCCTCCGGAACGTCGCGCAGGTCCTCGGCCGACGGCGCCCGGAAGCGGACCACCTTCTGATAGATCCCCTCGCTGTCGGCATCGGCAAACAGCCGCCGACCGCTGAACAGCTCGTGCATCACCACGCCGGCGGAGAACAGGTCGCTCCGGCCGTCGAGCGGGATCAGCTTCGCCTGCTCGGGGCTCAAGTAGAGGACCTTCCCCTTCCACATCCCGGTCGCCGTGCGCGGATGGGCGCTCGCCACCTTGGCGATCCCGAAGTCGGTGATCTTCACCTCGCCGCGATAGGAGACGAGCACGTTGTGCGGCGAGACGTCGCGGTGGACGATCCCCTCGTCGTGCGCATACCCGAGCGCCTTCGACATCTCGGAGATCGCGAACAGGGCGAGGCGCGCCGGCAGCGTGCGCCCGCGTTGGGCCAGACGCCGAAGGATCGTCGCCAGGTTTTGCCCGGCGACGTACTCCATCGTGATGAAGTACTCCGCCCCCCCCGCGGACCCTTCCGCCTGGTTGAAGTCGAAGACCTGGACGATGTTCGGGTGGACCAGGCGGGCGACGAGCTTCGCCTCCTCCACGAACATCTGGATGAACTCTTCGTCCTCCCCCAGGTGGGAGAGGATCCGCTTGATGGCGACGATCTTGGCGAAGCCGGCCGGACCCTCCGCCCGGGCCTTCCAGATCTCCGCCATCCCGCCGGCGCCAACTTTGCGCAACAGCGTGTAGCGGCCGAGCCGGCTCATTCGGCGCAAATGTTATCACGCCCGGTTGACGCCCGTAGGCCGTCGGGAGGAGGATCGGCGGCGCGTTTCGGGCACTCGACATCAACCACGAGGGAGAACCACGCATGAAGACGCTACTGGGAATCGTCGCCGCGATGGGTGTGGCCGGTATCGCCTACGCGGGCGATCACGCGGGCAAGGCGGCCGACTCTGGGAAGACCGCCGCGATGGGATCGTTCTCGATCTCGACCGCGACGTGGACGCCGTTCGGCGATCCGGCCAAGGGTCCGTGGACCGCGGTCATCTCCGGCGACCCGAAGATGGGCGCGTTCACCACCTACCTGAAGGTCAAGGCCGGCACCGACTCCGGCTGGCACACGCACAACTCCGACTACACCGGCGTCGTCCTCGAAGGGAACATCACCCACATGGACCAGGGCGCCAAGGAGATGAACCTGACCGCCGGCAACGCCTGGAACTCGAAGGGCGGCACGAACCACCTGAACAAGTGTCTGGGGAAGAAGGACTGCGTCATCTTCATCTCCAGCGCCGGGGCGATGAGCTACAACCCGATGACCGCCGATGGCAAGCCGGTGCCGATGCCGGCCGCGAAGACGAACTGATCGTCATCTTCGACACGGCGCCGATCCCACATCCGGGATCGGCGCCGTTTTCTTTTTGCCGACGCGCGATCCGCCCTGCGTCCGAGAATGATTGACCGTTCGGTCAGCATCGCCTGCGGCGAATCGGCCGCGCCGACTCCCCGCAACGCGCGATTTTTCCGTGGGCAGCCGGGATCGGAACGTAGTGGAATCCGCCTCCTTCGGGATCGCTTCGAGGGAGGCTGTAGGAGGCCCATGACATTCCATCCGTTCACGCGAGCGCTCGCCGCGCCGGCGTTCGTCCTGTTCTCGCTCTGTGAGCCGGCGTTCGCCGGTGAATCGACCCCCACTGACGGCGATGCGCCGCCGCCACCGGCGGCCCCCATCGAGACGGGGACCGAGCCGCTTCCGACGGCCGGCGCGCCGGCCGCTCGCACGCGCGCGTCGTCGCTCGTGCCCTCCATCGACTATCGGGTGCGTGGCGTGGCGGTCTCCGCCTTCCCCCTCGACGCCGACGGAAACACGCTCGGCCAGGAGACCTACGGCGAGCATCGCCTTCGCCTCCAAGGAAAGGCGGCCGGCGGTCCCATCTCCCTCACCGCCGAGGCCGACATCACCAACGGGCTGGTCGCCGGCGATCGGTCGAGCGCCTTCCCCTACGTCCAGTACCGCCGCGACCGGTTCCGCGGACTCGCCGATCCCGACGGCTTTACGCTCCGCCAGATCTGGATGGAGGCGCGGACGAAGGTCGGCCTGGTGCGCGCCGGTCAGATGACGAGCAAGTGGGGCCTGGGTCTCGTCGCCCACGACGGCGCCGGCGATCCGATGTGGGGAGACCGCTACTTCGGGGATCTGGTGGAGCGGGCCGTCTTCGCCACCCGGCCCCTTTCGCGCACGGCCCCGGCGCTCGCGCCCTTCCTGGTGGCGCTCGGCGGCGACGTGGTGCTGCGCGATCAGTCGGCCGACCTGGTCGCCGGCGACCGCGCCTACCAGGGGATCCTCTCGCTGGTCTGGAACCGGGACGGCTCGCCGAACCGCGCCGGCTTCTACGGCGTGCGGCGCTCGCAGGTCGACCGCGACGGCTTCGACCTGGCGGTGTGGGTGGTCGACGCGCACGCCAAATGGCAGCGCACGGTCGGGCCGGTCGACCTCGGATTCGAGGGGGAGCTGGCGCGCATCTGGGGCGAGACGGACGCGGTGCGCGACATCTACGTCGGCAGCCGCGACATCGACCAGATGGGCGGCGCGGTGGAGCTGTCGCTGGGCGCCGGGAGCGGCGTGCGGCGCTTCGATCTGCTGCTGCAGGGCGGCTACGCCTCCGGCGACGACCTCGGACAGGACGGGCGGATCACCGCCTTCAAGTTCGACCCCGAATACAACGTCGGCTTCATCCTCTTCGACGAGGTGCTCGCCTGGCAGACGGCGGCGACGGCGAGGGCCGTCTCCGACCCCGACACCTTCGGTCGGCCGGCGGCGGGGGCGCGGTTCCTGCCGACGGAGGGGTCGGTCACCAACGCGCGCTACGTGATGCCGACGGTGCAGATCCACCCCTTCAAGCGGGTGTCGGCACGGGTCGGCGTCCTGATCGCGCAGGCCGACCGCGCGCTCGACGACGCCTTCCAGACCAACGCCCTCCACGGCGGCGTGCGCCACACCACCCTCGGCTCGACGACCGACTCCCGGGACCTGGGGATCGAGGTCGACTACGGCGTGCGCTACGCCTGGGACGGCGCGCGGGCGCCGCGGACCACCGTCGACCTCCAGTTCGGGCGGTTCTATCCCGGCGACGCCTTCGTCGACGCCGACGGCAACAAGTTCGATCCCGTCGACCGCCTGGTCGCCGGACTCACCCTCTCCTGGTAACGGAGCATCCGCGATGAAGACGACCCGTTCGTTCGCCGCCCTCTGCGTCCTGGGCACGTTCGCCGGCTGCGTGAAGTACGGAGACGAGGCGGTGGGGCTCTACCCCGCCTCCGGAGGCTCCGGCCCCGAAGTGAAATGGGACGTGGCGGCGCGACCGCTCCCGGAGATCCCCTTCCCCAACGACGCGGCGACCTTTCCCGATCCCGACAGTCCGACCGGGCGGCGGGTGAACGCCTCGATGGTCGGCACCACCAAGCTCGAGACCGACGCGCGCAAGAAGATCGACCGCCTCGACGGCTTCGGCATCTTCGCGCCGATCTACGTCTCGTTCGACGAGCCGCTCGACTTGGGCGTGATCCGCGATGCGCAGCAGGGGAACGACGACTTCGCCGACGACGTCGTCTACCTGGTCAACCTCGAGAAGGGGTCGCCCCGATACGGGCAGCCGGCGATCCTCGACGTCGGGAACGGGAACTTCCCCGTCGTCCTGAACGAGACCGAGTTCTTCGAGAACGACGAGCGCGCCGGCGAGTCGAACATCATGTTCGAGACGGTCGACGAGGTGGCGCTCGGCGAGGACACCAACAACGACGGCGTCCTCTCCGTCCCGAACGTCCTCGAGCCGGGGGACGACACCGAACGCGAGGTCATGACCTTCTACGAGCGGGCGACCAACACGCTCATCGTCCGGCCGCTCCTCCCGCTGGACGAGAAGGCGACCTACGCCGTGATCCTCACCAAGCGCCTGCGCGGGGAGGATGGGCAGGCGGTGCGCTCGCCGTTCGACTGGATCAACGACGTCCGACAGACGCCGGCGCTCGAACCGCTGGTCGAGGACGGACTCCTCGAGGGGCTCGGGCTCACCCTCGAGGACGTGGCGTTCACCTGGTCGTTCACCACACAGTCGGTGACCGGCGACATGGTGGCGATCCGCCAGGGGATGGAGGGGTACGGCCCGTTCTCCAGCCTCGGCGGCCGTTATCCGGCGGTGCTGAGCTCGGTCGACTTCCTCAAGGACTCGCCGTCGAACCAGGGCTCGATGCACGTCCTCGACGGCGCGCTGCTGCGCAATCTGCTGCGCGACCACGGCGATCTGCTCGGCGCCAGCGGCTCGCGCCTCGACGCGATGCTGCTCAACTACCGGTTCGTCGACTACTTCGTCGCCGGGACGTTCACCACGCCGAGCTTCATCACCGACGACGGGACGTTCCACGTCAACCCGAAGACCGGACGGTACGAAGCCCGGCCGGCGACCGTCACCTGGGTGATGGTGGTGCCGAAGAAGACGGCGAAGTTCCGGCCGCCCTTCCCGCTGCAGGTGCACATCCACGGCTACACCTCCAGCCGCCTCGAGCTGATCGCCTGGGCCGGGAGCTACTGCCGCTTCGGATCGGCGGTGGTGGCGATCGACGCGTGGGGGCACGGCGGCGGTCTGATCCCCGAGGACCAGGTCGCGCCGATCGAATACCTGCTGTCGCAATACGGGATCCGGAACTCGTCGTCGATCTTCACCAAGGGGCGGGCGCGCGACCTGAACCGCGACGGATTCCCCGACAACGGCGGCGACTACTGGACCGCCGACATGTTCCACACCCGCGACGTGGTGCGGCAGACGGCGGTCGACGCCTCGCAGCTGGTGCGGATCTTCCGCACCTTCGACGGCGTCCGCCGCTGGCAGTTCGACTTGAACGGCGACGGCGAGCGGGAGCTGGCCGGCGACTTCAACGCCGACGGGGTCGTCGACGCCGGCGGACCGTTCAGCCGCTACCGCCTGAGCGGCGGGAGTCTCGGCGGAATCCTGACCGGGGTGATCGCCGCCACCGAGCCGTACATCACCGACGCGGTCACCGTCGCCGGCGCGGCCGGTCTCCCCGACGTCGGCATCCGATCGACCCAAGGGGGCGTCAACGAGGCGGTGCTGCTGCGCATCCTCGGTCCGCTGCTGCTGGTTCGTCCGCAGGGCGGCACGCCGACCTTGGCGTGGCAGGTCCCCGACGTGAACGAGGACGTCGTCGTCCCGTTCGCCGAGCTTCCGGAGGGGGCCCAGCCCGGGGACCGGGTCGACGTGCGCAACCTGACCAACGGCGAGACCCGATGGGCGATCCTCTCCGACGGCATGACCATGCGCACCGGGATCCCGGCCGACGCCGGCGACCGGATCGAGGTGGTGGTGCGCGAGGGGTCCGACGCCGACGCGCCGGTCCGCGCACGCGTCACGCGCATCGACCGGGCGATGAGCTACCAGGGCCGCACCTGGGACGAGGGGTCGCGGCTGGTCTCGCTGACCGAGGGGTACGGGATGAAGCGGCAGACGCCGGAGCTGCGGCGCTTCTTCAACATCGCCGGCTTCGTCACCGAGCCCGGCGATCCGATCGCCTACGCGCGGCACTTCTTCCTCGAGCCGCTTCCGATCCTGGCCGAGGGGCCGCGCGCGAAGAACGTGATGATCATCCCCACCATCGGGGACTCGGCGGTTCCGATCGCCACCGGCCTGGAGATGGCGCGGGCCGCCGGCCTCCTGCCGGTGACCGCGTCGGAGGCGCGCGATCCGGACTTCTCCTACGGCCGTCCGGCGCCGTGGGATCCGGCGCTCGGGTACCAGGCCTGGGCCACGACCCGGAAGAGCTGGGACGAATGGCGGACCGCGGCCGGGATCGACTGGGGACCGGCGCAGATCGACCTGGCCCCCGACCCGAACCGGGTGATGGTGGAGAACTTCGTCGCCGAAGGGATGGCGCGTCTACGCCGCTTCGAGCACGACGCGCGCTTCGCCGATCCGAGCGAGACGCTCTTCGACGTCGACGACTTCGGGAACGGCGCCGACGGATGGAACCAGCCTCGGGCTTCGGAACCGCTGCGGGTGACGCGGCGGACGTCGGCCGGGATCTCCGCGCTCCGGATCCCGTTCATGAAGCCGGAGGGGCAGCACGGCTTCGGCCTCTACGAACCCGACGAACCGTTCGACATGCCGACCTTCATGCACGCGCTGCTTGGCCACTACATGTCGACCGACGGGCGGGAGGTGATCGAGGACGTCTGCCTGGAGGACATGAGCTGCGAGTTCATCCAGCAGCCCGACGTCGTCCCCGAGCCGGTCTTCGTCCCCTGGACGCCCCCCGCGGCGCAGGCGCCGTAGGCGGACCCGCTGCCAGCGGGGACGACGGGTCGTCCCCGCTGGGTCAGAAACCGAATTCGAGGCGCTTCGGGAAGAGTCCGAAGACGCCGCCGGTGTGCAGGAAGCAGATGGAGGAGCCGCGGCGGAAGGTCTTGCCGTTCTTCAGCTCCTGGTAGAGGCCGAGCATCGCCTTCCCGGAGTAGACCGGGTCGAGCACGATCCCTTCGAGCTCGGCCACCCGGCGGAGGAAGTCGAGCTCCTCCTGCGTCGACTGGGCGTACCCGACCCCCTTGTACTGGTCGAGGATGCGAAGCCGCGGATCGCCCATCTCCGGCGCCCCCGGGAAGTTACGAACGAATTCGTTGACGATCGCCAGCACCGCGTCCTTGAAGTAGCTCTCGTCGTCGCACACCGCGAAGGCGACCGGGAACAGGCCGGCCTCGTGGACCCGGTTCCCGATCGTCAGTCCCGCCGTCGTCCCGCCGCTGCCGCAGGCGTGCGCGACGTAGTCGATCCGCACCCGCTGCTCTTGCGCCTGGGTCTTGAGCTCCGCCACCGCCGCCACGTAGCCGAGCGCCCCTCGCGCGTCCGAGGCCCCCTCGGGGATGACGTAGGCCGGAAGGCCGTCGGAGGCGTACCGTTCGGCGAGCTTGGCCATCGTCTCCTGGCGCGCGTTGCGGTACTGATCGGGATTGACCCAGGTGATCTCCGCCCCCACCAGCACGTCGAGCAGCGTGTTGCCGTCGATCTCCGCCGGCTTGCGCCCGTCGGTGGTGCGTAGCAGCAGATGGGGGACCAGCCCGAGCTGGCGGGCCGCGATCGCCGTCGCGCGGCAGTGGTTGCTCTGCACGCCGCCGCAGGTGATTACCGCCTTGGCACCGCCTTCGATCGCCTTGGCGAAGTGGTACTCGAGCTTTCGGACCTTGTTCCCGGTGAGCGGCCCGCCGGTCTGGTCGTCGCGCTTGATCCACAGGTCGGCCCCCCACTCCCGCGAGAGGCGCTCGAGTCGATAGAACGGAGTCGGGAGCTGGGCCAGCGGGACGCGGGGCGGAAGCGTGAAGGCCATCGCGGTCCTTAGGATGCCACGACCCGGCGCCTGGTTTGCGCGCAATCCATGCGTGCCCGCCCGGTCACGGACGAGCGGTCGCTCGCCGCAGGCGCTCTCTCCCGGCCGCATTTGGCCGGGGCCGTGGCACGGCAGTAGCATCGTCTCTCGGCGCCAGAGCCCTTCACCCGCGAGGTGACATGTTCCCCGACGGTTTCCTGCACTTCATGATCCACGACGCGTCGATCTTCGTGTACATGATCTTCGCGGCCTCGATCTTCGGCGTGACGCTGATCGGGCTGCGCGCCCACGACCTCTGGGTGAAGTACCGCCTCGACTTCGACGGGGTGACGAGCCAGGTGGCCGGCATGGTGGAGACCGGCGCCTACAACCAGGCCCTGCAGCTCTGCAACGGTGGCCGCCATCCGATGACCGAGATCATGAAGGCGGCGTTGACCCGCGCCAACCGCCCCGAGCGGGAGATCCGGCGCGGCGTCGAGCGGGTGGCGCTGGAGGAGATGTCGACCTTCAAGGGCTCCACCCACCTCCTGCCGCACGTCTCCAACATCGCCACCCTCCTGGGACTGCTGGGGACGATCAAGGGGCTCATCACATCCTTCTCGGGACTGTCGTCCGGTGACGCCGCGGCGCGGACCGAGATGCTCTCCCGCGGCGTGTCGGAGGCGTTCACCGCCACCTTCTTCGGCATCCTGGTGGCGACCCTCACCATCACCGCCTACCTGGTGATCCACGCCAAGCAGGGGAAGATGAGCGGAAAGATCGAGCACGGGGTCGCGACCGTCGTCGACGTCCTCCTCTCCCGCCAGGCGGAGATCCGCGCCGCCGAGGGCGCTTCGCGGGCGGCGAACTAGCGCCATGGCCGGCGGAGGCGTCCCGGGCGAAGGGGGAGACGATCAACCGATCGATCTCAACCTCACCGCGTTGATGGACATCCTCTCCAACCTGCTCTTCTTCCTGCTCGCCTCGTTCGGCGCGGCGGTGATCTCGGTCGTCTCCGCGTCGGTGCCGGTCGCCTCCAGCGAGGAGAGCGACGTGGCGAAGAGCGACGACGCGATCACCATGACCGTGGCGATCGACGGCCACGGTTACCGCCTCTCCGCCGGCAGCGAGTCGCTCCCCCCCGAGGCGTTGGAGCCGCTGAAGGCGAAGATCCCGCGGACGGCGAGCCGCCCGGCGGACGCGCTCCCGGGAAGCCCGAACGAGCTCGACTTCGCGATGCTCAACCAGGCGTTGCTCCGGGTGAAGAGCGCCTATCCGAAGTCGGAGACGGTGATCCTCGTCCCCGACCCGGCGATCCTCTACGACGAGGTGGTGCAGACGATGGACGCCTGCCGCGAGCGGGTGGAGAAGGACGCGCGCGGGCGGATCTCCAAGAGGCTCCTCTTCGGAAAAGTGGTCGTCTCCACCACGGTGCAATAGATGGCATTCGGAACGAGCTCGTTCGGAACGTCGCGCGGAGCCTTCGGTGGGACCGGGTCGGAAGAGGCCGCCCCCATCTCGCTCAACCTGACCGCGTTGATGGACATCCTCTCCAACCTGCTCTTCTTCCTGCTCGCCTCGTACGCCGTCTCCAACACCGAGATCAAGGGGGCGGAGGCGATGCAGCTCCCCGTCTCGACCTCCGAGCAGGGCGCGACGATGTCGATCCTGGTGCGCGTCACGCTCGAGTCGATCGAGGTCGAGGGGAAACCGGTGGCGCGGCTGAAGGCGGGACGCCCGGTCGCGGCGATCGAGGGCGACAAGATCGTCCCCCTGTTCCAGGAGCTCGAACGCGTCGCCCGGAAGGGGAAGAAGGGGGTGGCGATGACCGAGGAGAACACCGTCCTCCTGGTCCTCGCCGACCGCCGCGCCGACTTCGGCCTGGTCTCGCAGGTGCTCAAGACCGCCGCCACCGCCGGCTTCCCCAACTTCCGGTTCGCGGTGATCAAGAGGTAGCGCCCGAAGGACCCTCTACTTGCGGACGCGGATGCCGATGCGGACCCACCAGTCGGGGGCGGGCGGCGCGGGGTATCCCTCCCGAGGGACCTGACTGCGGACGCATTCGGTGCCGCCGTTCTCGGGCTCGACCAGCGAGTTGACCAGCGAACCGTTCGACGCGACCTGGACGAGCAGGTCGAAGACGCCGCGCTCGCGGATCTCGTCCGACTGCTGGCAACGCGAGACCATGTCGGGGCGCTGCTGATAGAGGTACTTCGAAAAGGCGAACTTGTAGTCCTTGCCGCGGGGGTCGTTCTCGTTGGCGAAGGCGGTGGTGCGCGCCTTCTCGAGGAGGAGACAGCGCTCGGCGCAGTCGGCCTCGATCTGCTCCATCTCCATCGCCACCATCTTGTTCCGCTCGACGCACTTCTCGACGCACATCTTGTCCGGCTCGCCCGCGGCGCCCGCCGCCGCGGAACCGGCCGCGTCCGCCGCCTTCTTCTTTCCGCCGCACCCGGAGACCGCCGCCAGCCCCATGAGCAGAAGGATCTTCGTCGTCCGCATGCAACCAGGATCGCCGGAAACGGATTCCAATACAATCCGCCCATGCCGTTCGATCCGGCCGATCTCCCTCCCGCGTCGCTGGCGTCGCTCCTCGCCGACGGAAGCTTCGTCCGCATCGAGGACGGGCGCGATGGACGCCACCGGGACACCACGTCGGCGGCGCTGATCGACGCCCCGCCGGAGAAGGTCCGCGCGGTGGTCACCGACTTCGATCGCTACGCCGACTGGGTTCCGCAGGTGACCCGGTCGGAGGTGATCGGCCGGCGGGGACCGTCGACCGACGTCGCGTTCACCCTCTCCTTCCGCTTCTCGGTCTTCTCGAAGAGCCTCTCCTATTCGTTGCGCTACCGCGAGACCGATACCCAAGTCGCCTGGGACCGCCTCTCGAACGAGTTCACCGAGAACCGGGGCACGATCCGCTGGATCGGGCTCGACCGGGGCAAGCGGACGGCCGCGTTCTACCGGTTCTACTTCGACCTCGCGGGGCTCGGCCCGGTGGTCAAGCTGGCGCTCAAGAGCTCGCCGCAGTTGGAGGTTGCCATCTCGGCCTCAACCGCAGTACTCATGGCCCGCGCGCTGAAATCGCGGGTCGAGGGCCTGCCGTAGCGCCGCCGGAGGATCACGGATGTCCGCACGTCTGCTGGGAGTGGCCGCCATCTCGTCACTGCTGCTCGGGTCGCTGGCCCCCCGGCCGGCTTCGGCGGAGGAGTCGCTCTCCGACGACCCCGCGATCCGGTTTCTCGACTCGGTCGACGGAGAATACGGCCGGCCGGCCTCGCCCACGGAACGGAAGCTCCGGGCCACCCTCGAGAATCTGGCCGCGGCCGGCGAGTCGGCGGGCGGATTCGAAGCGCCCCCCGATTCGGCCGGCGCCGCCCCCGACGAGAACGACGACACCCAGTACACCGCCCTGCAGGAGCTCCTGGCCAAGATGTCGCCGCTCGAGCGGGTCAAGGCCGGGGTCTGGTTCCTGGTGATCCGGCCCAAGACGCCGCACCGCGAGGAGGTGACGGCGATGATCGACACCAGCGCCGCGGGGTTGAGCCCGAACGAGCGGGCCGAATTCAACGAGTACATGAACGTCCGCCGGAGCCTGATCGGCTCGGACTACGACATGCGGATCGAGCGCTGGACCGCGTACGCCAAGCAGAAACCGCAGGGGCTGTTCGCCGAGCTGTCGAAGCGCGAGGTGCAGCACATCCAGACGCTCCAGCAGGACAAGTCGGCCGAGCGGAAATCCGGCGCGTTCCGGATGCTGGTGAAGATCGGCATCGTGAGCGTGGTCTTGCTGCTGCTGGTGGTCATCGCGCTGGGCGCGATGTAGCGCGCCGAGGGTAGTGCGAGAGACCGACGCGATTCCCCTCCGGGTCGCGCAAGTACAGGGTGTAGTCGGTCCGGTCCTCGATCGCGATCCCCATCGCCGCGAGTCGCCGCTCGACGCGTGTACGGGACGAGGGCGCGATCGCCAGCGCCACCAGGTGCCACCCCGGGCCGGCCGCCGACATCCTTGCGCGGCCGTGCCGCCGGACCGCCTTCTCCAGCATCAAGAGCCCCGTGCGCCCGAGCGCCAACCACACGCTACGCGGCTGCCCACGCTCATCGCGCCAGCGACGCAGCACCCGAAGACCGAGGACGCGGCGGTAGAACGATTCGGCGGCCGCGAGGTCCACGACCTTGAGCGCGACGTGGTGCATCGAGCCGTCGGTGAGGGCCATCGGCGAAGGGCGACGCTCGAAGGTCAGTTGGCGATGCGCCGGATGTCGAGCCGGGGCCGCGCGAAGTTCAGGATCAGGCCGACCGCCTTGCCGGTGGCCCGCAGCAAGGCGACCGATTCGGCGATCGTCGCCTCGTCGATCTCGACCGTCTGCGGGATCACCAGGACGACGTCCTCCACCAGGAACGGCGCGCGCCGCTCGCCCAGCACCGTCTCGCGGTAGACGACCTTGAACGGGACGTCGGCGACGAACGGCAAACCGCTCTTCTCCAGCTCCACCGCGAGCGCCTTGGCGTAGAGCTCGCGCGATAGCCCGGGCCCGAGCGCCTTGTGGACGTCGATCGCGCAGCGAATGATCCGCTCCGTGCGATCCGCGTGCTTCATCTCCATCGAAGCGCTCCCGCCTTTCAACTGTACGTCACGCCCTTCGGGCGCCCGGGGGCCTCCCCCGGCCCCCCTGCACCGCGCGCTTCGCCGCCCAACGCGAGGGAGCTCCGAAACCACGCGATCGTCCTGCGAAGTCCCTCTTCGAGGTCGACGATCCGATTGTACCCCAGGATCGCCCCGGCTCTCTCCACCGACGCCAGCGAGTGCCGGATGTCTCCCGCCCGCGCGGGCTCGTGCATCACCTTCGATCCGCTGCCGGTGAGGCGCAGCACCAGGGCCGCCAGTTCGTTGACCGTCACGCGCCGGCCGCCGGCGATGTTGATCGCCTTTCCCACCGCCCCTGCCGCGAAGCAGGAGCCGACGTTCGCCCGGACGACGTTGGTGACGAAGGTGAAGTCGCGCGTCTGTTCGCCGTCGCCGTAGATCCGGATCGGCCCGCCGGAGGTCGCGGCGGAGACGAAGTTGGGGATCACCGCCGCGTATTGCGAGCTCGGGTCCTGCCGCGGACCGAAGACGTTGAAGTAGCGGAGCGCCACCGTGGGAAGGCCGTAGACCCCGTGGAAGACGCGCGCGTAGTGCTCGGTCGCCGCCTTGCTGACGGCGTACGGCGACAGCGGTTCGAGGGCCAGCTCCTCGTGTTTGGGCAGGGTGGGCGTCTCGCCGTAGATCGACGACGAGGAGGCGACCACCACCCGCTTCGCCTTCGCGTCCCGCGCGGCGAGCAGCACGTTCAGCGTCCCCTCGACGTTGACGCGATTGGTCGTCTCGGGATCGGCGATCGACCGAGGCACCGACGGAACGGCGGCCTGGTGCAGGACGTAGTCGACCCCCCGCATCGCCGCACGCACCGCCTGCGCGTCCCGGACGTCGCCGTCGACCAGGTCGGGCTCGCGCCCGGCGGCGATCCGGACCTCCTCCAGGTTCTCCCGCCGGCCCGAGAGGAAGTTGTCGAGGATCCGCACCTTCGCCCCTTCGAGGAGCAGGTGCTCGACGAGGCTGGAGCCGATGAAGCCGGCGCCGCCGGTGACGAGGAACTGCGCGCCGTTTACGCCGGGATAATCGCTGAGGAGCCGCTCCGCCACGGTCATCGCCCTCCGCCGAACGGCGACCTTAGTCTCTCCGCGCCGCCCCCGCCAGCGCGGAGCGTACGCAGGCAGCTCTCGAGCTCCGCGCACAGCTCACGGCAGCTCGGATACCGGTCGTCGGCGCGCTTTTCGGTCATCTTGTGGAGGATCCGAACCACTTCGTCGGGCACGTCGGGCCGCGCCTGCCGGACGTCCGGCAGCGCCTCCTTCATCTGCTTCATCAGCACCGCGACGGTGTCGTCGGCGCGGAAGGGGAGCTTCCCGGTGAGGACGCGGTAGAGGGTGATCCCCAGCGAATAGATGTCGCTGCGAAGGTCGACCTGTTTCCCCATCCCCTGCTCCGGGCTCATGTAGTCGGCGGTGCCGACGATCTCCTTCTCCCCGGTGAGCCCCTCCTCCCCCTTGAAGATCTTGGCGATCCCGAAGTCGATGATCTTCGCCGTTCCGTCCTTGGTGAGGAGGATGTTCGACGTCTTGATGTCCCGGTGCACCACCTGCCGCACGTGCGCCGCGTCGAGGCCGCGCGCCACCTGCACGATCACCTCCAGCGCATCGACGACCGGGAGCGGGCCGTCGTTCCGGATGCGGTGCGACAGGCTCGTGCCGTCGACGTACTCCATCACGATGTAGGGGATGTCCCCTTCGGCGGCGACGGCGTAGACCTGCACGACGTTGGGATGGTCGATCTGGCCGACGGCCTTGGCCTCCACCTGGAAGCGCTTCAGCAGTTTGGCGCTGTAGCGGGTGAGGACCTTGATCGCCACCACCCGGCCGAGCGCCTCGTCGTAGGCACGGAAGACGAGCCCCATCCCCCCTTCGTCGATCAGGTTCATCAGGCGGTAGTGCTTCCCGATGTAGGTGTTCTCCAGCTTCTCGATGTCGCGCAGGCTCTCGATGAACCGGCCGTAGTCGACGTTCCGCCGGAGCACTTCGGCCGCGTCGGTCGGGCTCGCGGTCGCGTCCGCCGCCGCCTTCTGCGCCGCCCGCTCCTTCAGCGCCTGGTTCTGCAGCGCGCGAAGCGTGAACATCAGGTCGACCCGCTCGCGCTCCTCGATCCAGGTCCGCCAGACGACCACCCCCGCGCCGCCGACCGTGGCGAACACCGCCGCGGGGGCGAGGGGCACCATCAACGATGCGGCGTTGAACAGCGAGAAGGCGACGACGAACAGACCGAAGACGAGCGAAAGCCAGGCGACCGCCAGGCGGTAGCTGCGCCAGCGGAGCGAGAAGGCGAGCATCGCCGCCGCCAGCGAGGCGAACAGAAGCAGGCTCGTCCAGCGGGGCGGCACGTGGACGTGGTCGGCCTGGAGGATGGTGTTCAACGCCTCGGCGTTGATCAGGCCTCCCGGGAAGTTCGTCGCCGTCGGGGTGGAGTGCACGTCGCCGGAGCTCTCGGCGAGGTAGATGAGCGGCACGCGGTCCTTCACCTTCGGCCGCGCGCGCGGATCCCCCTCCAGCGCGCCCCGCAGCTGGTAGAGGCTCTGGAAGCGGGCGGCGATCAATCCAGCTCGCGCATAGTGCACCAGCATCCGCCCGCCACGATCGACCGGAATCCGCACGTCCCTCTTCGCCTCGCCCGGTCCGGCCGCGCCGGGGATCACCAATCGGGCGGGCTCAACGCGGAGCGCGGACGGTTCGACGCCGTACCAGCGGCAAGCCAACATCAGCGGAAGGCTGGGCAGCCAGCGGGCCGGGCCTCCCGCCGACGGGCGATAGCGAAAGAGGAGAGGAACGCGCCGCACCTTTCCGTCGCGATCCTTGGTCGTCGTCGCCAGGCCCAACGATGGGAAGCGGTCGATGAGCGAGGAGATCGGCAGGAACAGTCGAGCCGCCTCGGGGGCCTCCGGGAGGTGGAGGTCGGCCCCTTCGATCGCGACCGGCACGCGCGCCTCGAACCGTTCGATCGACCGCCGAACGTCCTCCGTCCGTTCCTCGTTCGGATCGGCGATCGGCAGCGCGCCGTAGGCCGTCACGACCGCCGTCGCCCGGGCGATCTCTTCCGCGAACGCCGCGTCCTCCTCCGGCGTCGTGAAGCTGCGGTAGGTGATGTCGAGGAGCACGACCCTCGCCCCGGCCTCGCTCAACGATCGGGCCACGCCGGCGAGCACCGGCCGGGGCCACGGCCACCGGCCCATCCGGTCGATCGACGCCTCGTCGATCGGGTACGGGAGGAGCCGGTCGCTCGCGATCTTGGCCGGTCCCCCCTTGGCCCGCAGGTCATAGAGGAACAGCTCCATCCCTTCCAGCGCGCCCGCCCAGGTGGCGAGCAGGGTCAGGAGCAGGGCGCCGCCGAGGATCGAGCCGGGAACGGCGATCCGCGCCAGGAGCGGTTTGGTCTGACCGGCTCTCGCGTCCGCCACGACCGCCAGTATTGCATCACTCCGGCGTGATGCGCAGGACGACGGCGTCGTCGAGGGTCGCCTCCCTCGCCGCCGCGTCGCGCGCGTGCAGGTCGAGCCGATAGCGCCCGGCCGGAAATCCCTGCAGCGCGCGGACCGGGACGGCCGCCGTCCAGCGGGTATCGCCCGTCCGCATCATCTCCATGCGGAGCGGCGCCTCCTCGCAGTCGACCCACACCTCGGCGATCTCCTGGACGTGTCCGGTCACGGTGGCGGCAATCCGTATCGGCTCGGCGGAGCCGCTGTTCAGCGGGATGTCCTCCGGCACGAGCGAGACGTCGTCGATCCGGATCGGCGGGAACGGCCCGCCGCATCCGATGAGCACCGCACAGAGGAGCCACCGTACGCCCAGCGCTCGCATCGCGATCCCATCGTACCGTACAATTTTCGACGACGACGTCGCTCACGACCCGCGGAGGCCCCGTGACCCATGCCCTGCGCCGACTTGCGGCGCTCGCTCTCCTGCTCGCCGCCCTCCCCGCGCTCGCGTCGGAGCCGACGCCGGCGCTCCAGGTCGTCCGCCTCAAGCCCGCCGCCAGCCGCGAGACCGAGACGGTCACCGCGCTCCTGCGGCGAATCTCCGACAAAACGACGGACGAGGTCGACGACCGGAAGGACTTCGAACGGATCGTCGCCATGCGCGAGCGGGCGGTGGCCGCGCTGGGGGAGGTGCTCCGCGATCCGGACGCCCGCTACGACAACCGATGGGTCGCCGCCCGTGCCCTCGGCCGCATCGGAGGGGAGGCGGCGCTCAAGAGCCTCCGGAGCGCGCTGGCCGAGGACCGGTTTTCGATGATCCGCCTGGCGGCGATCCACGGTCTCAAGGACCTGAACGACGCCGCGTCGTTGGACGCCTTCGTCAAGGCTCTCGGCGACGAGGCGATGGTCGTCCGCAGCGCCGCCGCCGACGCGCTTGGGGTCCTGGGCGATGCGCGAGCCGCGCCGGCCCTGATCGCGGCGCTCGATCGCGAGGACAACTTCTATCGCGGCCGGAGTCTCTGGGTACGCCGCCACGTCGTCTCCGCGTTGGGGGCGATCCAGAGCCGGACGGCGCTTCCGGTGCTGATCAAGGCGCTGGACGACCCCGACCCGTCGGTCGGTCGGGAGGCCGTCGCGTCGCTCGAGCGCCTCACCCAGGTCCTGCCGCGTCCCCCCACCGAGAAGACCGCCGCCTCCTGGAAGTCCTGGTGGGAAGCGAACAAGAAGGACTACCTGTAGTCGGATCCCGAGCCGACCCGGATCGGAAGCGGAATCCGTAGCCGATTCGAGCCGATCGGATTCGACTCTGGTGTCCGCGTCCGATGATGTAAAGTTTTGATGTATCTGTTTTTATATATTTATAGGAGGCGCCGGTGGCGCGACTGCTGGTGGAGATCGACGACGGCCTCAAGCGCGAGCTGAAGATCCGGCTGATCCGCGAAGGGGTGACCCTCAAGGCGTGGCTGACAAGCGCCGCCGACGCCTACGTCCGCGGGTCCGGGCCGCCGCTCGACGAGCGCCCGCGGTCGGCGGGGCCGCTCTCGCCACCGCGGCGCAGCCGCCATTCCCCGGTCGCAGCGCCACCGGACGAGCGCCGGCCCGCGGATCCCGTCTCGTTCGAGCCGCCGCGCCCACCGCGCCGATCGGCTGCGGACGTATCGGTTCCGGTTCGCGCGCCGACCGAGCCGATCGCCGCGCCACCGATCCGGCGGCGGCCGCCGGTCGACGACTACCTCGACTGACACCGTTCCATGAGCGCGGCCGGGGCACGCCGGCCCGCTACGGGGCGAGCGCCAGCGCGACGCAGGGTCGGGTGATGTCGTCGAGGGCCGAGGTGAACGGCTGCTCGAAGTACATCCGGTAGTCGTTGCCGTAGGAGAGCACGCTCGGACCCCGCTCGTCGGTGCGCACCGCCGGCTGGCCCGGGACCTCGATCGACTTCTGCGCGAGAACCGGGTTCTCGTCGTAGAGGGTCCAGAGCTCGCCGTCGAAGGAGCCGGCATAGCCGATGCTCGAGTCCTCCCCGGGCGGAAACGTTCCGAACAGCTGCCGGCCGGTAAACCAGATCTTGTAGACCGGCGGGCCGGGACGCGTGGTGTCGATCCCGGCGGCCGGTTGGCCGACCTCGAACGCGCTCCACCCTCGCCCGCGGACGTCGGCCGCCGTGAACAGGGGCCCCGCTCCCTTGGACCACGTGGCCCCGCCGTCGTCCGATTCCGCCTTGGCGATCGCGTCCGGCGCGACGCCGGCGTCGTAGTAGAGGATCCAAAGATCCCGGACCGGATCGCGGAACGGCTCCGGCCCCCCGACTCCGCCCCCTTCCCACACCGCGTCCGGAACGACCTCCGACAGCGTCGTCCACGTCTCCCCGTCCGTCGAATCGAACAGCGCGATGCGAGACCGGTCGGCGGCGGCCGCCGCCAGCAGGTAGTTCCCGTCATGGAGGGCGACGCCGGCCTCGCCCCACGGCCCCGCGTCGGGAAGGTCGATCGGGCCTTCGTCCGACCAGTCGTAGATGCCGTCACCGGCCGTCGCGAGACCGATCGATCCGGCCGTCGTGGTGTACCAGAGCCGGTACCCCCCATCGGCCCGGACGACGGACGGCGCCCGGTAGTTCGACGACGCGCAGAGCACGAACGGCTCCCGGATCGACGTCCCCGGCTTCTGCGGAAGTTTCCGCCAGCCGGTCACGCCGGCGGTCGGCAGGGCGTCACTCGTCGGGTCCCCGCCCAACGCCCCACACCCGAGGCCCGCGGAAATATACAAAGCTATCAATGTATAACGTGTAAAGTTCCACATTCGGATCTCACGGCGTTTTGGGCCCCTCCTCGTCGGGTCCCAGGGTTCGGCGAGGCCGCGGCGAATCGGAGGAACGATCGGGCGGACCGGAGGAGGCGGAAGACCGACCCGGCCCCCCGGACGAAGCGGACGGCGAATCGGTCCCGCCGGACGGCGCGCCGGGCGCAGTGGTGCCGGACGGCCACGGAGTCGCGGAGCCGGACGACGAGCGCCGCTCCACCTCCTCGATCTCCCGTGGCACGGCGCCTCGGTCCCCGGGCTGCGTCAGCTGCCGCAGCGCCCCCCGAAGAAGATTTCCCGCGCGCGAGAAGAAGCTCATCGGCCGCGCATGATCCGCGCACCGACCGGCGATGGCAAGCCCCGCGCGACCTCCCCCGCCGTGGACTAGAACAGGAGCTTCATCCCGAGGCGAACCGACCGGGGCGCGTGGTAGCGGACGACCGATCCGTAGTCGACGTTGGTCACGCCGTAGGTCAGCTCGAGCTGCTGGTCGGAGAGAAGCGCCTCCTGCTGGTCGAGGACGTTGAAGACGTCGACGAAGGTGTAGAGCTTGGTGTTCCCGCGCATCTTCATCCCGTAGTCGACGTGAAGGTCGACGGTGTAGGTCGACGGCTCCCGGCCGCGGTCGCCGCGGCGGCCGTCCACGATCTCCCCCTGCCCGCCGTACTCCGGCTCCGACCGGTAGGCGCTCTTCGGCGTCCCGCTCTGGAACGTCACGAAGGTGCCGAGGTTCAGGCCGAACGGCGTGAGGTACGAGCCGGCGATCTTCAGCACGTGGGTGCGGTCGGTGGGGAGGAACCCGGATCGTCCGTTCCCCGCCGTCGCCGGCGTGTTGTTGGCGTAGTCGTAGAGGCTGGTCATGTTCGGGTCGCTCTGGCCGTTGTCGTTCCGGTAGAGCCCCTCGAAGTTACCGTAGAGCCGTCCCAGGCGATACGACGCCAGCATCTGCCAGTTGGTCGTCATCCGCTTCTCGACCGTCAGCTCCAGGGCGTCGTAGACGCGCGAGGGGTCGACCCAGCAGTCGTAGGGGACGCCGAGGTCGTCGCAGGTGTCGTTCAGGCTCGCGCCCGGGTTCCCGATGATGTACGGACCGTTGTCCCCCCCGTCGAGAAACCCTTCGACCGTCGCCAGCCGGTAGTCCTCGAGCAACCGCCCCAGCTCGCGGTGGATGTATCGCAGCCCGACGTTCACCGTCTGGATCGGTTCGTACTCGATCCCCATCGTGATCTCGTCCTGGTATTGCGACTTGGTCCCCTTGTCGATCTCGGTCGGCTCGACCCCCTGCGTCGCCACGTGGACCGTGCTCCCCTCCACCGGCACGGTGCCGTCGGGGATCTGATTGTCCGAGGTGAACTCGTCGCTGAAGTAGTCGACCAGCGACACCCCCTTCTCGGTCGACAGGTTCCGGATCGCGATGTCGTTCGGGATCTTCTCCAGGTAGCGCCCGCCGTGGAAGAAGACCTTGCCCCGCCCGGTGCCGGTGAAGTCCCACGCCAGGCCGACGCGCGGCGCGATGTTGTCCTTGAACTTGAAGGTGTAGCTGGTGGCCCCCTCCCCCTTCCCCGACATCTTCTGCTCCTCGACCCGCACGCCGAGGTCGATGGTGAAGGTCGGGATCGGCGACCACTTGTCCTGGAGGAAGAGCGCCGTGTAGCTCGTCGCGCTCTTGCGCACCGGATTTCCGAACTGGCCACGCACCACGCGGTAGATCGGCGTGCCGTCGTCCGCCTCCTGGACGAGGTAGATCACGCCGGTGGTGTACGCGTGCTCGACGCCGTCCTCGTCGAGGAAGGTCCCGCCGCGGGGGCCGCTGTAGTTGAAGATGCCGCTCCACTTCACGTCTTCGTAGAGCAGGCCGTATTTGATCTCGTGGCGCCCCATGCCTTCGACGTAGTTGGTGGCCTTCAGGCTGTACTGCGTGCTTTCGCCGGTCTGGTCCTTCTCGTAGAAACCGACCCCGCCCCCGAACGAGACCGGCTCGGTGGTGAAGTCGATGAAGAGCGGTTGATCGCTGCCGGCCGGGAACCCCTGCTGGAAGTTGTTCTTGGTGTGGGCGAGCGCCGCCTCGACCGACATCCAGGGGGCGACGATGCCGTTGTAGCGGGCGATCTGGTTGTGCCCCCCGAAGGCCAACGTGCTGTACCCCTGTTGCGTGTTCGACATCAGGTCGCCCGCCAGCTGCGGACCGTACTGGGCGTATCCGGGATCTCCGAACGCCGACAGGTCGAGGGTGTGGTTCGGGGCGACGTTCCAGGTCAGGGTGCCGGCGTACGACGTCCGGTCTCGCCGGATCCGCTCGGTGCCGACCACCTCCAACGGGAACCCTTCGGGTGCGCGCACCGCCTGCGAATCGGACTGCGGATTGACCGCGGCGAAGAAGAAGAGGCGGTCCTTGACGATCGGGCCCCCGAGCGTGACGCCGTAGTCGGTCTCGTCCGACTTGCCGAGGATCGGCGCCCCGTTCTGCAGGAAAACGCGGCGCC
>CAYJRR010000067.1:0-25698 GCA_964372275.1 uncultured bacterium
GTATTTCTAAGAACTCAACAACACACATCAGAACACCATTCACAAATATATGAATATCCAACGCACCCTCTCGATCTCCATCTTGTCCAAGTACTGGGCGCGCTGCTCCCGGACCGAGATGGCGTTCGTCCGCTCGAGAAGGCGGTCGGCCAAGGTCGACTTGCCGTGGTCGATGTGCGCGATGATGGAGAAGTTTCGGATGCGCTCGAGGGTCACGGAGAGGGCTTGACGGGCCGCGCGGATAGTAGCGGGCGGGTCCCCCCGGGGCAATCGATTCGGAACCGACGCCACGGGACGGCGCCGCCCCATCGGGGCGCCGGCGCCCCGCGGCGTCGCCGGACAAAGGCCCCACGGACCGGCCACTTGGACGCGGCATGCTCCGTGCTGCCTCGTCCCCTAGGTCACGTCGCATCGGGGAGGGTCGCCATGCATTCCATCCGGGTGTTCGTACGCCGCACGGCGCTGTCGGTGGTGGTCGCCCTCGCGTCGTCGACGGCGGCCCTGGCCGAGCCCGAAACCCAGCACGCGCGGGAGTTCCGCGAGCGGCAGGAGGCTGGACTCCAGGTCGCCCGCCAGATCGTGGAGCTGCGGAACGACGCCGCGCGCCTCGAGCGGTCGATGGCGACGGTGCGAAGGGTGGGCAACTGGACGATGGTCGTCGGGGCGACGCCGATTGCGCTGTGGGTCACCGGCGCCGCGTGGGTCACCGGTCCGGCGGCTCCGGCGATCTACACCGCCGCGGCGGCGGTGGCCGTCATCGGCGTGGCGACCCGCGGCGTCGCCGCTTTCAACGACCACCGCGCGCGGACGATGCAACGCACGGCGGACGACCTCGCCCGGCAGCTCCAGCTCACGTTCGGTCCGTCGACGTCCTCCGAGATGATGCGCCAGGCGACCGACGAAGCGTTCCTCGGGCTCGGGAACAACGCCGCCCGCGGCGCGTCGACGCAAACCTTCGAACGGAGACCGGCGAGGGCGATGCCCCCGCCCGCCCCCGTGGGGATGCCGCGCTGACCTACCGGAAGAGGTAGACCGCGCCGCTGTCGAACGACCCGTTGTTCGTGGCGTCGCCGTCGAGGCCGGTGGCGTTCGAGTCCTCGTAGATCGCGCCACTGGCGATCAGGTCGCCGGAGACGGCGACGCTCAAGCCGAGGTGGTCGGTGGCGCCGGTGTTCGACGCCTTCAGGAACCCGGATTGCGACCAGGTCGAGCCGGACCGGGTGAAGAGGTCGGCCGCCCCGGCGTCCCCCGCGGAACCGCTGGTGTCGTCGCCGCCGACCCCGACGGCGCTGGAGTCCTCGCCGTCGGCGCCGATCACGAGGCGATCCCCGGAGAGGGAAAGGGAGTGGCCGAACAGGTCGACGTCGTCGATGGCGAGCGGCTTAGGAACGCCCCACGGCACGCGCCCCCCCGCGAACAGGCCGCGAACAGCCCCAACACCCCGACGAGGGTGAAGAGCCCGGCGAGTGTCGGAACGCCACCTCCCCCATGCTACCGCCTTTCCGGCGTGGCGGTTCCGTTGGCCGGCCGATGGGCGTATCGTCGGCAAGGGCGCAATGGAAGGGCGGACACTCGGACGCTACAAGCTGATCGAAGAGATCGGGCAGGGTGGGATGGCCGTCGTCTATCGCGGCATGGACACCGCCTTGCAGCGCGAGGTGGCGGTCAAGATCCTCCACCCGCACCTGTCACGGAAGCCGGCCAACCGCCAGCGATTCGAGCGCGAGGCCCGGACGGTCGCCAAGCTGCGGCACGACAACATCGTCGAGATCTTCGACTACTCGGGAGGCGAAGAGGCGGCCGACGGCGGTGAGCGGCCGGCCGAAGACGCCTTCATCGTCACCGAATACATTCGTGGATCGACCCTCGCCGACTTCCTCGCGAAGGAGGCTCCGCTGCCGGCCGAGATCGGAGCGCTGATGACGGTCGAGATCTGCGATGCCCTCGCGCACGCGCACGACCTCGGGATCGTCCACCGCGACATCAAGCCGGAGAACGTGATGATCCGGCAGGACGGGATGCTGAAGCTGATGGACTTCGGCATCGCGCGCGTCCAGGACGAGTCGGGCGGGACGATGACCGGCGCGCTCATGGGCTCGCCGCAGTACATGAGCCCCGAGCAGTTTGCGACCGGCGAGCTCGACCACCGCAGCGACCTCTTTTCGCTCGGCGTGCTCCTGTATCGCCTGGTCACCGGACGGATGCCGTTCGAAGGGGCGACCCCGCAGGTGCTGATGCGCGCCATCAGCGAGGAGGAGCCGGTCGACGCCGCCCACGTCAACCCGCTCGTGCCCCGCGCCATCGCCGCCGCCTGCCGCCGCGCGCTGGCCAAGGCGCCCGCCGAGCGACACGACGGCGTTCGCGCGCTGGCGGCCGATCTGGTGGACGGCCTCGCCGAGGCGGCGATGGGGGCACCGCGCGAGGAGCTGCGCGCCTACTTCGCCGACCCGGCCGGCTACGCGCTGGCGCTCCGCGGACGACTGATCGAACGATACGCGCGGATCGGCCACGAACGCGCGCGGAAGTTCGACACCGCCGGTGCGATGGAGATGTGGAGCCGCGTCCTCGAGCTCGACCCGGGCAACGCCGAGGTGCGCGCCCAGCTCGACCGGATCGGAGGCCGACGCCGGATGCGGCGACTCGCGGTCCGCGCGCTCGCCGCCGCCGCAACCCTCGCCGCCGTCGGCGTGGCCGGGGCGCAGGGATGGCGCTGGGTGCGGGAGCGCCGCGAAAACGCCGCCGCCGGAACGGCCCGCGACTCGTCGCCGGCGACGGCGTCGCTCCCCGACGCGGCCGCGGCCGCGGCCGCGGTCGCGACCCCGACCTCGGGCTCGGCCGCGCCCACGACCCCGGACGCCGCCGAAACCGCCGCCGCGACCGACGCCGCGACGCCGAACGTCGCGCCGACGCCTCGCCGATCCCCGGGCGCCCGACGGCTGGCGATGCTCCCGACGCCGCGCCTTCCCGAAGGCACCGGAGCGCTCAACATCGGACTGGAGGAGTCGGCGACGATCACCGTCGACGGCGCGACCGCCTGTACCTTTCTCGACACGGACGGCCCCGCCCAACTCGGCGACTGCAACACCTTCGACACCCGCCACCGCGACATCGTGTTGTCCCCCGGAACGCACCGGATCCGGATCGCCGCCGCGGCGAACCTGGGCTGCCAGCCGTTGGAGGGGACGGTCGAGATCCGCGAGGGGGGCCGCACCAGCCGCCTCGACGTCGGCGGGAGCAGCCTGTCCGGTGACCAGCTCTACCTGCGCGGATGTCCGACCTTCTTCACCGTCGAGGTGCCGATCCCCGAGCCGGCGGCCGTCTGGATCGACGACCGCGAGGTCGGCAAGACCGGCGAAGTCCTCTCCACCTCGTCCGGCCCGCACATCCTCAAGGTGGAGCACGCCACCTACGGCCGCGTGGTCCGCCACGTCGATCTCAAGTCCGCGAGTTCCCTCGACCCCGTCGTGCTCCGCCTTCCGATCACCACCCCGTAACGCGTACAATCGGGGGTCGATGCGGCTCGTCCGGGGTGTCCTCCTCCTCTGCGCCGTCCTCCTCGTCCGCCCCACCCACGCGCAGACCCCGACCCCCGACGACCCCTACGAAGACCTCGACTGGCCGGAGGATCCGTCTCCTTCTCCGTCTCCGTCTCCTTCTCCGTCTCCGTCTCCTTCTCCTTCTCCTTCTCCTTCCCTTCCCTCTCCGACTCCGGCTCCCTCTCCCTCCCCCGATTCCGACGTCGAGTGGCCCGAACCCGAACCCACATCCGCACCCGTATCCGCACCCGCACCCGCACCCGCGCCCGAACCCGTCCCCGTACCCGCCGCCGACCCCGCACCCGTACCGGCCCTCCCCCCTGAATCCCCCCCCCGCCCCCTGCTCCCCAACCCCGCCGGTCCCGCCGGTCTCTACGGCCTCCCCGGCGCCCTCCGCGTCGTCTCCGCGAGCCCTGCCGACCACGGCTTCTCGCAGTGGGTGGGCGGCGGCGAATGGTTCGCGATCCCCGGTTTCCTCACGCCGAAGAAGAAGCATTTCCGCACCGGCGCCACCTTCGCGATCACCCTGGGGATCCTCCAGGGGATCGTGCTCTCGGTGCAGACGTTCGGCGTCACCAACCACGACACCTCGACCAATCCCTACTTCATCTCCGCGATGGGGGACGTCGACGCGCAGCTGCGCCTCTCGCACGCCGTCGTCGAGAGCGGGCCGCTGCGGATCTCGACCGGGGTGCGCGGCGGCGCGCGACTCCTGCAAGGAACCCAGGCGAATCCGACCCCCCAGGGACCGGAGTTCGGGCCGCGCCTGTTCGCGACGACCAGCCCCTACGCGCGCGGATTGATCACGATCGAGGCGGAGAGCGTGCGGATGTCGCTCGACGCCGGCTTCCTGAAGGACAACTCGCCCGAGGTCCTCGACGTTCCGTTCGAGCCGAGCTACGGGCAGCGCTACGCCTACGGGGTGAGCGACTACGACGCCTTCCTGTTCGGAGCCGCGATCGACCTCCCCGCCCATCACGTCGCCCCCTTCGTCGAGATCAACGCGCGTGGCGACATCGGCGCTCCGGGCGAGCCGGCGGTCGTCGGGACGGCGGGTTTCAAGTTCGCCACGCCGCGCCGCCATCTCGCCCTCACCCTCGCCGGGGACGTCGGTCTTCTCGGCCGGAAGATCGAAGAGGGGCGCCTGCGCGTTCCGGAGTGGAACGTGGTGGGGAGCGTAAGCGTCAGCATCGGCGCGATGCGCGCCCGCGCGCCGCGCCCTCCGCCGCCGCCGCGCGTCTACAACGCCGGCACCTCCCCCTCGACCGGAAAGCTGCGCGGGCGGGTGGTCGAGGCGTCGACCCGGACGGCGATCGGGCAGGCGAAGCTCGTCCTCGAGTCGGGCCAGGAGCTCTATTCCGACGCGTCCGGCAACTTCCAGTTCGTCGACCTGCCGCACGGCCCGAAACGGATCCTGGTGACCCACCCCTACTACGAGGAGAAGCAGGGGGTCGCCTTCGTCACCGCCGGCCAGGTGACCTCGCTGACGTTGCAGCTGGTGCCGAACGGCACCCTTCCGGCCGCCGACGCCTCGCCCGCCCCGCCGGCGGTCGTCCCCACACCGGCCCCATCCCCGGCGCCTGCAACCGAGTCGAAGCCGGTGATCGTGGCCGCCGCCGCTCCGGTCCCGACCGGAAAGCTGCGCGGCCGGATCCTCGACGCCGCCAGCCGCCAGCCGATCGCGCAGGCGAAGTTGGTGATGGAGACGGGCGAGGTGATGTGGACCGACGCCAAGGGGGCGTTCGAGTTCCCGACGCTTCCGCACGGTCCGAAGCGGATCAAGGTCACGCACCCGTCGTACGCCGAAAAACAGGGGCTGACCTTCATCACCGCCGGCCAGGCGACGTCGCTGAACCTCCAGCTCACCGGCTTGGGCACGCTCCACGGCCGCGTCGTCACCTTCACCGGTCGTCCGCTCGCCGGCGCGAAGATCCACGCCGAAGCGGGCGGAAAGAGCGCCGAGACGACCACCGACGACAAGGGGATGTACGAGCTGCCGCTCGCGACCGGCGACTTCCGTCTCGCCATCACGGCCGACGGCTACCAGGTGCAGTACCCGACCGGATCGCTCAAACCGGGCGACCGAACCCAGCTCGACTTCATGCTCGAGGCCGTCGAAAAACCGTAGCGGGCCGATGGAACGATCGGGCATGAAACAGGAGATCTACGTCCTCTCGGCCATCCTCGCCTCGATCCACGTACTCAACGAGGACCTCGGCCTGTTCGCCGGCTCCGACCGCCCGGGTGAATTCGACGCACGAACCCAGCGTGCGAGGGGTCCCGCGACCGACTGGTGCTTCGACATGCTGGACGTCGCCGGGTGGGAGGTGGGCGAGCTCGAGGACCTCACCGACGCGATCAGCGCCGACGTCCTCGAACGGGCCCGCGGACTGCTCGTCACGCTCGGTCCGAACGGTGCGGAGGCCTTCTACCTGAGTGCCTGCGTCCTCTCCATCGACGAATTCTGCGCGCGTGCGGAGGGTTCGGCGATCGAGTGTGCCGGCAGTCCGATCGAAGCGTTGCGGAATCGCCTCGTGGACTCCCTCCGTCACGACCACGGCGTCGACCTGTCCTCGGCGATGGCGTCACACGACGCGATTCTGACGCCGGCGCGAGAGCTCGTCCGCGCGTGGCGAGTCCGGAAATCCAGTCCCCTCTAGGAGCGCCCGGCCTACGTCCACCGAAACCACGGCCGCTTCGGTTCCGGGCCGAGAACACCGCGCAGCAGCGCCCCCGTTTTCCAATCGCGCGCGATGACCCGGCCATCCGGCAATGCGACCGCCTCGATCGGCTGGCCGTCCATCCCGCAGCGGGACATCGTCCGGAGGCTGGAGGGATGAAGCGCGACGACGTCGTTCGAAAAGGGCCGCGCCACCACGCACATCGTCTCCGCGGAGTCGAACCAGAACCGGCCGATGAACATGGCCGTCCCGGCAGCCGCGGGCTGGAGTCGGCTGGAGGAGAGAGCCTTCCAGGAGCCGGGTCGAACCTTGACCAGCCGGTCGTAGTCGGTGGCCCAGAGCTCGTCGGCGGTTCGTCGGAAGAAGATCTGCGGATTCCCTCCCTTGCCGGAGAGCGAAACGAATCCCCGCCGGGTGCGCGTCACCGGGTCGTGCAGCACCAGCCGTGAATCACGCTGGATCGAGACGAGCAGCAGCGTGTCGCCCGGGATCTCGGCCACGTCGACGATGCCCTGATAGCCCTTGTCGTACTGTTCGTCGTACCAGTCGAAGGGCTGCACCTCGACGCGTCGCCGCTCGGGCTCGATGCGGATCAGCGCATCATCCGACCACGACGGACGCTTGCAGTAGGCGGTGTAGTGCTTCGAGACGTTCATCCAAGCCGACGGTTCACCGGTCAGCTCGGTGCGATCGGCCTCCACGACGGCCCGGGCAACCGGTTCATCGACCGCGTGGAAGCGATGGACGGTGATCTCGACGCGCGAACCGTCGTGATGATGTACGACCGCGAAGTGGTCGTCGGCGCCGGCGTGCACGGAGAGGTATTGCGCATCGCTCACCGTGACGGTGCGTTCGCGCTCGTCACGCAGGTCGAACGTCCAGAGCCCTCCCTTGTTCACCCACCCGAGGCTCGAGATCACGATCCGCGCGGACAGGTCCAGGAGCACGACCGACCCGACCCTAGACGTACGAGCGTCGGGTTGGACAGCGAATTTCCGGGAGGACGACCGGGCCGCGGCATCCGCGGCGGCCGGGCGGCCGTATCCCGGGTGGGCCGCGAAATCCGCTACGATGCGGCACCGGAAGGGATCCTCCGATGACGCTCGCCTCGACGATCCTGCTCGCCGCGACCACGCTCGCCGCCGCCCCCGGCAAGGGGGGCCCGGTGAGACCCACCCCCGCCACCTCGACACAGGAGAACGCCGTGACCACGCCCACGACCTCGATCGCGACCCTCGCCGGCGGCTGCTTCTGGGGGGTCGAGGAGCTGATCCGAAAGCTCCCCGGCGTGGTCGACACCGACGTCGGGTACACCGGCGGGGAGGTGACGAACGCCACCTACGACAAGGTGAAAAAGGGCTCGACCGGCCACGCCGAGGCGGTGCAGATCGTCTTCGATCCGGCGACGATCTCCTACGAGGAGATCCTGCGCTTCTTCTTCCGGCTGCACGACCCGACCACCCGGAACCGCCAGGGGAACGACGTCGGGACCCAGTACCGCTCGGCGATCTTCGTGCACGACGACCGGCAGCGGGCGGTCGCCGAGCGCGTCAAGGCGGAGGTCGACCGGTCGGGGAAGTGGAAGGCCCCGGTCGTCACCGAGATCGTGTCGGCGGGCCCGTTCTGGAAGGCGGAGGAGTACCACCAGGACTACTTGCAGCGGTATCCGGACGGGTACACCTGCCACTGGGTCCGGGACTGAGGAATGTGAGAATGGAAAATGGAGAATGGAAAACCGGTCAATGGCCGGAACCGAACGTCCGGTTTTCCATTTGCCGGTTTTCCATTTTCAATTTTCCATTTTCAGTTTCTGGCGCCCATCTCGCACGGATCGTAAGGGCTCCACCGAGACGAGCCTCCGCACCGCCGCCGCGATCCCTGCCGCGTCGATCCCGCATTCCGCGCGCAGCCGCGCGGGGCTGCCGTGCGGAAGGAACTCGTCCGGCAGACCCAGCCGCGCCATCCTCGCCGGAACCTGCCCGCGGTCCTGCAACGCCTCCAGTACGGCGCTTCCGAAACCGCCGAGGCGGACGTTCTCCTCGACGGTGACGAAACCGGACGGACAGGCGGCGACTCGCGCGAGCAGCTCGGCGTCGAGCGGCTTGGCGTAGCGCGCGTCGGCGACGCACGCCTCGATCCCGTCGGCGGCGAGGAGCCGCGCCGCGGCGACCGCCTCGACGACCGAGCTTCCGATCGCGGCGATCCCGACGTCGGCTTCTTGCGGATCGCCGGCGACGATCTCGCCCCTCCCGACCGGCAACGGCTCGATCACCGCGTCGAGCGCGCACCCGACCGCCTCGCCGCGCGGATAGCGGATCGCGAAGGGGCCCCCGTGCTCCAGCCCGGTCCTCAGCAGGCGCCGGAGCTCGTTCTAGTCGCGCGGGGCGGCCACCACCAGGTTGGGACAGGCGCGCAGCCACGACAGGTCGCCCCACCCGTGGTGCGTCGGCCCGTCGGCCCCGGCGATCCCGCCGCGGTCGAGGCAGAACAGCACGGGCAGGTTCTGGAGCGCCACGTCGTGCACGCACTGGTCGAACGCGCGCTGCAGGAACGTGGAGTAGATCGCGACGACCGGACGCCTCCCCTCGCAGGCCAACCCCGCGGCGAAGGTGACGGCGTGTTGCTCGGCGATCCCGACGTCGTAGAAGCGATCGGGGAACTCGCGCGCGAAGCGGGTGAGTCCGGTGCCGCTCGGCATCCCGGCGGTGATCGCCACCACGCGGGGATCCTGCGCCGCGAGGAGGGCAAGCGCATCGCCGAACGCCTGGGTGTAGGTGATCGGTCCCGACGAGCGGCCGGAAGCCTGCCGCCCGGTCGCGAGGTCGAACGGGGTCACGCCGTGCATCGCCTCGGCGTGCGCCTCCGCCGGTTCGTACCCCTTTCCCTTCACCGTCAGGGCGTGGACGAGCACCGGACGGTCGACGACGCCGCGCGCGAGGCGAAGCGTCTCGACCACCTTCTCGACGTCGTGCCCGTCGATCGGGCCGACGTAGTCGAACCCCAGCGCCTCGAACAGCACCCCGGGGGTGACCAGGCTCTTCAGCCGCTCGTCGAGACGCCGCGCGACGGCGAGCATGTTCTCGCCGCCGGGAAGGTGGTTCAGCACCGCCTTCACGTCGCGCTTCAGGGCGTTGTAGACCTGCCCGGACAGCCGCCGCCCCAGGAACTCCTTCAATGCGCCGACCGCCGGGGCGATCGACATCCCGTTGTCGTTGAGCAGAACGACCAGGTTGCGCGGAAGCGATCCCGCGTGGTTCATCGCTTCGAAGGCCATCCCGGTGGCGATCGACGCATCGCCGACGATCGCCAGCACCTTGTGCGGCTCTCCTCGCGCGTGGAGCGCCTCCCGGATTCCGAGCGCGGCGCTCACCGCGGTGCCGGCGTGGCCGGCGCCGAAGACGTCGTATTGGCTCTCGGCGCGGCGCAAGAAGCCGCTGATCCCGCCGTCTTTGCGGATCGTCGGCAGCCGATCGCGCCGCCCGGTCAGGACTTTGTGGCCGTAGGCCTGGTGCCCGACGTCCCAGACGATCCGGTCGAGCGGCGCCTGGAAGACGTAGTGCGCCGCGACCGTCAGCTCCACCGCCCCGAGCGAGGAGCCGAGGTGCCCACCGGTGGCGGAGACGACCCGCAGCAGTTCCTGACGCAGCTCGTGGCAGATCGGACGCAGCGCCTCGACCGGCAGCGCGCGCAGGTCCTTCGGCTCGCGAATCGAGTCGAGAAGCGGAGTTGCGGGCGGCGCGTCCGCCCCGACCCGGCCCCCCGCGCGTTCGTCGATCGTTTCCACCGGGCCCTCTCTCTAGTGCCTTGCCGCTTTCGTGCCCACCGCGTCGACGGCGAGACGGGCCAGCGCCCCCGCCCCCGCCCCCGGCAGCGTCCGGGCGATCGACACCGCTTCCGCCAGGAGGACCTCGGCCTTCGACCGCGCCGCCTCTTCGCCGAGCACCGCCGGAAAGGTCGCCTTTCCTTGCGCGACGTCCCTTCCCGTCGCCGCGTCGACGAGGTCGTCGGCGATCTGGAACGCCAGCCCCAGGGTCTCGCCGTACGCGCGCAGCGACTGCAGGTCCCTCCCGCGGGCCCCCGCGGCGATCCCGCCGAGAACCGCCGCCGCGCCGAACAGCGCCCCGGTCTTCCTGCGAGCCATCTCCAAAAGCGAGTCGGGATCGGTGGCCGGGATCCCGAGGCGCTCGACGAACCGTCCCTCCGCGGCGAGGTCGAGCACCTGGCCACCGACCATCCCTGCCGCCCCGGCGGCCTCGGCCAGGACGACGACCGCCTGCGCGCGGCGCGCCGTCGGCACCGCCGGCGCGCGGCCGATCACCGCGAACGCCTGCGTCAGGAGCGCGTCGCCGGCGAGGATCGCGGTCGCTTCGTCGAAGGCGCGATGCACGGTCGGCCGGCCGCGGCGACGGTCGTCGTCGTCCATCGCGGGGAGGTCGTCGTGGACGAGCGAATAGGCGTGGACCATCTCCACCGCGCAGGCGAACGACAGCGCCCCCGGCGAGGCGGGCCGATCGACGGCCTCCGCGGCCGCGAGCACCACCCGCGGCCGCAACCGCTTGCCGGGCCCCAGGAGCGCGTGCCGGATCGCGGCGCCGAGCGGCTCCGGGGTCCGCATCCCGTCGAGCTCGCGGCGAAGCGCCCCCTCGATCGCGGCACGGCGTGCCTCGACCGACGGGGGCGTCGGGCGCCCGGCTTCGATCTCAGCCGTCCTTCCCATGCGCCTTCCCCTCGAACGGGACTTTGGTTCCGTCCGCGAGGAGGAGTTGAACCTTCTTTTCCACGGCGTCGAGGCGCCCGTGGCAGAAGGTCGACAGCCGCACACCCTCCTCGAACGCCGCGAGCGATTCGTCGAGCGGCAACTCGCCCGCCTCGAGCCTGCGCACGATCCCCTCCAGTCGCTCCAGCGCCGCCTCGAAGGTGAGGTTTTCGTTCGACGTCGGGTCCATTTGGCCGGGAACACTACGAAATCGGCGAGGGGAGGTCAATCGCCGACGCCGGCGCGCGTCGGCGAGCGCGGCGTCGTCAACGCGGTTTGCATTTCGCCAACGGCGGCGGCGGCCGCGCATCGCGTAACGCCGCGATCCTCCTTCGACCCGAGGTCGGAACGACGCCTGCACCGGGGATGCGCATGCTCCCTCTCACCCTTGCCGCCACGCTCCTGCTCGCCGCCGGCCCCTACGACTCCGCGAAGGCGGAGATCGAGCGCCGTCGCGCGGCCCTCGCCGCGCAATGGGCCGTCGCGGAAACGGCCGCCGACCGCCTCGCCCTCCGCGCCGACGCGCGCGCCGCCGCGTTCGATGCGATCGTCCACCGTCTCCTACCCGAGTGGTTCGGCACGCCGTGGGCCTTCGAAGGGACGACCCAGACCCCGCGGCAAGGAACGATCGCGTGCGGCTACCTCGTCTCGACGGTGCTGCGCGACGCCGGGCTGCGGGTGGAACGTGTCCGGCTGGCCCAACAGGCGTCGGCGGCGATCGTGGAGACGCTAAGCGGATCCGAAAACGTTGAGATCTACAGAGGACTTGACCCGTCGGAGCTCATCCGACGGTTGAAGCTTCGCGGCGACGGGCTCTACGCCCTCGGGCTCGACTTCCACGTCGGGTTCCTGGTACTCGACGGCGAACGCGCCGACCTCTGCCACGCGTCCTACCTTCCGCCGGCGATCGCGACCTGCGAGCCGGCGGCGACCTCCCCGGCGATCGTCTCGAACACGCACGTCGTCGGTCCGATCCTCCACGATCGCCGGGTGGAAGACTGGCTCACCGGCTCGCCGATCGCTACCGCATCCAGCGGTCGGCCCAAACGGCGATGCTGTCCATCACCGGGCGCAGCGACCTCCCCTTCGCGGTGAGGACGTAGTGCACCGAGACCGGGCGGTCGCCCTCCACCTCGCGTTCGACGAGCCCGAGCTCCTCGAGCTCCTTGAGCCGCTCCGACAGGAGCCGATCCGACAGCTCCGGAATCCGCTCCTTGAGCTCGGTGAACCGCGCCGAGCCGGCGAACAGCGATTGCAAGATCGCGCCGGTCCAGCGCCGTCCGATCATCTCCACCGTGCGGTGGAAACGGGGACACACTTTGTCGTCGTCTCGTCTCGACATGGCCCCTTGACGGATCGATTGTAGTTGACTTACTCTTCGTAAGCGACTAATGAAACATTACTCATCCGAAAGGAACCCGCCATGAGCCACCGGATCCTCGCCGCCACGCTTTCCCTCCTCCCCGCCTTCGCTCCCTGGACCGGCGCCGCCGCGAAGTCGTCGGAGCCCAAGGCGGCGGCCGCCCCGGCCCCCTCCGTGTGGACGATCGACGCCTCCCACTCGTCGGTCACCTTCAGCGTGCGGCACATGATGATCACCGATGTGCGCGGGGAGTTCGGATCGGTCGCCGGGGAGATCACGATCGACGAAGGCGACCTGGCCCGCTCGAAGGTGGAAGCGACGGTCGACCCGGCGACGGTCAACACCCGCGAGCCGAAACGCGACAAGCACCTTCGCTCGGCCGACTTCTTCGACGTGGAGAAGCACAAGGAGGCGCGGTTCGTCTCGAGCAGGGTGGAACCCGCCGGCGACAAGCGGCTGAGGGTGTCCGGCGATCTCACCCTGCGCGGCGTGACCCGGCCCGTCACGATGGAGGTCACCTACACCGATCCGATCCGGGACTCCCGCGGCACCACCAAGCGCGGAGCGAAGGCGACGACGACGATCAAGCGCGCCGACTGGGGGCTCACCTGGAACAAGGCGCTCGAGTCCGGCGGCGTGCTGGTCTCGGACGAGGTGGCGCTCACGCTGGATCTGGAGCTGAACCGGAAGTAACGTCGCGCGCGGATGCGAAGCGATCCGCACTCCTGGTTCGACCCGGCGCAAGGCGTCACCCGGGAGATCACGCTCTGGCTCTCCGCCGATTTCGACGCGCACGTCCTCTCGGGAACGGCGCGGCTCGCCTTCCGCGAGCCGCTGGCCGGCGGACCGCTCGACCTCGACACCCGCGACCTGGAGATCCGCGCCGTCCGGGCCGCGACCGGGCCGGCGGGGCCGGCGCCGGTGCCGTTCGCCCTCGACCTCGCCGACCCGATCCTCGGGCACCGCCTGCGGATCGACGCCCCACGCGGCGCGACGACGATCGAGATCGACTACGCCACCCGACCGGCGGCGAGCGCCTTGCAGTGGCTCTCCCCCGCGCAGACCGCGGGGGGAAAGCGTCCCTTCCTGTTCAGCCAGGCGCAGGCGATCCACGCCCGCAGCATCGTCCCGCTGCAGGACAGTCCGGCGGCTCGGATCGTCTATCGCGCCGAGATCGACGTGCCGAAGGGATTGCGGGCCCTGATGTCGGCCGCCTCGACCCACGGACGCAAGGAGATCGCCGGTCGCACCACCTACGCCTTCCAGATGGAGCAGTCGATCCCGCCCTACCTCCTGGCACTGGCGGTCGGCGATCTGCACGGGAAGGACTTGGGCCGGCGCTCCCGGGTGTGGGCCGAGCGCGAGGTGCTCGACCGGGCGGCCTGGGAGTTCGCCGATGTACCGCGGATGATGGAGGCGGCGGAGCGTCTCTTCGGCCCCTACGACTGGGAGCGCTTCGACCTGCTGGTGATGCCGCCGTCGTTCCCCTACGGCGGGATGGAGAACCCGCGGATCACCTTCCTCACCCCCACCCTGCTCGCCGGCGACCGGAGCCTGGTCGACGTCGTCGCCCACGAGCTGGCGCACTCCTGGACCGGCAACCTGGTCAGCAACGCCAGCGCGAACGACTTCTGGCTCAACGAAGGGTTCACCGTCTACGCCGAACGGCGCATCGTCGAAGCGCTCCACGGACCGGAGCGTGCCGCGATCCAGGCGCGCGTCGGCCGTCTGACGCTGGAGGAGGACCTGCGGCGATTCGGCGACGGCAGCCCGCTGACCCGGTTGCGCACCGAGCTCGCCGGCGTCGACCCCGACGAGGTCTTTTCGCTCGTCCCCTACGAGAAGGGGTACCTCTTCCTGGTCTGCCTGGAGCGCGCCGCCGGACGCGCCGAGTTCGACCGCTTCCTCCGCCGCTACCTGACGACGTACCGCTTCCGATCCATCACCACCGCCGACTTCCTGGGAACACTGGAGGCGGAGCTGCCCGGCCTGTCGGCCCGCGTCGACGCCGGCCGTTGGATCGACGGCGCCGGTCTTCCCGGAGACGCCCCGACCTTTTCGGCTCCGACGCTGGACGCGGTCGACCGGCTCTCGCGCGAGTGGACCACCGGCCGCCGCCCGACCGCGGAGGAGGCTCGTGCCTGGACCTCCGACGAATGGCAGCTCTACCTGCGCGGGCTCCCGCGCCCGATCGGCGGCGACGACTGCCGGACGCTCGACGAGCGGTTCGCCCTCACCGGGCGCGGGAACATGGAGGTGCTGGTCGCGTGGCTGGAGCTCGCCGTGGCCTCGGGCTACGCGCCGGCGGTGGAGCGGACGACGGCGGTGCTGCGCTCGGTCGGGCGGATGAAGTACCTGAAGCCCCTCTACCGTGCGCTGCTGTCGAGACCGGAGACGGTCGCGCTCGCGCGCGAAACGTTCGCCGCCGCGGAGGCGGGGTACCACGCGATCGCGGCGGCCGGCATCCGCGGCATCCTCGCGGCGGCCGAGAACCCGGCCCCGGAGCCGAAGCCGTAGAGAGAACTGAAAATGGAAAATGGAAAACCGGCCGATGAAAAATGGGCCCGGCGCCGCGTCGGTTCTCCGTTGACCGGTTTTTCATTTTCCATTTTCCAGTTTCAATTTTCGGCGCGGCGACCCGAAACGAGCTCGTCGGCGAGCCCGTCCGCGTCGTAGATCACCTGCAGCGCGTGCAGGATCGCCCGCGCGTCGACCGCCACCGCCCGCTTTCGCGCCGGATCGAACCAGAACGCGCCCCCCAGGGAGTGGATGTTCCCGTCGAAGACCAGTCCCACCACCCGTCCCCGCGAGTCGACGACCGGGCTCCCGGAGTTCCCGCCGATCGTGTCGTTGTCGGTGACGAAGTTGAACGGAACGTCGGGGTCGATCGCCCGCTTCCGGTCGAGCCACCGCTTCGGCAACGCGAACGGCTCGGACCCCGTCGCGCGGCCGAACGTCCCGCCGATGGTGGTGAACGGCGCCACGACGGTGCCGTCGGGCTCGGTCAGCCCACGAACCCGTCCGACGCTCAAGCGGAGCGTGCCGGTGGCGTCGGGGTAGCGCTTCACCGGCGACAACGCGAACCCGGCGCGCGCGACCTTCTCGCCGTTTTTCCGCTCCGGGCCCTCCACCTCGTCCTCCCACCGCCGCCGCACGTCGCGCGCATCGGCGTCGAGTCGCTTGGCGAGAAGGACCATCGGATCGTCCGAGGCGGCGATCGCCGGCGCCCCCCCGTTCCACAGGCGTCGCCGCTCCGCCGGGTCGGCGAGGCGGGTCCCCGCCACCACGGCACGCGCGACCGCGTCGGGGGAGTCGGATCCGAGCGCGGCCCTCACCGTCGGATCGTCGGGTCCCAGCGCCTCGCGCATCTTGGTCAACGAAAAGGCGATCTTCCGTTCCTCCAGCGCCGCATGGACCGGCGCCGTCGAGAAGAGCTTCGCTTCGAGCGACGGGATCGCCGTGCCGCGGAACTCGCGCAGCCGCCCGGCGTCGGGCTTGGCCCTCTCCGCAGCCCCGCGCACCAACGTCCTTGCGTGCGCGAAGAGCGCCCCCGAGATCCCCAGGCCGGCGTGCCCTTCGACGGTGCTGTAGCGGGCGAACAGGCGACGTTTCGCAGCTTGCGCCGCCTCGATCGCCTCCCACGCACCGCCGTAGGCCGCCCGCGCCGCCGGATCGGCCGCAACCTTGCCGCGAAGGGCCGCCTCCGCCTCCGCCTGTCGCCCGGCGAACGCGTCGTCGTTCAGGGTGTCGAGATAGCCGCGGTACCGCTTGAGGTAGTTGAGCGCCGAATAGAGGTCGCGCTTGGCGATCCGGGCCGACTCGGCGTCGCGGCGGCCGAACTCGTCCATCGCCCCGCGCCATTCGGACAGGCGAAGGAGGATCGCCGGATACTCCACGTCGCGCAGGAAGTCCTGCTGCGCCCCGGTGAGCAGCCGTTGCGTCGCCCCGGGGTGTCCGGCGACGAAGACCGGATCCCCCTCCTTCACGCCGTCGGTCGACCACGGAAGGTGGTGCGGCGTCGACGCAGGCTTCCCGTCCTCCCACGCCCGCAGGAAGGCGACGTCCAGGTTCCAACGAGGGAATTCGTAGTTGTCGGGGTCCCCGCCGAAGAAGGCGATGTCGAATTCGGGGGCGAATACCAGACGCACGTCGGTCCAGACCCGGTACTCGTACAGGTGGTACGCGCCGCCGTGAAACAGCGTCACCACTTCGCAGCGCGTCCGTTCGTCCCCCGCGGCGCCGCGCCCGCGCTTCCCCGATCCCCGCGCATCGACGCACCTCTTCTCCAGGCGCGCCATCTCCGCCTTCTGCGCGTCGACGAACGCCTTGTCGGTCTTCCCCTTGGTCGCCGCGAGGACCTTTTCCGTGACGTCCTCGATCGCCACCAAGTGGCGCGCCTCCATCGCCGGACAGCGGCGTTCGTCGGCCGGCGCCGCCGCCCGGAATCCGTTCGCGACGAGGTCGTCCGCCGCCGTCGAGAGCTCCTGGATGCAGCCCGACGCCACGTGGTGGTTGGTCATGATCAGCCCGTCGCCGGAGACGAACGACCCCGACGCGCCGACCTTCACCGCCCCCCGCCGCAACCGTTCCAGCCAACCGTCGTCGATCGACACGCCGAATTCGGATCGCACCCGGTCCCGCGGCACGTCGTCGAAGGTCCACATCCCCTCCTCGGCCTTCGCGCGCGGCGCGACGAGGAGAAACGCCAACAGTCCGATACGGCGAAACGAGCGGCGATCGATCTTCATCGGCTCCTCCGGGAGAGTTCCCGCCCCTTCCAGTGCGCGACGACGGCGTCCGCGATCCGGTCTCGCCACGCGTCGAAGTCGTGAGAGCCCGACGGGTCGACGGTGCGCCCCACCGACGGCGGAAGGCGGCCGAGATGCGCCTCGCAGGGGACGACCTCGTCGCGGGCGCCGTGCACCGCCGAGAAACCCGGCCAGGAACAGAGCCGGTCGAGGGTGGCACCGTCGAACGCCCCCCACGGGCTCGCGACCCCGATCCGCCACGGCGCGGCGCTCGACGCGGCGACGAGCCCGCCGGCGCTCAAACCGACGACGAGGATCGGCGGTTCGAGCGCCAGCGATGCGCTCCATGCCGCCAGCTCGTCGGCCGCTTCCTCCACGAGTCGTTCGACCGAATCGCCGTTGCGGCGCTCCCGCACGCGCATCAGCGTCGGCCGTTGGAACCGGGTCTCGCTCCACCCCCGCGCGCGGAGCGCCTCCTCCAGCAGTCGGACCGATCCGACGCCGCTTCCGCCCAGCCCGTGGAGCAGCAGGACCGAGTCGGGGGCGGTGTCGGGCTCCGCCTCCGGAAAGCACGGCAGGAGACCGGCCCGCCGGCCGTCCCCCGCCACCACCGCCCGCTGGTCGAACGCCCGGCCCCACCCGACCGCCACCGCCGCCGGGACGTCCCAGATCCAGAAGCTCTCCTCGGCGTGCGTCCCGTCCGGATCGCGGCCGACGCACGGAAGGGGGTGGTATCCCTCGCCTCGGATGCGCAGGCCGAGCCGTTCGTTGGCGACGCGGTCGGCCGCCGGGTCGAGCCCCCGGCCGCGTGGAGCCGCGGCCGTGACGATGGCGAACGGGCGCGCGGGAGCGCGGCCGCCGATCCGGAATTCGCCCGCCCGGGCGCCCGCCACCGGCGGGCCTGCGGCCGGCGTATCGGTCCAGACCGCCCGGAGGTAGGTGCGATACTGCGCCCGCAGACTCACCGCGCGCATCCTACCCGACCGGAGTCCGGAGCCGCACCGCCGTCGCGCCCCAACCGCCATGGCTCGCCGGACCGAAGCGTTCCACCGCCGGATGGCGACGAAGCACCGCCTCGACGGTGCGCCGAAGGGAACCGGTCCCCTTCCCATGGACGATGCGGACCTCGGCAAGCCCGCGGGCCCGTGCCTGATCGAGATACTCCCAGACCAGGTCCTGGACCTCCCCCGGAGCGAAGGTGTGGAGGTCGAGCTCCGGCCCGATCGGAACGACCACCGGAACGTCGGGGTCGGGCACGTCGTCGTCGTGTTCCATGCGGCCGGAAGATAGCAGCGCGCGTCCGCGGGTGCGGTCGCGACCGCGGCCCCGGACGCGAAGCGCGAAGCTGCGGCCCGGGCGCCGATGCCGTCGCGCTATTCTCCGCACGATGACTCCGTTCTCCTCCCCCGACGCCATCACCTCCGCCCTCACCCGCGCGAACTACATCCCCTCCCCCGAGATCTCCACCGTCCTCTACCTCGCGGAGACGCTCCGCAAGCCGATCCTGGTCGAAGGACCGGCCGGCGTGGGAAAGACCGACCTGGCGCGCGCGGCGGCGGAGGCGTCCGGGCGCGGGCTGATCCGGCTGCAATGCTACGAAGGGCTCGACGAGGCGAAGGCGCTGTACGAGTGGGAGTACGCCAAGCAGCTGCTCTACACCCAGATCCTGCGAGACAAGGTCGGGGAGCTCGTGGCGGGGACCCGGACCCTGACCGAGGCGGTCGAGCGGGTCGCCTCCGCCGAGAGCGCCTTCTTCTCCCGGCGCTTCCTCGTTCCCCGGCCGCTGTTGGCGGCGCTGCTCGCCGACTCGCCGACGGCGCTCCTGATCGACGAGGTCGACAAGGCCGACCCGGAGTTCGAGGCGTTCCTGCTGGAGATCCTGTCGGAGTGGCAGGTGAGCGTCCCCGAACTGGGAACGATCGCCGCCAAGACGCCGCCTCTCACGGTGCTGACCTCCAACGGATCGCGGGAGTTGTCGGACGCGCTCAAGCGCCGCTGCCTCTACCTCTGGCTCGATCCGCCGACCGAGGCGCGCGAGCGCGAGATCCTCGTCGCGCGCGTCCCGGCGCTTCCGACGGCGATCGCCGAGGGGGTGGTGGCGGCGGTCCGCCGCCTGCGGGCGCTCGACCTGCGGAAGGGCCCGGCCGTCGCCGAGGCGATCGACTGGGCGCGGGCGCTGCTGGCGCTCGGCGCGACCAAGCTCGACCGCGCGACCTTCGCCGCGACCGCCGGTGCCCTCCTCAAACACGAGGAGGACCTCCGCCGCGCCGCCGCCTCGTTCGACCCTTGAGGCGATGGATCGCCGCCTCCCCGCCTTCGTGCGCGCGCTCCGGATCGCGGGGGTTCGCGCCTCGATCTCGGAGGAGATCGACGCCGGCCTCGCGACCGCATCGCTGGGGATGGCCGACCGCGGCCGGCTGCATGCCGCGTTGCGCGCGACGCTGGTGAAGGATCGCCGGGACCTGGCCGCCTTCGACCGACTGTTCGCCGCGTTCTTCGACGCCCCGGCCTCCCTTGCGCCGCTGGGATCCGACGACACGTGGCGGGCGATCGCCGCCGAGGTCGACGGCCGCGCGCGCGAGGTCGCCGAGGCACTCGCCGCCGGCGACGCCGCCCGCCTGGAGGCGCTGTTCGCGGAGGCGCAGGAGCGGATCGACCTGCCGCTGACCCACCCGTTCCAGAGAGGGCTCCTGACCTACCGGCTCGCGCAGGCGCTCGGGCTGGACGCCCTTCGCGCCCGGGCGGCGCGCGGCGCGCCGTCGACGCCGGGGATCGCCGCGCTCGAGGCCCAGCTTGCGCGATACGTCGAGCGCGCGCTGGCGCGGGCGGGGGCGCTGGCCGCCGGCCCCGCGGCGCGCGCCGGACTCCTCGCGCCGTTCGAACCGGGCCCGCTCGAGCAGGAGGCGGCGCGGCGGGCGGCGGCGATCCTCGCGGAGCGCCTGCGCGGCCAGGCGGCCTTGCGGCGACGCGCGGCGAGGCGTGGACCGATCGACGTGCGCGCCACGATCCGCCGATCCTGCGGGACCGGCGGCGTTCCCTTCGACCCGCGCCACCGCCGCGTCCGACCGTCGCGCCCGCGGATCGTCGCCCTGTGCGATGTCTCCCCGTCGATGCGGGCGGCGACGCGGTTCACGCTCCTCTTCCTCCACTCGATCTCGATGGAGGTGGCCCGGGTTCGCTCGTTCCTGTTCGTCGACGGGATCGACGAGGTGACCGGCCTCTTCCGCGAGCGGAACGTCGCACGCGCGGTCGCGAGGGCGATGGAGGAGGCCGACCTCGACCTGTCGGCGCGCACCGACTACGGAGCCTCGCTCGCCGATTTCGAACGGCGCCACGGACGCGCGCTCGACCACCGCACAACGGTGATCGTGCTCGGGGACGGCCGGAGCAACTACGGCGATCCGGGGATCGAGACGATGCGGCGCATCCGCCGCCGGACCCGCCGCGTGCTGTTCCTCAACCCCGAACCGCGCGCCGCTTGGGGCACCGGCGATTCGGCGATGCTTCGATTCGCGTCGGTCTGCGACACCGAGGAGTGCCGCCGTCCGGAGGACCTCCTCCGCATCGCCGCCGACTGGCGGTGAAAAGACGACGGCGGCCCCCCGTCTACCGGGAGGGCCGCCGCCCAAACGTCGAGGATCGGTTTGATCAGCGCTTGGTGCCGGCCTGCGAAGCCTGGGCCGCCTGGGCGCTCTGAGCGGCGTTCTGCTTCTTCGCGGTCTTCGCCGTCAGCTTGGAGTTGTTGCCGGCGTGGGAGAGACCCGACACCGCGATGGCGTAGGTGTTGCCGTAGAACTTCCCTTCGATCCAGTCGTTGCCCTGCGGGTCGACGCTGGGAACGCCGCTGTTCAGGAAGATCGAGACCTTCTTGTCGGCGATCGTCGCGCTGTCGAGGATCCCGCCGACCTGGCTGCGGCCGACCTCGCCGAGGAGGACCATCTTCTTCGACGGATCGAGGACGAACTTGCCGTCCTGGTAGTCGCCGAACAGGACCACCGGCGCGCCGAGGAACTTCTGGAGCTGGCGGGTCTTGAGGGCCGACGCGTCGATCGGGACGATCTGGGTGCCGCGCGCGACGCCGATGGCGACGTCGGCCGACTTGGCGAGGGTGCCCTTGAGGTAGTCGGCGTGGGCCGACACGGAGACGAGCGAGAACGAAGAAATTAGGAGAAGACGGGTGAGCTTCATGGTTGAGATCCTCCGGCGGTGGGTGCGAGGCAGTTCGCGACCGCGGCACAAAGCAGGAGACGTGCCGAACGGAAAATCTCCTAACGTCGCGGATCTTCGACCGTACCTCCGCCCCAACGATGTCCCATGTCCCGCGCGGCTGGGACACCGACGCCCTGCGTCATGCGCGCATCACCGCGGGAGATCCGTGCCAAGCCGGAATCGGTCCACCCTTCGGTCTTCCTCGGGGCCAACCGACCCGCTCGCTACGTCATCACGATCTTGGCGAGGAACTCTTCGTTGGTGGCGGTCGGCTTGAGCTTCGCCAGCAGCTTCTGCATCGCGTCGACCGGCGAGGCCGCGTGCAGGGCGCGCCGCAAGGCATGGACCTTCTCCAGGTCGTCGGGCTTGAGCAGCAGCTCCTCCTTGCGCGTCCCGGACTTGCTGATGTCGATGCAGGGATAGACGCGCTTCTCCATCAGATCGCGCGACAGGCAGATCTCCGAGTTCCCGGTCCCCTTGAACTCCTCGAAGATCACCTCGTCCATCCGGGAGCCGGTGTCGACCAGCGCCGTGGCGATGATCGTCAGCGATCCGCCCCCCTCGACCCGCCGCGCCGCGCCGAAGAACCGCTTCGGCTTCTCCAGCGCCCGGCTGTCGACCCCGCCGGAGAGCGTCCGGCCCGATCCCTTGGTGGCGTCGTTGTGCGCGCGCGCCAACCGGGTGATCGAGTCGAGCAGGATCACCACGTCCTGCCCCAGCTCCACCAGCCGCCGCGCCCGCTCCAGCACCAGCTCGCTCATCCGCACGTGCTGTTCGGCCGGCGCGTCGAAGGTCGACCAGATGACCTCCCCCTGCTTCGCGCGCTTCATGTCGACCACCTCCTCCGGCCGCTCGCCCACGAGCAGCAGGAAGAGGGTCACCTGCGGATTGTTGGTGACGACGCCGTGCGCGATGTTCTGCATCAGCACCGTCTTGCCGGCGCGCGCCGGCGCCACGATCAGCGCCCGCTGCCCCTTCCCCAGCGGCGTGATCAGGTCGACGACCCGCATCGAGAGGTCGGTGTTGACCTCGCCGCCGACCGCCGGTCGAGGCTTGGTCGTCGCCAGCTTCAGAGGGGTGTCCGGATAGACCGACGAGAGGTTCTCGAAACGGACCCGCTCCACCGCCTCGCGCGGATCCCGGCCGTTGATCGAAACCACCTGCTGCAGCGCCGGCCCGCGCGGCATCCCGCCGCCGCCACCACCCGGCTGGCCGTGCCCGCCCCCGCCGTGCCCGCCGCGACCGCGCCGCCGCCGCCGCCGCCCGTGGCGATGCTCGCCGCCGTGGGCGGAGAAGTTCTGCTGCGCGCCCGCCGCGACCGGGACGGAGGACGGCGCCGCCTCGCCGGCCGCGAGCAGACCTTGCACCAGGTCCCCCGGACGGAGGAACGACCGCTGGATCAGTCCGCCGGGGACGAAGACGTCCCCCGGCGTCGGCAGGTAGTTGTTCGTGGGACGCCGCAGGAACCCCGATCCGTCGGGGCCGATCTCCAACCATCCTTCGGTCTTGACCGGTTCGGGAACGGGGGCGACGGCAGGGGTGGATCCGACCTGGGACTCGAACTGTTCACTCATGCGTAATACGGCTTCCTCGTGGTTGATCGCCTTCCAGGGCAGCGGACCGCCATCGGCCCCCACCGGACCGTCGCTCGAAAAAGCTTCGAGAACCTCGAAGCGCCGGATAGGCCACCCACGGCGCTTGAGGACGGTCTACTTACACCGCCCCCCTTCGAATCGCAAGGGTTCCGGTGCGCGTTCGCGCTCTCCGGGGGGCCTTTCCCATACCGCGGTCACCCCCCCTTCCGCCGCACCTCGCGCCGCAACGACTCGATCGCCGTCCGGATCTCGAGGGAGACGGCGACCAGGAGGAAGTAGATCCCTTTCGGCGTGTCGAGGAAGAACAACAGCATCGCGACGACCGTGCAGATGCAGAAGGCGATCATCACGATGTCGAACTTCCGTGCCGGTTTCACCTCCGCCTCGGCGGCGGTCGTCTCCACCTGCACCGAGCGGTCGTAGTTCGTGCGGCGCTCCGGGTCCCCCAGGATCTCGTAGGCGCGTCCGACCGCCTTGAACGCGCTCTCGGCGTGGGGGTTCCCCGGGTTCAGGTCGGGATGGTACTTCCGGGCCAGCGTCTTGTACGCCTTCTTGATCTCCTCCTCGCTCGCTTCCGGAGCGACGCCGAGGACCTCGTAGAGCGTCTGGCGGGTCTTCCGCGCCTGCGCCACTTACATCCGCTCCACGATCGTGGCGATCCACTGGCCGAAGCCGATGCACATCGTCACCAGGCCCCGCTTCGCGTCCCGCCGCTCGAGCTCGTGGAGCAGCGTCGTCACCAGCCGCGCGCCCGACGCCCCCAGCGGGTGCCCGAGCGCGATCGCGCCGCCGTTCACGTTCACCTTCGCCAGGTCGGCGCCGGTCTCCCTCTGCCAGGCGAGAACTACCGACGCGAACGCCTCGTTGATCTCGATCAGGTCGACGTCGGCGAGCGAAACGCCGGCGCGCGCAAGCACCTTCTTCGTGGCCGGGATCGGCGCCGTCAGCATGATCGTCGGATCGACGCCGGCCAGCGCCATGGTGGTGATCTTGGCCCTGGCCTTGAGGCCCAGGCGTTTGGCCTTCTCCGGACTGGCGATCAGCACCGCCGCCGCGCCGTCGCTGATCTGGCTGGAGTTCCCCGCGCTCACCACCCCGTCGCCCTTGAACGGCGTCTTCAAGGTCGCCAACTTCTCCAGGCTGGTGTCGGCGCGCACCCCCTCGTCCTTCGCGAACCTTACCTTCGCCCCCGCCGGATCGACCACCTCGACCGGCACGATCTCCCGCTCGAAGTGGCCCTCGGCGGCCGCCTTCGCGGCGCGCGCGTGGCTCTCGAGGCTGTAGGCGTCGAGCTCGGCGCGCGAGAGCTTCCAGCGGTCGGCGATCATCTCCGCCGAGATCCCCTGGGTGACGATCTCGAACCGTTTCGCGAGACCGGTCGGTAGCGGCTTGAACTCGGTCCCCAGCGCCATGTCCGAGCCCATCGGGACCCGGCTCATGCTCTCGACGCCGGCGCCGACCACCAGGTCGTGCACCCCGGCCATCACCCCTTGCGCGGCGAAGTTCACCGCCTGCTGGCTCGAACCGCACATGCGGTTGACGCTCGTCCCGGTCACCTCGACCGGCCAACCGGCGAGGAGCGCCGCGGTGCGGGCGATGTTCAACCCCTGCTCCCCGACCTGGGTCACGCAGCCGGCGATGACGTCGTCGATCTCCTCGGGATCGACGCCGGTCCGATCGGCCAGCGCGGAGAGCGTCTTCGCCAGGAGCTCGTCGGGCCGCGTCGCCGACAACGTGCCGTTTCTCTTCCCGATCGCGGTCCGAACGCTGCCGACGATCCACGCTTCCGTCATGGGTACGCTCCTCTCCTGTCAGGCGGGACTGGAACGCGCGTTCTATCAGGAGGCGCATGCTACATTCAAGGCGATGGCTCGCTCCGTTTCCGCCTCCGCCACCGCCCTGGCCGCGCTGCTGCTGCTGCCGGGGTGCCGCGAACCGGCCGAGGCCGACCTCCACGAGCTCGCCGCGCGGCTGTTGGCGGCGACCCCCGACGAGCAACGGGCGGCGGTCGCGGCCGACGTCGAGGCGCTCGCCCGGCTCGCGCGCGCCGGTCGTTGGAAGGACCCCGAACGGCGCGCCCTGCTCGACCTCCTCCGCTCGGCCGGACGCGACGGACGGATCGACGAGGACGAGCGGCTGCTCTTGACCCGCATGGTGCGCGATCGGATCGCCGCCACGCACGACACGGGGGACCGATCCGGATGAAACGCGTCGCAGCGGCAGCGGCGACCTTCCTGCTCGTCGCGGCGTCGGCACCCGCCGCCGAGGGCCCGACCGACGACCCGATGGCCCGGGTCCCTCCATCCCTCCGCGTCGACCCGGCGGGAAAGCCGCTCACCGCGGAGCAGATCGCCCGGCTGGAGAAGGGGGAGGTGCTGACCGGACTGGTCGACGTGCCGGGAAATCCGGTGAAGCGCGGGATCGGGATCGGCATCGTCGACAGCCCGCCCGCGGCGGTTTTCGCGACCGTCGGCGACTACGAGCACTTCCCCGACTTCATGCCCTACGTCGCCCGGACGACGGTCGATGCGCGCGAAGGGAACCAGACGACGGTCAGCTACTGGCTCGAGTTCCCCCTGGGGGTCGGCAACCGGAACTACCAACTTGCGCTCGTGGACGGCCCGCGCACCGTCGACGGCCTCGAGATCTTCGCCTCCGACTGGACCTACACCGGCAAGGGGAACATCACCGACACCTCCGGCTCGTGGGAGATCTGCCCCTACGGCGCGAACCGCTCCCTCGTGCGCTACGTCGTCTTCACCGACCCCGGCGGCCGGATCCCGAACTGGGTCAAGAACCGCGCCGCCGCC
>CAYJRR010000068.1:0-25624 GCA_964372275.1 uncultured bacterium
GGCCGCGTGGCGAAGGACGCCCGCTCGCCGCTCGGATGGGAGGTCCACACGCGCGACGTGCGGCTCGTCCACAAGTCGGTCGACTATCCGATCACGCCGAAGGAGCACGGCGTCGCCTACCTGATGGACAACCGCCATCTCTGGCTGCGATCGACGCGGCAGTGGGCGGCGCTGCGCGTCCGGCACACGATCGAGAAGGCGATCCACGACTTCTTCGACGAACGCGACTTCGTCCGGCTCGACACGCCGATCTTCACCCCCAACGCGGCGGAGGGGACGAGCAACCTGTTCGAGGTCGACTACTTCGACCGCAAGGCCTACCTCACCCAGTCGGGCCAGCTCTACGGTGAAGCGGGGGCGATGGCCCTGGGGAGGATCTACACCTTCGGTCCGACCTTCCGATCGGAGAAGAGCAAGACGCGCCGGCACCTGACCGAGTTCTGGATGGTGGAGCCGGAGGTCGCCTACATGGACCTCGACGGCGACATGAAGCTCGCCGAGGAGATGGTGGCGGCCGTCGTGCAGCGGGTGCTGGAGACGCGCCGCGAGGAGCTGAAGGTCCTGGAGCGCGACCTTTCGAAGCTGGAGAACGTCAAGGTCCCGTTCCCGCGGATCACCTACGCCGAGGCGATCGAGCGGCTGCAGGCGGCGGGGAACCCGGCGACGTTCGGCGACGACATCGGCGGCGACGAGGAGACGATCCTCGCCGGACAGTTCGACCGGCCGGTGATCGTCCACCGATACCCGGCGGCGATCAAGGCGTTCTACATGAAGAACGATCCGCAGAACCCGGAGCTGGCGCTGGCGATGGACATGCTCGCGCCGGAGGGGTACGGGGAGATCGTCGGCGGCAGCCAGCGCGAGGACGACCTGGAGCGGCTCAAGGCCAAGATCGAGGCGCACAAGCTCCCGATGCAGGAGTTCGAGTGGTACCTCGACCTGCGCCGCTACGGGTCGGTGCCGCACGCCGGCTTCGGGCTGGGGATCGAGCGCACCGTGGCGTGGATCTGCGGACTGCACCACGTGCGGGAGACGATCCCCTTCGCCCGGCTGATCGACCGTCTTTCACCGTAAGAGGAGCGAGCGATGTCGACCCACACCGTGACCCGTTTCAAGGCCGTCGCCGTCCCGTCGCGGATCCTCCTCCATCCGGCCGAGCTGCCGCGGCTCGGCGGGAACCAGCTTCGCCAGGGGACCGACTCCGCCACCTCGATGCGTCGCACCACCACCAGCGGACAGACCTGGCGGTCGGCCGGCGACGTCGCGCAAGTGATCGACCCGGCGGAGCTGCGCATCGACGAGCTGATCGCCACCGAGCCGACGCTCTCGTCGGTCCTCGCCATGCGCGAGGACGGCGTGATGCTGCTCTCGGGGATGGACGAGGCGACCGCCGGACTGCTCTGCCATCTGGCGAAGACGCTGAAGACCACGTTCATGGTCGCGCCGATCCCCGCCGGCGCCGACACCAGCGTGGCGCTGCTGCGCAAGACCCGCGAGGAGCTGATCGGCGGCATGAAGAAGGGGGCCTTCCGCGACTCCTACCACTGGACGAACGTGGCCCACGTCAACGAGGCGGCCGACGTGGTGAAGCGCTTCAAGATCAAGACCGGCGAGATCAAGCCCGACGCCGACAAGAAGGCCGACGCCAAGGAGAAGAAGAAGGCCGCGGTGCAGGCCAAGGCCCAGGAGAGCGCCGCCGGAGCCGCCGAGTGACCGGCGGCGGCCCGCCGTCCGCCGCCGGCACCGGCGTGGCCGCCATCGCCGCCGGCGGAGTCACGGGTCTCGACCACATCGGCATCGCCGTCGACGATCTCGACGCGGCGGTGGCGATGTATCGCGATGCGATGGGGCTCGCCCCGTCGGGGTTCGACGAGGCCGACCGGAGCAAGATCGCCTTCCTCCCGGTCGGCGACACCCGCCTCGAGCTTCTCCAAGGGCTCGACCCGGAGTCGCCGATCTCGAAGTTCGTCGCCAAGCGCGGCCCCGGGATCCACCACCTCTGCTTCCGCGTCGCCGACATCCACGCCGCCTTCGCCCGGATGAAGGCGGCCGGGATGCAGATCCTCGACGCGGCTCCGCGCCCCGGCGCGCACGGCTGCACCGTCTTCTTCGTGCACCCCAAGTCGGCGGGGGGCGTGCTCGTCGAGTTCAGTCAGCCGCCGGCGTCGCACGCCTGACGTCGCTCACGACCGCGGGGCCGTCCCCAGCAACGCGAGCAGAGCCACCGGATCCTCGACGGAGACCAGCAACGGCACGTCCTCGTAGGTCCGTTTTTCGGGCCAGAGGGACGGCCGCCAGGCGACCAGTCGCGGCACGCGGATCTCCACCGTGCGGATCGGATCGCTCACGAACGCATGGCGGAAGGCCCGTGGCACGACGTCGAGTCCCCACGCGCCCGGCGACCAGACCAACGGACCGACCCTGATCCGGACGGCGCGGAACCCGCTCATCGATTGAGGTTCGGGAACCGTCGCCGGATCGGCGAGGCGCCCCGATAGGCCTGCGAGGGGGATGCTGCAGTAGCCCAGGAGCTTCCCTCGGTGGGCCGATGCGACGAGCTCTCCGGGACTCGGGGTGACGAAGACGGAAAAGACTCCGGTAGCCGAGGTGCGGATCTCGACGGTCTCGCCCACGACTCGGAGGGAAACGGCGCCGCCCCCCGACGGGAACGGGACCTCGGACCGGAGGCGAACGGGGCCGGTTGGCTGGGGGGAGGCGCGCGGTGGCGGAACGGACGGAGTGGGCGCCGCCGGCAACGGGGGAAAGGGAGGCGGACCGAACGCGCGGAGGAGGTGCGTCGCGGGCGCGGCGAGCAGCAACGAGACGGCGAGGCTCCCGGCGAGGGAGATCGCGCTGAAGAAGGGCAGGATCAGGATTCCGAAGTTTCCGCTCCCATCGAACGGATGTGGGCCCGGGAGGAGCCCGCCGACCACGGACATCCAAAGACAGGCCATGATCGAAAAGGCGATGGCCGAGCCCAACCCGACCGCCGGGAGGAGGAGCCATGCGCGTCCGCCCTTCCAACGCATGCGAACGTGGAGGTGCGAAGCGTAGAGGATGGCAAGCGCAGGCGCCGCCCAGAGCGCGAAACCGCCCCCGACCCACACGGCGCCGTAGATCTCTCCCGGTGGGGCCGACGCGCCGCCGGCGCTCAAGAAGACGATCGCGATCACGACCGGGAAGGCCAGCGCCGCGAATGCGAGATAGCCCAGGATCGAGGGGGCGCGCGGGCGCGTGTCCATTGCGTTACCGACGATCCCTCCTGCCGAGGCCGGCGGCGGCGAGGGCGCGTACGTCGGCGTCGGGGTCGGCGAGGGCGGCGGCCAGCAGGCCGGCGGGGGCCGCCTGCGCGTCGGCGAGCTCGCGCAGGGCGAAGCGGCGGAAGACCGGATCGACGTGTGCCGTCGCGGTCTCGCGCAGGAATCCGGGATCGAGCGCCCCGGAGTCCCGCAGCTTCAGGCGCATCGCGGTCACGACCGGACCGGTCCACGTCTCGCGATTCCGCTCCCAGGACGGCACCAACATCGCCACGCGCGCCTCGGGGGTGGCCGCGTCGAGGATGCGGAAGGCGCACTCCAGGAAGAAGCGGTCGATCTCGTCGGTCCCCTTCACCGCGTCGAGCAGCGGACCGACCGAACGCAGGCTTCCGATGTCGCGGAGCACGCGCGCCGCGGAGACCGACGACGCCGGTCCGCGCGCGGCGACGAGCCCCTCCAGGAACTCGAAGTCGGCGTCCGACGGGCTGTCGAGGTTCACCGTCGGCTCCTTCGGCGCGTCCGATCCGAAGCGCATCCCGAGGGACTGCAATCGGTCGACCGTCGCCCGGTCGACGGCGCGCGCCCCCTCGAGCAACGCCCGGATCCGCGGCGGGGCGCGATCCCCGAAGCCGGTGCGCCAGGCGTGCAACGCGCCGAAGGCGACGAGGCCGATCGCCAGTACCATCGGCACCACCAGCGTGGCGAAGTTCCTCACGCTAGAGGAGGTTCGCGGCGAGCTCGGCCAGGGGGCTGCGCTCCCCCTTGGTCAGCGTGACGTGGGCGGAGATCGTCTGCTCCTTGAACTTCTCCACCACGTAGGTCAGTCCGTTCGACGAGCTGTCGACGTAGGGGTTGTCGATCTGGTACGGGTCGCCGGTGAGAATGATCTTCGTGTTCTCGCCGGCGCGGGTGAGGATCGTCTTCATCTCGTGCGGCGTCAGGTTCTGCGCCTCGTCGATGATCATGAACTGGTGCGGGATCGAGCGACCGCGGATGTAGGTCAAGGGCTCGATCTCCAGGATCCCCATGTGGAGCAGCTCTTCGTAGCCGCGCTCCACCTTCTTCTTCCCGGAAGGGTTGATCTCGAGGAGGAACTCGATGTTGTCGAAGATCGGCTTCATCCAGGGGTTCAGCTTCTCCTCGATGTCGCCGGGAAGGAACCCGATGTCCTTGCCGAGGGGGAAGACGGGGCGGCTGACGAGCAGCTTGTGGTAGACGTTCTCGTCGGCGACCTTCTGCAGGCCGGCGGCGAGCGCCATCAGCGTCTTGCCGGTTCCCGCCTTGCCGACGAGGGTCACCAGCTTCACCTCGTCGTTCAGGAGCGCGTCGCAGGCGAACGCCTGCTCCTTGTTCTTGGGGAAGACCCCCCAGATCCCTTCTTTGATGCGCGGCACCGGCACGATCGACCTCTTGTTGCCGTCGTGCCGTCCGAGCGCGCTCTTCCCGGGATCCTCCACGCCGCGCATGACGACGTATTCGTTCGGGTAGAGCGGCTTCCCGCCATCCGGGAGCGGTACCGAGCCCTTTTCGTAGAAGGCGTCGATCGCCATCGCCGGGACCGAGAGCTCGGCGACGCCCGAATAGAGCTCGTCGATGCGGACCTTGTCGTGCTCGAAGTCCTCGCTCGGGATCCCCAGCGCGTCGGCCTTGATGCGCAGGTTGGTGTCCTTGGTGACGAACACCACCATGTTCCCGTTCCGGCGCTGGTGGGCGACCAGCGCCGTGGCGAGGATGCGGTTGTCGGCCTTGGTCGGGTCGAGCTCCTGCGGGAGCGCCTCCTCCTTGTTGCTGCGCAGCAGGTCGACGCGCAACGTACCGCCGTGCTCGTTGAGCGAGACCCCGCGGGAGACCGAGCCGGTCAGCCGCATCTGGTCGAGGAAGCGGGAGACGGTGCGCGCGTTGCGCCCGATCTCGCTCATCTCCTTCTTGAAGCGGTCGACCTCCTCGATGACGGTGATCGGGATGATCACCTCGTTGTCCCCGAACTTGTAGATCGCCTGGGGGTCGTGGAGCAGGACGTTGGTGTCGAGGACGAAGGTCTTCTTCAAGGTGGTCATCGCGCGGCGCGCCCGAGCAGGAGCTGCCCCGCGGCGAAGATCGCCGCCCCCACGAGGGTCATCATCAGCAGCCGACCCTCCTTGTTCATCGGATCGAAGAACAGGATGGCGACGTAGGCCGTGAGGACGAGCCCGGTCACCTGGAGAAGGCGACCGAAGTAGTAGCGAAACACGTCCAAATCGGCCCCAAGCTATCGTTTTCGCCCGTCCTCCATCAAGGGAAAAGCCGGTTACGATGCGGCCCCGTGCCCGGATCGACGACCGGACTTTTCCTCGCCGCCGCGCTGCTTGCGCCGCCGATCGCCTGGCCCGGCGACGCGATCCGCGTCGGGATCGACGCCGAAGGGGGCGCGCCCTACACCTTCTACGATCCGGACGAGCCGTCGACTCTCGTCGGCTTCGAGGTGGAGATTGCCCGCGAGGTGGCGCGGCGCGCCGGGGCCCAGGCGGTCTTCGTGCAGAACGCCTGGGACGCGCTGATCCCCGGACTCGACCGCGGCGACTACGACGTGGCATTGGGCGGGATCGAGGTGACGCCGGACCGCGCGCCGCTCGTCGAGTTCAGCCGTCCCTACTACGTCTTCCAGGAGGAGCTGACGGTCCGTGCGGGCGAGGACCGCATCCGGGCGCTGGCCGACCTGCGCGGGCGCCGGGCGGGGACGCTGTCCGGCTCGCTCGCCCGCCAGATGCTGGAGGCGGTCGGGGGGGTCGAGATCGTGACCTACCCGGACGTGCTCGAGCCGTATCGCGATCTGTTGATCCGCCGCGTCGACGCCGTCCTCCTCGACGTGCCGGTGGCGCTCTACTACGGCCGGGCGGAGGGAACGCTCGTGCCGGCGGGACCGCCGATCGGCCGCGGCCTCTACGCGGCGGTCTTCCGAAGGGGCGACGTCGCGCGCCGGGACGCCTTCGACCGCGCGATCGGGGCGATGCTCGAGGACGGAACGCTGCGGCGGATCCTCGACGGGTGGAAGCTGTGGAACGGTGCGCAGGCGGAGCTGTCGGCCGGCCGCGCGCTCACGGAGCGTTTCTCGCGCCAGTCGGCGTGGGAGGTCTTCCTCGCCGAAGGGGGTCCGGTGGACGCCGCGGGGTCGGTGGACGCCGCGGGGCCGGCGGCAACGGTGGCCGGGCGGCCGGAGTCCTATGCGCGGTTCCTTCCGCCGCTGCTCGCCGGCGCCGCGATGACGCTCCTGCTCTCGATCGCGTCGTTCGTGCTGGCGGTGGCGCTCGGGCTACCGATCGCGCTCGCGCGGGTCTACGGCGCGCCGCCGTTGGCCTGGGCGGCAACGGCCTACGTGGAGGTGATGCGCGGAACGCCGCTGCTGATCCAGCTCCTCGTCCTCTACTACGGCCTGCCGGAGGTCGGCATCACCTTTCCGGCGATCCACACCGCGATCCTCGGCCTGGGCTTGAACTACGCGGCCTACGAGTCGGAGGTCTACCGCGCGGCGATCCTGGCCGTTCCCGTCGGGCAGATGGAGGCCGCCCTTTCGCTCGGGATGGGTCGCGCGCAGTCGCTGCGGTGGGTGATCCTGCCGCAGGCGCTCCGAACCGCCCTTCCCCCGTCGACCAACGACTTCATCGCCTTGTTCAAGGACTCGAGCCTGGTCTCGGTGATCACCGTCGTCGAGCTGACCAAGACGTTTCAGATCTTCGCCGCCTCCACCTACTCCTACGGCGAGCTGGGGGCGATGACCGCCGCGCTCTACCTGGCGATGAGCCTCCCGATGGCGGCGCTCGCCCGTCGCCTCGAACGCCGCCTGGAGGTGGCGCGATGACGTCGCCGATCCTCGCCGTCCAGGAGGTGCACAAGGGATTCGGCGCCCACGAGATCGTCCGCGGCGTCTCGTTCGAGGTGGCCGCGGGGGAGGTGGTCGCCATCGTCGGCTCCAGCGGCGCCGGGAAGAGCACGCTCCTCCGCTGCCTGAACTACCTCGCCGCGTTCGAACGCGGGCGGGTCGAGGTCGCCGGGAACGTACTGACCCCCGGTCTCCGGCCGACCGAGCGCCAGGTGAGGGCGGCGCGGCGGCAGGTGGGGATGGTGTTCCAGGACTTCCAGCTCTTCCCCCACCTCGACGCGACCGGAAACGTCGCGCTCGGACCGCGGCACGTCCTGCACGTGTCGGCCGCCGAGGCCCACGCCCGCGCGGAACGGACATTGGCACGGGTCCATCTCTCCGACCGCGCGTGCCACTATCCGTCGCAACTGTCCGGCGGCCAGCGGCAACGGGTCGGCATCGCCCGCGCGCTCGCGATGGAGCCGAAGCTCCTGTTGCTCGACGAACCGACGAGCTCCCTCGATCCCGTCCTCAAGGAGGAGGTGGTGCGCGTCCTGCTGGAGCTCAAACGGGACGGAATGACGATGGTTCTCGTGACCCACGAGCACGAGCTCGCCCGTACGCTGGCCGACCGCGTGCTCACGCTCGCCGCCGGCCGCATCGCGACCGAGGGACGGCCGTCCGACCTCCGCTGACGTTTCGCCGGCGGAAGATTCGGCGGTAGGATCTCCGCGGGAGAGAGATGCGGGCCCGACCTCGCGCAATCGCCTTCATCCTCGCAGTCGGATCCGCCGCCGCTCCGGCGGCGAGCGCGGCGACGACCGGCGTCGAGTCGCTCGTCCCCGGACCGACGCTCGTCGACCTCCTTTCGAATCTCGCCTTCTTCCAGGTCGCGCCGGGCCAGGCGGCACGATTCCGCCTGCAAGGTCCGGCCGTCTACGAGATCGACGCCCGCGCCAACCTCGGCCTGAAGGAGGTGTCGAACACCATGCCGACCCTCGAGATCGCGACCGAGGACGGCTCGACGATCGCCGAGATGAAGGTTCCCGGGACGCCGGGGACCGGGATCTGGGACGCGCCGGCGATCCGACCCGGCGCTCCGCTCCTGTTCCACCTCGAGGCGCCGGGCGCGTCAAACGTCTTTCAGATCCGGGTGGACGGAACGGTCGCGCGCGGCATCGCCGTCCGCTTCACGCCACTCGATCCCTCCCGGGTCTCGCCCACCTCGAGGACGCTTGTGAAGCTCCCACGGCCTCCGCCGTCGAACACCGACTCGCTGGTCCTTCTCGGCGAGTCGAAGCTGTCGCCGGAGGGGCTCGACCGACCGGCGAACTGGGCGACCAAGGAGATTCCGTCCGGCCGGTGGTCGATCCTGGCCGGCGCCACGACCGGACGCCAGCGGGAGGAGGACGCCTTTTCGGCGGCGGAGGTTGCCGGATTCGTCCTCTCCGCGCGGCGGAGCCTCTCGAACGCCCTTCACGTCGACGTCGAATGGGACGGCCGATTCGGTCGCGCGACGGTGCCGCTCGTGAACGACGTCGCTAGCGGAACGGCGGCCTCGTCGGACGAATCGCGTCACCGGGTGTCGACGGCGTTCGGCGGCCAGTTCTCTCGGCACGGGGAAAGCGGCTGGCGACTCTCCGCTTCCGGGGACCTGGGGTACGAGTACGACCGTACTTCCGATCGACTGGCGCCGCGGACCGCCGGGTTCGCGGAGGCGCGGGTGGGTCTCGGCGCCGGAGTGGAGGCAGCTGCGCTTTTCGTCTCGTTCTCCGTCGGTTTGCCGATGCACGACGACACACCGTCCACCCTGGTCGCCGGAACGGTGCGGAGCCACGTAGAGATGTCCGGAGGGCTCCGGATGCGGCTGCGGGAGCCGGTCGGGCTGGTCTTCGCCTACCGCGGCGAACGGCTGACGCGCGAATTTTCAGTGCGGAGGTCGGACCAGTTCCTCGGTGGCCTGACGCTCGACTTCTGAGGCCCCGTTTCGGAGAAACAGACATGCATCGAACCCGACCGCTCCTGCTCGCCCCGTTCGTCGTCCTCGCCGCCTGGTGCGGCGCCGGCTGCGAGTCGGAGGTGAAGGCGCCGACCGCCGATGCCGGACCGGACGTCAGCGTGAACACGGGTACGGTGGTGCGGCTCGACGGCTCGGGGAGCGCCGATCCCGCCGGTCGCCTGCTCACCTACGCGTGGCGGTTCCTTTCGGTGCCGGACGGATCGCGCGCCACGCTCAACGATCCGACCCTGGCGGTCCCGTCGTTCGTTCCGGACGTCCCGGGCGACTTCGAGATCGGACTCGCCGTCTCCAACGGGCTCAAGTCCAGCGGAATCGACACCGTCACCGTCGAGGTGGGGAGCGGGCGGCCGACCGCACGAATCGGCACGCCGCCCTCGGTCAACACCGGCGTGGCGGTTTCGCTCAGCGGCGAGCAGAGCAGCGATCCCGACGACCATCCGATCTTCTACCGCTGGTCGTTCGCCTCGCTTCCGGTCGGAAGCCAAGCCGAGCTCCTCGGCGAGGAGACGGTGAGCCCCTCGTTCGTTCCCGATCTCGACGGCGACTACGTGGTACGGCTGGTGGTCGACGACGGTTCCTTCGGGAACGAGAGCGAACCGGACACGGCGGTGGTCACCGTCGGGAGCGGCGCGCCGACGGCGGTGATCCTCCCTGCGGGGACGGTCGGCGCGAACCAGGGAAGCGCCGTTCTCCTCGACGGCCGCAGCAGCACCGACCCCGACCAGCACGAGCTGTTCTACGACTGGTCGTTCGTCTCGATGCCGGCCGGGAGCGTCGCGATCCTCGCCGGCGCCGACTCGGGGACGCCGAGCTTCGTCCCGGACGTGGCCGGCACCTACGTCGTCCGGCTGGTGGTCGACGACGGTCCGTTCGGCAACGTGAGCACGGCGGTCACCAAGACGGTCAGCGCCGGCTCCTGCCTTCCGGTGGCGAGCTTCACCGCCGATTCGAGCGTCACCGTCGAGGACGAGGCGACGCGTCTCCAGTCGACGAGCACCAGCCCCTGCGCGCGCTCGCTCACGCCGACCTGGCAGATCGTGTCGCTCCCCGTGGGAAGTTTCTCCGAGCTGTTCGGCGCAACGACCGAGACGCCGACGATCTTTCCGGACGCCCCGGGCTCCTACGTGCTGCGGCTGCGCGTCGTCGACTCCGCCGGTATCCAAAGCGACCCCGCCAGCCTGACGGTCACCGCCTCGCCGCGGACGGTCGACGCCGCGACGACCGGCGTGCACTCCTCGATGGCCCTCGACGCCGCCGGGAATGCGCACGTCAGCTACTGGGACTCCGGCGAGGGGGACCTGAAGTACGCGCGCTTCAACGGCTCGGCCTGGACGGTGGAGGTCGTCGACACCACCAATTCGGTCGGCTCCTACAACTCGATCGGCCTGAACGCGGCCACCGGGGAGCTGCCACGCATCGCCTATCTCGACAGCACCAACAAGGCCCTCCGCTACGCCGAACGGAGTTCCGGCGGCACGTGGACGACGATCGAGGTCGACGGCGCCGACTCGGAGGACGGCGACTACGCCAGCCTGGCGCTCGATCCGACGACGGGGTTCCCGCGCGTCCTGTATCGCGCCGAGAACGGCGGGGATCGGTTCCTGAAGTACGCCTTCTGCAACGCCACCTGCACCAACCCGGCGAACTGGACGAAGACCACGGTCGCCGCGACCGGCGGGCTCGACCTGGGCGGCGGCGCGCGCCTGGCGCTCACCTCCGGCGGGGTGCCGCGCTTCGTCTATCTGAACGAGACGATCAACGATCTCTTCTTCGGCTCGTGCACCGACGCCACCTGCGGCACCCCCTCATCCGTGCTGGTCGACGCCTCGGCGGGCGGCTCGGAGACCGCGCTGGCGCTCAACGCCTCGAACAATCCACGCATCGTCTATTTCGGGACCGGCGGCAACGCCAAATACGCCACCTGCGACGCGACCTGCACCACCACCCCGACCTGGGCGATCCAGACGATCGACTCGACCGGGGACACCGGGCATTCGCCCACCCTCGCGCTCGGCCCCGACCAAGAGCCTCGCGCCGCGTGGGTCAACGTGACGACGGCGATGGTCCGCTTCGGGACGGCCTCCGCGGGGAGCTGGTCGATCGCCGACCTGACGGGCGGGCTCACCAGCGAGCGCTCGCTCTCGCTGAAGTTGACGACGAACGGCAACCCACGCCTCAGCTACCACTCGTCGGCGTTGAAGCTCAGCGTCTACCGCAAGGGCAACTAGTCGGCGACCCGGCGCGGGTGCTACATACGGCCGGCCATGGCCGATCACCGAATCCTCGTCACCGGCTCGCTCGCCTGGGACCAGATCATGGACTTCCCGGGGAACTTCAAGGACCACATCCTCCCCGACAAGGCGCACGTCATCTCGATCTCGTTCCTGGTGGGGCAGCTGCGGAAGCAGCGCGGCGGGTGCTCGGCGAACATCGCCTACAGCCTGGCGTTGCTCGGCGAGCGCCCGCAGATCCTGGCCGCGGCGGGGAACGACTTTTCCGACTACCGCGCCTTCCTCGACGAGCAGGGGATCGACACCCGCGGGATCCGCGTCTTTCCCGACGAGCTGACCGCCTCCTGCTTCATCACCACCGACAAGGTCGACAATCAGATCACCGGCTTCTTCCCCGGGGCGATGCGGCGCGCCGGGGAGTTGTCGGTGAAGAACGACCTCGCCGGCGCGCGGGCCGAGCTGGCGGTCGTCTCCCCGGACGATCCGGCGGCGATGGTGCGGCACCCGCGCGAATGCCGGGAGCTTTCGATCCCGTTCCTCTACGACCCGTCGTTCCAGGTGACGGCGATGGACGGTCCGACCCTCCTCGAAGCCTCGCGCGGCGCCAAGGCGATCCTGCTGAACGACTACGAGATGGCGGTCTTCCAGCAGAAGACCGGACTCGACGCCGAGAAGGTGCTCGACCTCGCGGAGCTGGTGATCGTGACCTTCGGCGAGAAGGGATCGGAGATCCGCCGCAAGGGGATGGCGCCGATCGTCGTCCCGCCGGCCAAGGCGGAGAAGGTGGTCGACCCCACCGGCGCCGGCGACGCCTACCGCGCCGGATTCGCGGCGGGGTTGGTGCGCGGCTGCTCGCTGGAGACCTGCGGCCAGATGGGGAGCGTCGCCGCGGTCTACGCCGTCGAGCAGTACGGCACGCAGAATCACCGCTACACCCCGGCCGAGTTCGCGCAACGCTACCGCGCCAACTTCGGCTCCGAGCCACGCTGATCTCCGGCGACGGGAAAAGGTGAGGCCCCGGGTCTCCCCGGGGCCTCGTGCCTACGTTACGGGTCGTAGGACTTGGGGTGACGCGTTCGCGAGCGGTGGACGCGCTCGAGTCGGCGTCGGTACGGAGGGCCGCGCGGGCACACGACCCTCCGAATCGTGAAGGGGCGGCGATCCGCCCCGGCCGGACTACAGACCCTTCTTGAAGTTCGGGGCGGCCTTGAAGCCGACCGTCTTCGTCGCCGGGATCTTGATCGGCTTCTTGGTCTGCGGGTTCACCCCCATGCGGGCCTTGCGGGTACGCACGGTGAAGGTGCCGAAGCCAGGGTACGAGAAGCGGCGCTCCTTCTTCACCGACTTCCGGACCTCGTCGAACGCGAGATCGAGGATCAGCTCGACCGTCTTCTTCGTGGCCTCGAGTCCCTTCGTCTCCGCGATCTGGTTGATCAGTTCCGCCTTGGTCATCGGTCTCTCCTCGAAATCGGCTCAGCGCCGCTCTGGTAGTGCATGACAACGCATTGCCATACACCTATTGAATGGCGTCAGTATACGGACCGGCTGCCCGGGGTCAATCAAAAAAAGCGGCTCTGGGGGCCGGGTTGCGCCGCGCGACCGGCCGCAACCCCCGTCCGGTGGCCGACGCGCACGAACGCTCGCATCGCTCGACGAACCCCGGGCCGGGGAGGGAGGATGCCGCCATGGGCCGTCGACGCCGGAACCACTGCGCGCGACCGATTCGAGCGACGGCCGTCCTCGCCGGCGTCGCGGCCGCCGCCGGGATGACGTTGCTCGTCGGGCGCGCGCTCGCCGAGGACTCCGCCGACGACGAGGCGGCGATGCTCGAGCTGCTCCTCGACGCCAAGGTCGACGTCGCGACCCGCACGTCGAAGTCGATGCGGGAGACGCCGGCCGTCGTCACGCTCGTCACCCGCGACGAAATCGCCGCGTCCGGCGCGCGCACGCTTGCCGACGTGCTGATGACCGTCCCCGGCTTCGGCTTCGGCGTCGACGTCGGCCAGGTCGTCGGTGTCGGCTTCCGCGGGAATTGGGGGCACGAGGGGAAGGTGCTGCTCCGGATCGACGGACTGGAGCTGAACGAGACGCTCTACTCCACGCTCCAGTTCGGCAACCATTTCCCGGTCGACGAAATCGAGCGGGTCGAGATCATCCGCGGCCCCGGCTCGGTGATCTACGGAGGGTACGCCGAGCTCGCCGTGATCAACGTCGTCTCCCGGAAGGACGCGGGGGGGCGCGGCGGGGGGCAAGCCGCGAACACGCGGGGGGGCGCGCCGCCGTAACGCGGCGACAGAACGAAGGAACGTTCGCGCGCCGCGGGGCGTCGGTCGCCTACCGCCACGAAGGGGAGGTCCGCGCCCGCATCGCCGCCGACCTGTCGCAGGGGAATCGCAGCGATCGGACGTTCACCGACTACGAGGGGAACGCCTACTCCCTTCGCGATCACTCGGAGATCGTCGCCGCGCAGGTCAACGGCGCCGTCGCCTGGAAGGGGCTCGAAACGCGCTTCCTGTACGACGACTACCGCCTCGAGGTACGGGGCGGCTACGGCGACAACTTCGCCGAGACCTATCGCACCGATTTCGTCTCGGGACTGGTCGAGGCGAGTTGGGCCCTTCCGGTCGCGAACGGGGTCACCCTCACGCCGCGGGTCGGCTGGAAGCGGCAGCTCCCCTGGCGGTCGCTCGATCCCGACCCGACCGGCATCTTCTACGACAAGACCGCGGAGCGCAGCACCGCCGGCCTTCAGGCGGCGTGGGCGGCGCGCCCGGGGATCGACCTTCTCGGCGGCGTGGAGGCGTTCCTCGACCAGGCCCGGCTCAATTCGCCCCCCATGGGGACCTTTCACACCGACTTCGGCGGGGAGATGTCGGTCTCGTACCTCAACGTCGCCGGCTTCGCGCAACTCCTCTACGACACTCCGTTCGCGAACGTCTCCGCCGGCGCGCGCTGGGAGCGGCACAGCCACTTCGGCGAGTCGTTCGTGCCGCGCGCCGCGGTGACCAAGGTCCTGGGCCGGGCCCACGTGAAGCTGCTCGCCAGCCGCGCCTTCCGATCGCCGGGCATCGAGAACATCGCCTTGAACGAGTCGATCGAGCCCGAGCGAACGACGGTCCTCGAGGCGGAGGCGGGCCTCCAGCTGTCGGACAGGCTCTACGCTACCGCCAACCTCTTCGACCTCACGATCGACGATCCGATCGTCTACGCCTACGACGAGGCGACCGACCAGGACCGCTATCTGAACTTCGACCGCACCGGCACGCGCGGCGGTGAGCTCGACGTCCGCCTCCGCGCTCCGAAGGCGCACGCCGGGCTGACCGTCTCGGTGTACGACGCCGCGGGACGGAACCGCGTTTCGCTCTACGAGGTACCGCAGAATCCGAGCGCGCTGCTCGGACTGGCGCCGTTGAAGCTGACCGCGAGCGCCGGTCGGACGCTCGGCCCGGGAGTGGTGGTCGGCGGGTCGGCGGTGCTGCTGGGGCCCCGTCATGCCGTCCGCCGTGTCGTCGGGGCCGACGATCCCCCGCCCGTGGTGGAGGAGTCGGGTCCGCTGCTGCTGCTGAACCTGGCCGTCACCGTACCGAACGTCGGGACCAAGGGGCTGGCGGTGACGCTCGCCGCCTACAACCTGCTCGACGCGGGGTACGAGCACCTCCAGCCGTACGACGGCGGCCACGCGCCGCTTCCGTCCGACGGGCGGGAGTTGCTGGCGAAGGCGAGCTGGTCGTTCTGAGCGGTTCGCCCTTCGGGCTTGCCCGCGAACCCCCGGACCCCTCGGTCACGGCACGGTGGCCTGGACGATGCGGTCGCCGATCGTGAGCCGCTCGACGACCTCCATCCCGCGAACGACCTTGCCGATCACCGTGTAGTTCGCCTCGAGGTGCGGCTGGGGGGTGAGCGTGACGAACAGCTGCGATCCACCCGTGTCGCGTCCCGACAGCGCCATCCCGACGGTGCCGCGCTCATAGGGAAGGTCGGAGAGCTCGCAAGGGACGAACCGGCCCGGACCGCCCCATCCATCCCCGCGCGGATCGCCCCCCTGGGTGACGAACCCCGGCACGACCCGGTGGATCGCCAGACCGTCGTAGAAGCCCCGTTTGGTCAGCGACACCACCTGGCGGACGTTCATCGGCGCCACGTCGGGCCGGAGCTGGATGGTGACGTCCCCCTTCTCGGTCCGGACGGTCACGCGCGACTGGTCGGCGGCGGCCAGCCATTCCGCCTCGGTCGGACTGTCGGCCGGCGGCTCGGCGCGCGCGGGCGGGACGCGCCCCAACTCGCGAAGCGCCTTCGCCGCGGCGAGCATCAGGCCGTTGGCCGGCGATTGCGCCGCCCGCTCCAGCGACGGGACCGCGCGCTCCTTGGCGATCGCCGCCGCCGGAGCGACGAGGCCGGCGGCGCGATCGGGCGCCGAGGCGATCGAGCGATCGAGCGTCGCCACCAACGCCGGCGCGGCCTCCGCGCCGGCGTCGTCTCCCAGCGCCGCCAGCCGCTCCGCCGCGGCGCCGACGATCGCGTCGTCGTCGGTTCCCAACGCCACGACCAGGCGGGCGCGCGCCGCGATCCCGGCCAGTCCGGCGTAGCTGTCGAGCGCCGCGGCGCGGACGCGCGCGTCTTCGTCGTCCAGCAGGGCGCGGAACAAGGCGCGCGACTCGACCGGCACGACGCTCGCCACCTCGTCCGCAGGCGTCTTCGGATCGGGCTTCACCCCCGCCTGCGGCGCGAGCGATGCGAGCGCCTCCACGATCGACCGTCGCGCGCGCCACTGGTCGGCGCCGGCGCGCTCGGCGACCGACTGCTCCAGGTCGGGCAGCGCCGACGTCCCGGCCACCTTCACCAGCGCCGTCACCACCGCCGCGAAGACGTACGGGTCGTCGCTCCCGAGCCGGGCCCGGATCGGCTCGAACGTGGCGCGCATCCGGAGCTCGCCGAGCGATTCGAGCGCCGCCACCGCGGCGTGGGGCGATGCCTCGGCCGTCTCCCGCCCTTGCAGCGGATCGCTCTCCTCGAGCAGCTCGACCAACGAGAGAGCCGCGGTCGCGTCGGCGTCGGCCAGCTTTCCCAGGGCGCGCGCCCCCTCCACGCGCGAGACGAGACTGGTGTCGTGCAGCAGCCGGACGACTTCGCGGCGGGCGTGCGCGCCGGGCACCGCGGCCAGGCCGCGGGCGCAGTAGGCGCGGACGCGCGGATGCGGATCGGTGAGCCCCTGGCGCAGTTCGGCGGTGGTGGAAACCTGCCGCAGCCGCCACAGCGCGTAGGCGGCCGAGACGCGCGACTCGCCCGCGGTGGCGGCGAACCGCTCGCGAAGAGCGGCGAGCGTGGCCGGCGGCAGCGCCGCCTCGGTTCCCGCGCGCTCGCAGCGAAGCCCATACACGCCGAGCGCGAGCGCCGCCGCGTCGGCGAGCTCCGGATCCGACAGCGACCGGCCGAGAAGCTCCAGTTCCTCCGAAGCCGCACCGGGCGGCGCGGGGGCGGCCGGACCGGCGGAGCCCTTCACCTCTCCGTCGCGTTTCGCCGGACCGGCGGAGGCGCCCGCATCGCCCGCGGGCTTCGGAGGCAGAGCCGCCATCCGCCCGGCGGCGCGAAGCCAGCGGCGCCGGACCTCCGGATCGCGTTCGGCGTCGAAGCGCGCCGCCAACCACCGTTCCGACGGCGTCCCGATCAGCCCGATCGCGAAGGCGACGGCGCCGCGGACGTCGGGATCCGGATCGTCGGCGCGCGTCCGCAGGAGCAGCACGAACTCCGCCGGATCGCCGCCGGCAAACCGGTGCGCCTCGCCGGCGCGACCGAGCGCGAGCGCGGCCGCGGACCGCACCCCCGGATCGGCGTCGGCGATCCACCGCTCGAATCCCGCCGCCGCCGACGGCCGCGCGATCTCGAGCGTCGAGATCTGCCACAACGCGCGATTGCGTGCCTGCTGGACCGGATCGGGCGGTGGTTCGGGCGGGTCCTCCGCGACGCCGATCCGCGCCCAGCGGTCGTTGTGGAGCGGCAGGCAGCCGCCGGCCAGCGCCGACGCGGCGAGAAGGACCGGGACGAAACGAAGCGGCGGGCGCAAGCGACCGGATCATAGGCCGCCCGCGCCCGCCGCGGAAGGAGGACCCCCGGAAAGTCCCGAGTCGGTCCGCCCTTCGGGCTCCTTCGGGGCCTCCCCGTGCCCCTCACCGATGCTTCGATCCTCAGATGTCGAAGTAGAGCTGGAACTCCAGCGGCGTCGGACGCATCCGAACCGCGTCGAGCTCCTTCTTCGTCTTGTACTCGATCCACGTCTCGATCACGTCGGCGGTGAAGACGTCCCCCTTGAGGAGGAACTTGTGGTCGCGATGGAGCGCGTGCAGCGCCTCTTCCAGCGATCCCGGGGCCGAGGGGATGTCCTTCAGCTCCTCCGGGGCGAGGCTGTAGATGTCCTTCTCCATCGGCGAGCCGGGGTTGGTCTTCCGCTCGATGCCGTCGACGCCGGCCATCATCATCGCCGAGAAGGCGAGATACGGGTTGCAGGACGGGTCGGGCGTGCGGAACTCGATCCGCCGCGCCTTCGGGCTGGCCGATGCGACCGGGATCCGCACCGACGCCGAACGGTTGCGGTTCGAGTAGGCGAGGTTGACCGGCGCCTCGTAGCCCGGCACCAGGCGGCGGTAGCTGTTGGTGGTCGGATTGGTGATCCCGCACAGCGCCGGGGCGTGGCCGAGGATCCCGCCGATGTAGTGGAGCGCCAGCTCCGACAGGCCGCCGTACTGTTCGCCGGCGAACAGCGGCTTGTCCCCTTTCCAGAGGCTCTGGTGACAGTGCATCCCCGAGCCGTTGTCGCCGTAGAGCGGCTTCGGCATGAAGGTCGCCGTCTTGCCGTGGCGGCGGGCGACGTTCTTGACGATGTACTTGAACCACATCAGCCGGTCGGCCTGCTGCACCAGCGTGCCGTTCTTCATCCCGATCTCGCACTGGCCGGCGGTCGCCACCTCGTGGTGGTGCACCTCGACCTCGATCCCGACCTTCTGCAGCTCGAGCGCGATCTCGGTGCGGATGTCCATCAGCGTGTCGGTCGGCGGGACGGGGAAGTAGCCCTCCTTGTGCCGCGGCTTGTAGCCGAGGTTCGGACCCTCGTCGCGGCCGGTGTTCCAGGCCCCTTCCCTCGAGTCGATCTTGTAGAAGGCGTGGTTCGGCGCCGACTCGTAGCGGATGTCGTCGAAGATGAAGAACTCGGCCTCGGGCCCGAAGTAGCAGGTGTCGGCGATCCCGGTGGAGCGGAGATACTTCTCCGCCTTGAGCGCGATCCCGCGCGGATCACGGCTGTAGGGCTCCTTGGTGATCGGATCGAAGACGTTGCAGATGAGCGAAAGCGTCGGAACCGCCGTGAACGGGTCGATCACCGCCGTCGACGGATCGGGGATGATCAGCATGTCGGAGGCGTTGATCGGCTGCCAGCCGCGGATCGAGGAGCCGTCGAAGCCGAACCCCTTCTCGAAGGAGTCGAGCTCGAGCTGCTTGATCGGGTAGGTGATGTGCTGCCAGACGCCGGGAAAGTCGATGAACTTCATGTCGACCATCTCGGCCTTCCGCTCTTTCGCCAGCGTCAGCACGTCTTTCGGCGTCATCGTTCGCGCTCCTTTCCGGTGGAGGGGTGCGGGGAGTCCCCGAAGAAGCCCGAAGGGCGGACCGTTAGGGACCCGAGAAAACCGTGCTCCTCTTATCCCCGACGCCCCCGGCCGGCAAGCCCTGAACGGGCGCTCGCGAGGGCGCGTGGCGCGCGTGGGAGCGCAAGGCGCGACGGGGTCCCGACGCGAATTGTGGATAACTCGGCGCGTGCGCTGGATTCAGCCCGGCGGAGCGAGGGGTTGCGCGAACGGGGGAAAGGGGAAAAACACGGAGACACGGAGAACACGGAGAGGACGACGAGCTCCGAGCGCCTCCTCCGGACCGGTCCGCCTCAGGGGCTCCGCCTTTGGTGTGGCTTGACCCAGTGCGTGTTTACAAGGACGGGAGGCGCCGTGGCACTCGGTTCCATCAAGCGACTGCGGGGAAGGCTCGGCGGCGCTTCGCGCCACCTCGCATGGCCGTCCGCGTTCGAGGAGAGCGGCCGAGGCGGGTTGAGACCACGGAGGAGCCCACGGATCGCCGAAATCCACGGGCGCCCTGATCGCATGTCGACGCTCACAACGTTATTTGCGTCGATCGTAGCGAGCCCCTCTCTTGATTCCCTCGAGCCGTATTGAATCCTGTCGATACCTCGCAAGTCCGCTGGAACCTCCTTGTACGAATAGGCTACGAAAACCTGGCGGCGTTTCCGGCCCGAATCAGGTAGGCCCCGGAGCAATGATTGACTCGGTTTCGAAGGCGGCCGGCTCAACTACCGCGTTTGTTGCAGAAGTTGCCATTGTGCGTTCTGTGATTTGCACAGACGTGGAAGTACGTCGCCCCCCAATCTAAGAAGCTGGATTAGCTGACCCGACCCAGGAAATTCGCTCTGTGCCCTTTCCGTGGGCTCCAATCGCCTCCGTGCCTCTCTCGACGCGAAGGCGTTTGCGAGGCGCGCGGGACGCGCGCCGAGCCGTGCCGCGATAAGCCCCTCTTCCCGGTCAGACGACGCGCCGAACGATCCCGTCCGCCAGCCTAGCCACGTTGAAGTTGATCAGCAATCCAACCGGAATCCCCGATAGCCGCAGATACGTCAGCAGCTGTGCCTCGTGCACGGCCAGCGTCCGCTCCACGGCCTTGAGTTCGACGATCACCTATTCCTCGACCACGAAGTCCGCGACGAATTCGCTCGCGAGCCCGATTCCGTCGTAGTGAACCTCGATCGAAACCTTCTCTTGGAAAGGAATGGAGTCCTTGGCCAGCTCGTAGGCCAGGCAGCGCTGATACACCGACTCCAGAAGCCCTGGACCGAGCGCGCGGTGGACCGCGATCGCGGCTCCGATCACCCTCCGAGTGACCTCGTCATGCAGAAGGATGAGCGGCTTCACTCGCGTACCCTCGGTGTCTCCGTGTTGAAGAGCCGTTCCAGCTCCCGCGCCATCGCGTCGGCAGCTGCCGGGGACTTTCGCAGCGGGAGACACAATTCGACGGTCACCACGTCTCCTTCACCGATACCGGGGGCGAGCGAGCGCGGAATGTTGATCGACGCGCCGCCGGGCCATTCGAGGATGACGAACTCGTCTTCGATGCGGTCGACCACGGCCACGACGATCGGGGGTCGCGCGGGTGGCGGTGCAGCGGCGGAGAGGAGGCACACGACGCGCGACGAAGCATCCCGCGGGCCTCGTCAGCGAAGCGAGTGGTGAAAACGCCGAACGACGCGATCGGCCGGCGCTCGGCGCCGCCGGGCCGCCCGCGACGACCGGCCGTCGATGGCTCACCGTGACGGTTCCGTGGACCCAGCCGGACGGGAGCCGGACATCCTACTCCACGAACCGGACGTCGAGGAACGAGATCTGGACGCCGGGGTTGTCCTGGAAGAAGCTCTCCAGCTTCTCGGCTCCGATCCGGAACAGCCGCCCGGACTGTACCACCCGGGCGCTGGTGCCGTGCGGTTCGCCGGCGCGGACCGCGGCGAAGTCGCCGAGGAACGCCCCCGCCTGGAACGGCTCGGTGGTGCCGATGCCGTCGAGCTCCACCTCCGCGTCGTCGACCAGGTACGCCGCGCCCGGCCGGTCCCCCTTCCGCCACAGCACGTCGCCGACCGCGGCGTTGACGATCTCGAAGCAGCTCTGGAGCTGGGTCTTCTGCGCGCTCGACAGGGCGCTCAAGACCGAGTTCTGCTCGATTGCCGCCCACGACCGCTCGGCCCGCATCCGCGCCAGGTGGATCAGCCGCTCGGGGATGTCGGTCCCGCGCAGAAGGTAGAGGAAGTCGGCGCGTTCGAGGGCCAACAGCTCGACGTTGGTGCGGGCGTAGGCGTCGGCGTTGCGCGGCTCGTCGAGCAGAAGCGCCGCCTCCCCGAAGTAGTCCCCCGCCTGGTAGGTCTTGACCTCGACCTCGTCCTGGCGGATCGAGACCAGCCCCGAGACGATGACGTAGAAGGTGTGGCCCGGCGTCCCCTTCTCGATGATGCGCGATCCCTTCGGAAACCGCTCGTAGCGCGCCAGCTGCAGCACCTCGCGCGCCTTCGACACCGGGAAGTCGCGGAACAGGTCGACGAGGCAGAAGGCGTCGAGCATCGCGATCGCGTCGGCGTTGGCCGGCGGCTCGACCGGGATGCGGTGGGTGAAGCCGAGCCCCACCATCGCCACCTTGAGGCCCGTCTCCCGCGGCACGTTCTTGCGCGTGGTATGGACGAGGTAGAGGTTCTCCTTCATCGCCGGAGGCAGCGCCGCAAGCGCCGAGACCGGCGTGTGCAGCGGCGGCACCCCGGCCTCGTGCATCACCAGACTGTTGCGCCACGGGAAACCGAGCAGCTCCTGCGCCCGCGCGGAACCGATGATCTTCCGCTTGTGGATGTCCATGATCCGCTCGGGGTCGTAGAGCGTATCGGAGGAGAAGGCGAGCGTCTTGCCGCCGAAGAACGCCTCGAAGGCGATCGTCGGGATGGAGTGCAGCGCGTAGAAGAAGCGGATCTCGCCGCCGTGGACCCGCACCGGCTCCCCGATCTTCACCGGCTGGAAGGTGAACGTGCGCCGAAGCTGCTCTTCGCCGATGCCGGAGAGGGCGGAGTACTTGCGGAGGAACGAGCCGAGGATCGTCGGCGTGGTGTAGAGGTTGACCCGGCCCTCCTCGAGGATCTTCTGGAAGGAGCCGGAGTCGTGGTCGGCATGGCAGTGGGTGAGGATCACCCCGTCGATCAGCTTCGACGGGACGCGCTCCTTCAGGTCGGCGGTGGAGTCGACCGGCGGATCGACGAACAGGCCGCGGCCGCCGATCCAGAGGATGAAGCCGGTCGTCTTCCCCGACGGGTCGAAGCCGTGGCTCGAGCCGAGCACGGTCAGTCCGAACGCGGGCGGGGCGAACGGGACGGTCGCGGTCAGCTCGTCGGACTCCTCCGGCGGGGGAAGGTCGATCCGCTCCGGGATGTTCGCGACGACGTCACGGCCCTCGCGGACCGCGTGCCCGCCCGAGCCCAGGCGCTCGACCTGGACGCCGCCCCCCAGCGTCACCGATTCGCCGGGGCCCAGCACCACGAACTCCACCAGTTCGTCGATCTCCAGGCGCCGTCCGCCCTGGCCCTTGCGAAAGTACTCCCCTTCGAGCGCGAAGTTCGGACGCGCGTCGACGGGATAGTCCGGCGCGAACTCCTCCGCCTGGGAGGCGATCGAGGGGCCGAAGACCGACTGCTCGAGGATGGTGCGGATCGCGCGCTCGTGCTCCGGCGTGGGGACGATCAGCTTGGTGCGGCGATTGAGTATGAAATAGTTGTAGTAGGAGGGGAACTCGATCTCGGCGACGTTCACCCCGCGCTGCCGGTGGAACATCGTCGCCGGCACCACGAAGATCACCGGGACCTCGAGCCCGAGGGTCATCGAGTCCTTGATCGTCTCCGGCGGGATCCCGAACTGGACCGGCCCCGCCGACGTGCGGACGTAGGTGCCGCCTCGTGGAAGCGGGACGACGCGATCGGCCAAGGCTCAGAACCCCTTCGACAGTCCGATCGTCGGAGCCACGATGTGGTGGGGGATGTTCCCATCGCCGCCGGCGTGGATCTCCCGCTTGTAGAGACCGATCTCCGGGATCACGTCGATCCCGCCGAGCCGGATCCGGTAACCGATCTGCCCGCCCCAGACGTGGGCGTAGAAGTTCGAATCGATGGTCTCCTCCCCCGTCGCCTCGTTCGTGGAGTTCCCGCCCAAGTAGAGGAACCGCGGCGCGACGAAGAGCTCGTTCTCACCCGTCTTGAGGCCGAAGATCACGGTTGCGTCCGCGCCGGTCACGCTGGTGACGGCCGTCTCTTCGGTGCCGTCGTCGTATTCGTCGTTGCTGCGGTAGCCGCCGGCGAGCAACCCGGGCGAAACCGCGACCGCGAAGGAACCGGCATCGTACAGCAGGTACTTGGCATCGACCCGCGCCCCACCCGTGTACACCTGCAGGCCGGCGTCGATCCGATCGCCGAATCCGTGACGAACCATTCCCGACGGCTCACCGACGCGGCGCAAGCTTTGATCCTCGAAAAACCCGCGACCCTTCTCCTGATAGACGGAGGTGGACGCGCTGACGACGGTCTTTCCGGCGCCGACCGGGCGCGCCCCCTGCTGCAGCGCGACCGGAACGCAGGCGAACATCGATACGGTGATGCCGAACAGGACGATCGACCTCACGAGATCCCCCCTTTTCATCAGAAGCCCACCGAGATGCCGACACTGGGGAAGACGAGCATCGACGTTTCGGCCTCCTCCCCGTCGTCCTTGTCCGTGACCTGGTACACCGCCAACTCGGGCGTGATCGCGACGCCCCCGCGTCGGATCGTCACGCCGACGACACCGCCCAGGGCTTGCTGGGTGCTCTTCGTCGTGTCCGAGCCGAATTCGGGATCTTCATCCTTGCTGGTCGTCGATCCGAACAGACCGCGTGCGCCGACGTTGAGATCGAGGGAGCCCAGGCCGAACGTCGCCAGCAGGGCGGCGTCTCCGCCGAATCCCGACACGGTCGACTCCGATTCGTCGATGTTGGAGTTGCTCGAATGACCGCCCGAGACGCCGACGTTGGCGGCGATGGCGATGGCCTCGCTTCGAACGATGCCGAGCGTTCCATCGGCACGAAGGCCACTCGGAAAGACCCCGACTCCCGCTTCGAGCGTGTCGGAGATGCCGTGGCGAACCGACACCTGGGGAACGGGCCACATGTTCAAGGAGCTTTCGACTCCATCCTCGTCGGAAGAGGCGCTGTGGTAGCCGGCCGACATCCCGACCACCGTCTTCCCTGCATCGAGCGTCCGCCCCCCCCGTTGCACCGCCATCGGACCACAGCCGGCCGCCACCGCCGCGGTGCCGACGGCGAGAAACCAGGATCCTCGTTTCATGATGACCCCCCTCCGGACCAACCCTACCACCGAACGGCCGTCGCACGAGGCCGTGTTTCCGCCCGAACGGTCAAGGTTTCCGCGCGACGAGGTACGTCCAGTAACCGCGGAACTCGTCGGTGTCCGGAAAGAGGCGGGTGAGTCCGTCGCGGATCAGCCGGAGCCGGTCGGCCACCGCCGCCTCGCTCGGAGGCGTGCCGTCCACCTTCGACGCGCCGCCGACCCAGGGCAGGATCCCCTCGTGGTAGACGCTCAGGAAGCGGAACCAGTCGTCGATCTTCGCCGGGATCTCCTCGCCGAGCACCGTCTCGACCCGCAAGCCGGAGCGTTCCGCGGCGCGAAGGTAGGTCTCCAGCGGCCGCACCTCGGGGAAGTACTTCCGGAACAGGCCGTCGTAGGCCGCCCGCCGCGCAGGATCGGCAAGCGCTCCGCGGTGGGCGGACAGGAGCGGGTCGCGCCCGACCGCGTCGGCGGCGAGCCGTCGAATCTCGAGGATCGTCTCGTCGATGATCCACGCTCCGGCCGGCTTGTCCGGGTTGCGGATGTTGCCCGACTGCACGAACAGGCGGCCGCCGGGGCGGAGCGCCCGGGCCCACGAGTCGAACGCACCGTCCAGATCGTCGTAGAGATGGATCGCATTGGTGGAGACGATCGCGTCGGCGGAAAGATCGGGCAGCACCTCGCCCAGGGTTTCGAGTCGCCGCTCCGCGGGCCGGTACCGCAGCAGCCGGAACGCCACCGGTTCGCACTCGCGGAAGCGCTCCAGGGCGAGCCGGAGGAACTTGGGCGAGGAGTCGGCGATCACGACCCGGAGCGTCGCGCCGAGCGCCGTCTCCAGCAGCCGCCCGGTGAAGATCCCGGTGCCACCCGAGTAGTCGACGAGCGTGCCGCCCGGCGTGACGAGTCGCTGGACCTGCTCCAGCGTCCGATCGAGGTTCCGGTACCACCCGTGCCGCTTCACCTCGTCGTACGACGTCGCGAGCGGATCGGGTGGATCGCGGATCCACTCCTGGTCCGGCACCCGGTCGAACCCCTCGGGCCAGCGCGGCTCCATCCGTCTCGATCATAGATGAATGGAGCCGGATCGTGACGGGGGCGGAGATCGTGGGCTGCCATCGCCCAGTACGGGTCCTAGCGGGGACGACCTTGCGAAACGGCATGCGATCCATCCATCCCGGCGAGATTCTTCGCGAGGAGTTCCTCGTCCCTCTCGGGCTCAGCGCCCGCCAATTGGCGACTCGCCTTCGCGTGCCCACCAATCGCATCACGGGAGTTCTCAACGGTACGCGTTCGGTGACTGCCGACACCGCGCTCCGGACTACCCCCGAGTTCTTG
>CAYJRR010000069.1:0-8045 GCA_964372275.1 uncultured bacterium
CTACACTTCTACATACACACTCTGTCCCTCCCCGACGCTCTTCCGATCTGATCCGCGCGAGCTGCCCCATCGCCTCGACGATCTCCGGGTCCTCGACCGACGTCGCCAGCCCCTCGGTGGCGCGGATCGCGTCCAGGGCGCGATCCCCCTTGATCCCGGGATTTCCGACGGCCACCCCTTCGGCGATGGTGTAGCCGACCTGCTGCGGGACGATCGCCTTCTTCTCCAGGAAGGCGCGGGCGATCGGGTTGGCGGCGGCGCTCTGGCAGGCGACCAGGCGCGGAAGGCGGTCGCACCAGCCCATCTCCTTCATCTCGCGGAATCCGCGCCAGGTGGCGATCAGCATCTCCCCCAGCGACACCGGGATCAGCACGTAGTCCGGAACGCGTCGGCCCATCTGTTGGAACAGCTCGTAGGCGAGCGTCTTCTTCCCCTCGTGCTTGTAGGGATTCCGGCGGGCGTCGGAGTCGAAGATCTTCATCCGCTCCAGCAGGTTTCCGACGGCGACGGCCACCTCGTCGTAGCCGCCGTCGAAGACGATCAGCTCCGTCGCGCAGGCCTCCAGGTGGTAGAGCTTCTGCGGCGCCGCCTTCGAGTAGCAGAAGACGGTGCTCTTGATCCCGGAACGCGCCGCGTAGGACGCGATCGAGGCGCCGGCGTTCCCGGTGGTGACGACGGCGGTGCGGGAGAAGCCGAACTGTTTGGCGCCGGCGATCGCCGTCGCGCTCGAACGGTCCTTGAACGTGCCGGTCGGATTGGACCCCTCGTACTTCACGAACAGACGCTTGAGTCCGATGGTGTGGGCGTACCGCTCCGCCGGGATCAGAGGCGTCGATCCTTCGCCGAGGGTCACCGTGTACTCCGGCGACCAGATCGGCAACACCGGATGGAACTTCCAGATGCCCCGGCGCTGCACCGCGTTCAGGTCGATCCGGGACAGCTCCTTCAGGTCGTACTCGAACTCGACCAGGTTGTTGCACTTGGAGCAGACGAGCCGGTACTCGAGCGGAAACTCCGAGGCGCACTTCACGCATTTGAGCCGCGTGGCGTAACTGAACTCCACCGACGCATTCTACTCCGCCGGCCGCCAGACCTCGCGTTCCAGGTGGATCGCCTCGCCGAACCGCTGCTGGTGCTCGTGCGCGTAGCGCGGCCCGGCGCCGGCTCGGAACTCGTCGATCGCCGCCGCCCCCGCCGCCTCGTAGATCATGGCGAAGCGCATCGGTCCGGCCGCCTCGTCGACCACGCGCCATCGGCCGGCACGGAGGAAACGCCCCGCGCGGCAGACCGCCGGCATGTGCTCGCCGTCGTACCAGGTGCTCCAGCGCGGCACGGTCTCCGCGTCGAGTCGCGCGCGCACCACGAAGGCGGCCCGGCCCTCGGACCGTTCCGGCGTGTATCGAAGGATCTTCCCCTCGGCGTCGACGGAGTGGTTCTCCTCGAGCACTTCGCGCGAGATCCGCGCGCGGGCCGGCCCACCGGGGCGACGCTCGAGCCAGCCCTCGTGGTGCGCGCGCATCCGGCCCACCTCCCCCCCTTCGAGGTACTCGCGCACCCGCGCCAGACTCGGGGCCCGGTAGGCGGTGACGTAGCGCGATGTCCCCTCCTGCGCCGGCGCCACGCAATAGCGCACCGCCCCAAGGAAGGCACCCTGCTTGACGACGAGCGGCACATGCTCGGCGGCGTGGAATTCGTTCCAGGCCCGCTCGTGCGCGGGATCGATCTCGACGTGGACCAGGTACAGCGCCAGCTTCCCCATCGTGCGCACCTCGCGTGGTTCGGGATTCACGCCAGAAAGGCCCGTCCTTCGGCGAACACCTGCGTTGCCTCCCCCTCCACCACCCGGCATGCCGGCAGCGACCGGAGGAAGAGGCCCCCGTATGGTCGGGAGACGATCCTCCGGTCGAGGACCACCAGCAACCCCCGATCGCGTCGGCGGCGCAGGAGCCTCCCGAGACCCTGACGGAACTTGAGCACCGCCTGCGGAAGCGTTCGTTCCTGGAACGGCTCGCGACCCTCGCCCTGCAACCGCTTGGCCTTGGCGATCTCGATCGGATCGGTCGGCACCCGGAACGGAAGACGGGTGACGATCACGTTCCGCAGCGCCTCGCCCGGAACGTCGACCCCTTCCCAGAACGAGTCGGTTCCGAACAACACCGCCGATCCCGACGCGCGAAACCGGTCGAGCAGGCGGGACCGCTCGTCCTCCCCCTGTCGCAGGACGGCCAGGCCCGACGCCGCCAACCGGGGAAGGAGCGCGGCGTAGGCCCGGTCGAGGGCGCGATGGCTGGTGAAGAGCACGAACGCCCCTCCATCGGTGGCAAGCACCGCCTCCAGGATCCGTTCCGCCAGGACCCCCTCGTGCCCCTCCTCGTCCGGCGCCGGGAGGTCGGTCGGGATCAGCAGGATCGCCTGCTCGCGCCAGTCGAACGGACTCGGGAGCGATTCGACCACCACACGTCCCTCGAGGACGCGGTCGATCCCCAGACTCCCGAGCAGGTAGTCGAACCGCCCCGCCGTGCTGAGCGTCGCCGAGGTGAGCACCACGGTGCGGTGCGTTTCGAACAGTCGGGAAGCGAGGATCGAGCCGACCTCCACGGGCGATCCGACCAGCCGGACGCTTCGACCGGCGTCGGGCCTGCGGCCGGCGTCGGGCCTGCGGCCGGTCTCGCCGATCTCGATCCACCGCACCTGTTGCGCGCTCCCGGCCTCGGGCCGGACCAGGTCGTCGAGCGTTGCGGCGGCGCGCTCCAGCGCCTCGATCGACCCCGCCACGTCGACCCACGGACCCGCGACGCTCGGCGGCCCGACGTCGACCCGGACGCGCTCCCGCACGTGCGCCAACTCGTCGACGAGACCGAGCAGCCCTTCGGGGGGATCGACCAGCCGAGCCACCGCCGGCACGACCTCCCGCCGCCATCGTTCGTCGGGCTCGTCCGGGATCCGCACGCGGCGGTCGTCGCCCGACGCGCGCGACGCCCAGTACTCGATCGCGTCGAAGGCCGCCTCCGCCGGCTCGGCGAGCCAGCGGGCGAACGGCACGATCCGGGTGGTGATCCGCTCCGAGGCGGCGAGATACGCCGCCCGCGGGGCGTGCTCCTCCGCGGCGGCGGCGAAGAGGGCCGCGGAGAGCGCGTGCAAGCGTCCGGTCGAACGGTCGGGTTCGCCCGCGAGGCGGCGAAGCTCGCCAAGAACTCCCCGGCGCGTCACCTCGATCCCGAAGTGCGCGGAGGCGACCTCCTCGAGGTGGTGCGCCTCGTCGAAGACGATCCGGCGAACGTCCGGCAAGACCCCTTCTCCCGCACCCTCGGCCCCCTCCGCGGGCACGGCGCCGGCAGCAAGCCCGAGGCCGGCGGCAGGCCCGTGGCCGGCGGCAGGCCCTCGGAGGCGCGCCTTCAGGGCGAGGTCGGCAAGGACCAGGCTGTGGTTGGCGATCAGGATCGACGCGCGGGCGGCCGCGCGCCGCGCCCGGTAGTAGTAGCACCGCGCGTGGTGCGGGCAGCGGGACCGCAGGCACGAGTCGCGGTCGCTCTTGAGCGCCTCCCAGAGCTCCGCCGGCGGCGGGCGTGGAAGGTCGGCGCGACCTCCGTCGTCGTGCGTCTCCACCCAGGCGGCAATCTCCCGCAGCGCCTCGTCGTCCCCCTCGGGCCTGCCGCCGGACTCGGGCCCGCTTCCGGCATCGAATCCACGGCCGGCGTCGAACCGGTGTGTCTCCCGCGCGACCGCTTCGGCGACCTTTCGCCGGCAGAGATAGTTGCCGCGTCCCTTCACCAGCTGCGCGTCGATCGAAAGACCGAGCGCGCGGGCGACCAGCGGGAGGTCTCGCTGCAGGATCTGCTCCTGCAACGCGATGGTGTGCGTGGAGACGAGGACCTTCTCCCCCGTCTCGGCCGCGAACCTCACCGCCGGCAGCAGGTAGGCGATCGTCTTTCCGGTGCCGGTTCCGGCCTCGATCGCGAGCACGCCGTCATCACGAAAGGCGGCTTCGACCCGCTCCATCATCCGCGCCTGCGTCGGGCGCGGCTCGAAGTCGGGCAGCGTCCGGGCGATCGGACCCCACGGATCGTGTCGGCCGGTCAATCGACGGGCTCGCTCACTCGCGGCGGGGGCCGGAGTCCCAGGTGCCGATGACGTGGACGCCTTGGGTCGTCGGCTCGAAGGCGTAGACCGTCCCCACGTTGCTGGTGAAGAAGACCCGGGAGCCGCTCGCCGCCGGACGGGCCCATGCCCCCGAGACGCGGAAGCCCGGATCGAACGACCAGACCTTCTCCCCGGTCTCGGCGCGCAAGGCGTAGAAGCTGCGGGAGGAGCTGGCGACGAAGAGGTAGCCGTCGACGACCCGCGGTTGCGTCGGCACCCCGGCCGGGAGCCGCCAGGTCCACCGTTCTCGCCCGTCCGCCGGGTCGCGCGCCACGACCTCGCCACGGTCGGTGCCGTGGTACAGCGTGCCGCCCTGCACCACCACCCCGGTGGCGCCGCCCGGGGCCGCCGACCAGAGCTCGCGTCCGGTCGCCGCCTCCAGGACGTGGAGTCGGTCGTCGTAGGCGGTGACATAGAGCCGGCCGTCGACCTCCGTCACCGAACCGTCGACATCGCGGAATCGCCCGCTGCCGACGAGCTTCGTCTCCCACACCGGCGTGCCGTTGTCCGGACGCACCGCGGCCAGGTGACCGTCGGAGAATCCGACGACGTACGCCGGCCCCTCCGGGAGCTGGATCTCGACCGGCGAACTCGTCCCCTCGATCGTGAGGTCGGCCGGAGGCTCCCGGCGATAGGTCCACAACTCCATCCCGTTCGAGGCGTCGAGGGCGCGCAACCGGTTGTCGCTGAGTGCCACCAGCACGCGGGAGACCGGATCGCCCGGGTCGTGGACGAGCGCCGTGTTGCAGACCCCTCCGACCTCGGCGCGCCAGATCGCCTTGCCCGTCGCGCGGTCGATGGCGTGCACCCGACCCTTGGCGTCGGCCGCGTATACGGCGCTCGCTCCGACGGCGACGGTCGCTTCGACGCGGCCTCGGGTGCGGTAGGACCACCGCACCGCCCCCGACTCGACGTCGAGGGCATAGACCGAACGCCCGCGCGAGGAGGCGACGAACAGCGTGTCACCGTCGACGACCGGCGCGGAGGACTCGGCCGGTGCGTATGGAAACAGCTCGAGGTGACGCATCGAAAACGACCAGTCGACGACGAGCGGGAAGGCGAGCGGCTTGGGCCCGGCGGGGGGCGCCTGGGCGAGCGCGGCGGCGAGGACGATCGCGCCGACCACGGTCTAGAGCGTCCCGCCGGTGGTCACAGGGAGAGCTCCGGCCGCCGCCGCCGCGGACGGGGTCGCCTCCTTCAGCTCGGCGAGCCGCCGCTCCGCCTCCGCCTTCAGCGACGAATCGGGATAGTTCTCGGCGAACTTCTCCAGAAGCGGCGTCGCGTCGGACGCGCGTCCGGCGGCCGCCAACGCGCGCGCCCGGTCGAGCGTGGCGAGGTCCTTGAGCAGGGCGGCCGGCTCGTCGACGGCGCGGGCGTACGCGGCCGCCGCCTCGTCGTAGGCCTTCTTCCCCTCCAGCGCATGCCCGAGGCCCGACAGCGCGTAGTAGCGTTCCAGCGGCGTCCCTCCGACCGCCCGTTCGTAGGCGGCGGCGGCGTCGTCGTATCGGGTGAGCTTCAGGTAGGCGTCCCCCGCCAGCAGGTGCGCGCGCCGCGCCGACTTGGTGCCGGGAAATTCGCGTGCGACCTCGTCGAACGCCGCAACCGCCTTCTCCAGGTCCTCCGGCGTCGGCTCCGCCGAGGTGTCGAAGTCGAGCTTCAACCCTTTGAGGAGGTCTTCGACGCTCCCCACCATCGCCTTCTCCCCCGCGTACAGCTTCGAAGAGGCCTCGATCTCCCGGTCGGCGCGCTTCTGGCGCCAGCCGAAGACGCTACCGACCAGCACCAGCGCCAGCACCAGCGCCGCGCCGACGATCGTCGCGTTCTCCGTGGCGTAGCCCGCGAAGCGCGTTCCCCAGGTGACGAACTCGTCGGGACCCTTCCGCGTCTGCTTGTCGACGGCCAAACCCTCTCCTCCGAGCAATGGGAACCGGCCCCTCCCGCCGGGAGGAGCCGGAGCACTATCTCACGCCCGACGGCACCGTCAAACCGCCGGTCCGCCGGCGCCGTACGACCGTCCCTTCCAGTCGACCGTGGAACCTGCGATCCCCCGCATCGCCGATTCGAGGAAGATCCCCGCCACCACCAGGGCCCCGAGCGGGTGCGTCCAGAACAGCCCCCACCTCTGCCCGAAGACGCGGCTGGCGAAGACGCGGTAGCCGAACAGCGTCGCGGTCGCGGCCGCCGCGGCGCCGACGACCGGACCGGGAAGGCGCAGGAACGGGCCGACGACGAGCAGCACCGGCGGGAGAACCGCCGTCCACAGGACGAACGCCACCACCGCGATCGCCACCCACGGCCGGTAGCCGAGGGCGGCGAACAGGTTCTTGCGCCACCCCCGCCAGATCTCGGCCAGCGAGGTGTACATCCGGGTGCGGAACAGTTCGCGGCAGAAGACCATCCGGTAGACGACGCCGACCCGCTTCGCCTCGCGCGCCAGCGCCATGTCGTCGATGATTTCGCCTCGTACCGCCGCATGGCCGCCGATGCGCCCGTAGGCGGCGCGCGAGACGAGGATGAACTGCCCGTTGCAGACGACCCGCGGGTGGGCCGGATCGTTCACCTGGTCGAGTGGATTCCCCCCTACGATCATCCCGCCGAGGACCGGCATCACCACCTTCTCCCAAAAGGTCTCCAGTCGCAGGAATCCGTAGCCGGAAAGCATCTCCGCCCCGGCGGAGACGGCGTAGGCGTGCGCCTGCGCCAACGCGCGCGGATGCACCTCCACGTCGGCGTCGAGGAAGAGGATCCACTCGCCGGTCGCGGCGGAGACCGCCTGGTGCAACGCCCAGCACTTTCCCATCCATCCGGCCGGAAGCTCGGTCCCGGGAAGGCAGCGCACCCGCGGATCGGCCGCCGACGCGTCGCGGGCGATGCGGCCCGTGTCGTCGGTCGAACGGTCGTCCAACACCACGATCTCCAGGTCGGTCCAGACGAGCGCCCGCGCCGCGTCGAGGCACGACGGGAGGTTGCGCGCCTCGTTCCGTGCCGGGACGACCACGCTCACCCGCGGGAGGCGCGGCGGGACCGGCAACGGCGTATCGGCCTTGACCACCCAGCGCGCGCGCCGGTTCTCGCGCCAGGTGGAAACGAACGCCGCGATCCAGAACAGCGCCGCGAACCCGAGCAACGACGAAAGCAGGATCGATCCCACGCTAGACATCGATCCCGAGGTGCCGCGCCAATTCGCGGTAGTCGCCGAAGACGAGCTCCGGCGATTCGGAGCCGGCGGGGGCGGGGTAGCTCCTCGCGTTCCCGCCGGTGAACAGCGCGGCGCGCATCCCGACCCGGCGCGCGCCGGCGACGTCGGCGTCGAGGCGATCGCCGACGTGCAGGATCTCGCCCGGGGAGAGGCCCAGGCGCCGGATCCCCTCCTCGAAGGCGCGCGGGTGCGGCTTGAGCGCGCCGAGCGCCTCCGCGCCGACGTCTGCGTCCCACCGCACGTGGTCGAGGCCCATGCTCTTGAGCTTGGCCTCGGCCGGATAGTCCGAGACGGTGATCAGCTTCAGGCCACGGTCCGCGAAGGCCGCGAGCGCCTCCCGAACGCCGGGGATTGGCTTCACCTTCCGGAAACAGGCGATCCAGTCCCGCTCGATCACCCGCTCGCGAAGCGCCTTCGCGTGCTCGACGCTCACCCCCAGCGCCGCCGCGACGCGGCGGTCCTGTTCGGCGCGCACGTCGGGCAGAGTTCCCAGCGCCCGCACCTCCTCGCGCGTCTTGAGAAACGCCCGCAAGTAGCGCGCGTGCCGGATCGCGCTCCAGGCGAAGGCCCGTTGCATCTGGCGCAGGTCGAACAACGTCCCGTCGACGTCGAAGGAGAGCGCCTTGAGCGTCACGGTCGTTCCCGGATCTCCACCGGGAGGGACCATTCGATCGTCGCCGGGAAGAGGCAGCTCTTGTCGTCGCAC
>CAYJRR010000069.1:8055-24735 GCA_964372275.1 uncultured bacterium
GCCTGGTAGCGGAGCGACGCCGGAACCGTGCAGGCCCCGGGCTGCGCCTTCCGCGACGCCTTGAGCGCGACGCGAATCTCGAAGCGCCCCCCGTAGGTGGCGAGCGTCTCGTCGGATCCTTCCAGGCGGAACGGCTCCGCTTTCGGATAGACCACCTTCCCCGCCGAGATGCCGCACGCCGACGTCACCGAGAGCTCCACCGGGATCAGGAACTCGTTGGCCGCCGGATTGGCCTGAACGTGGAACCCCTCGGCGACGCGAAAGGCGATGCGCGCCTCCCCCGCGCGTCCCGCCTCCAGCGGCACCGGGGGGATCTCTTCGACCACGACCTTCGCGTCCGACGCGAGCGCGCGCACGACACCCGCCATCACCGTCGCGACGACGAAGCCGGTGGGCCCCCACCTCACGGCGCGGCGAGGAGCGATTCCAGCTTCGCCGTCAGCGCGACGAGCTTGGCGTCGAATCGTTGCGAGTCGAGCAGCGAGAAGAAGGCGATCGTCCCGTCCCGGTCGACGATGACGTTGGCCGCGATCGGGACCTGGTTGCGCGGGAGATCGGGCTGGACCCCCTCCGGCGCCCAGGCCTCGGCCACCCTTCCGTCGGCGTCGTCGAGCACCGGGAAGGTGAGGCGGTGTTTCTTGGCCCACTTCGCCGCCTTCTTGCGCCCCTCCATCACGTCGACGACCAGCACCTGCACGCCCTTCGGCCCGTACGTCTGCTGCAGCTTTTCGAGATGCGGAGCCTCCGCATTGCAGAAGGGTCACCAGGAGGCGCCGAAGTGCAGCACCACCAGCTTCCCCTTGTAGTCGGCGAGCGACACGGCCTTTCCGTCGACGCTCTTGAGCTCGATCGCCGGCGCCGGCCGCCCGATCCACGCGGCGAAGTGCCCCGGCGGGTCGGCGGGAGCGTCGGCATGGGCCGGCGCGGTCTGGACCAGCCACGCCGCGGCGACGGCCACGAGGAACGACGTCGAAACGACTCGCACACGCGTCATCTTTCCGGCCTCCGTGGACCGGAACGATAGCACCCCCGTGCCGACGTGCGCATCGATCGCGCCCGGCTAGAAACCGTCGGGGAACAGCACCGGCATCTTGACCTGCGATTCCGGACCGCCGCGCGAGGCCATCGCCAGGCGCCGGGCCTCGAAGGCGCCGGAGGGGACGAAGCGAAGCCGCGCCGGCCCGAGTCGGCCGTCGGCGCGCTTGGCCGCGTACTCGACGTTCGCCGCCTGCAAGCTTCGGTCGAACGCCGCGACCAGGCCGGCGGCGCGCGCGTCGGACGGCGCGACGGTTCCGCCGCGGGAGGGCTCGCCCGCGCCGCCGCCGGTTCGACGCTCGGCGATCAACACGTAGCATGGCGGCTCGTCGAGGACGACCTCCGCCCCGGCCGCGGCGAGCGCGATGCCGGCCTTCGCGGCGGCCTCGTCGGCGGCGGCGAGCACCTGCACGTCGCTCACCTTCTCGCCGGTGATCGACAGGAAGCTCTCCGACTTGCGGACGAACTCGACGAGCGGCGCGCGGAGGTGCCGGCCGACGACCCGCACCACGTCCCGCATCGCGTAGCGCCAGAGCCCCCCCGCGGTCGTCACGCGCACCTCGTACTCGCCGCCGACCTCGATCTCGCCGGCGCCGACGGCTGCGCCGGGCCCGACGGCGGCTCCGTTCGTTCCGACCGGCTCGAACTCGAAGTACGGTCCGCCGACGTGCAGCACGCCGGCGGCCGTCCCCGACTCGAGCGGGATCGCAAAGAACCCCTCGGACGCGCTGTAGCCGGGGTCGCGGACCGGGATCCCGCCGAGCTCGTCTTCGAGCTTCCGCAGGTAGAAGGCGGCCGGTCCTCCGCGCCAGCAGTTCACCGTCGTCAGGCGCGGCCACAGCGCCGGGAACAGCCCCCCGCCGGAAGCGAGCGCGCGCGCCAGTCGTTCGGCGCGCGCCGGGCGGGACGGGAACCGTCGGCGCAAGCGGGCGCGCACCGGCTCCGGGATCCCCGTGCCGTCGGGACCGGCGCGCGGCACGCCCCCCTCCCGCAACGCGACCCCGAGCCACTCGCCCCAGGCCCGGAGACGCGTGGCGAGCTGCCAGACGGTCGAGGCGTTCGCGGTGGTGATCGAGCCGAGGTCGCCGCCGGCCGCTGCGAGCGCCGACAGCGGACCGCGTAGGCCGGGATCGCGCAGCGCGAGCACCTCGGCGGGCGGCACCGTCCACAGGCGCACGAACCAGGGGAGCGCGCGCTGCATCCGTCCGGTGTTGGCGCCGACCGGGATCCCGGCCGGGGTCCGCTCCTCGTCGGCCGGGGAGACGAGCACCAGCTTCGCGCCGTCGGCGTGCTTCGGATTCTCGCGAAGGAGGTGGACGAGCCACACCAGCTGCGCATCGCGCACCTCGCGGGCGAGGCCGGGGGTGATCGGGACCCGCTTCGGACGGCCGGTCGTCCCCGAGGTCTTGACGAAGCGGACCACGTCCTGCGCGGTCAGGACGCCGCGCTCGCCGCGCTCCATCCGTTCGATCGACGGCGCGAGCGCGTCGAAGTCGACGGCGGGGACGTGGGCGCGGAAAGCCCTCTCCGGCTCGGCCGCGTCCGCGATCCCGGCGAAGCCGTGACGCCGGCCGTACTCGCAGGAGGCATCCGCCCGAAGCAGTGCGAGCAGGCGCGCCCGCTGCGCCGCCGCCGGATCGGCCGCCGCCGACGCGAACCGCGCCAGCAGCGGACGGTAGACCGCCGACAGCAGGTCGTACGGCGGGTTCCCGGCCATCTCTAGCCGACCTCCCGTCCCTTCCACCGCGCGGGGCGTCCGGCGAGCCGGCGGAGGACGGCGCGCGCGATCAGCCCCACCACCAGCGCGTAGGCGACGGGATGCAGCAGGGCGTCCGCCGGTGGATGGTGAAACGTCGCCGCGGTGCGCAGCCGGTAGAGGAGCGTGGCGGCGACCGCCGCTCCGGCGGCGGCCGTCGGCGCCGGACCGATCCCCCCGGCGAGCCCGACCGCGAGCGCGAGCCACGGAACGATCGAGAAGAGGACGACGGCGGCGGCGAGCGCGGCTGCCTTCGCCGTGCCCCCGGCCCCCGCGAGGAAGTTCTTGCCGTACCCCTCCCACGCCTCGCGAAGCCGGGCGTAGGGCTCCACCCGCATCCGGTCGGGGGCGCACAGGAGTCCGATGCGGCGCCCGAGGCGCTTCGCGCGCTTGGCGAAGGCCAAGTCCTCCAACACCGAGGACCGCACCGACTCCCACCCCCCCGCCGCGTCGAACGCCTCGCGCCGGATCAGCAGGAACTGGCCGTTGACGAACGCGTCGCCGGGGAGCGATGGGTCGTTGACGCGTTCGATCGGGTGGGCCCCGCGAACCAGGCTCCCCACCGCGCACTGCAGCAGGCGCGGCCAGAGGCCGGGCACGACCCACCGTCCCCACAACGAGATCCCGTCCCATCCGCGCGCGCGCGCCTCGTCGAGCGCCTCCCAAAGGGTCGCCGGATCGAGCCGCACGTCGGCGTCGACGAACAGGATCCACGGCGCGCGCGTCTCCCGGTACCCGCGTGTGAGCGCCGCCGTCTTCCCCGTCCAACCCGGCGGCGGACCTTCCCCGTCGATCCGCACCACCCGCCGGTCGGTCGCGGCGAATCGATCGACGACCGCCGCGGTGCCGTCGGTCGAACGGTCGTCGACCACCACGATGGCGCGGGGCGCCCGTTCCTGGAGGAGGAGCGAGGCGAGGAGCGGCGCGAGGCGGTCCTCCTCGTCGCGCGCCGGCACCACCACGTCGACCTCCGGTGCGCCCTCGGAATCGCCGTCGGCGCCGGCCGGGCGGACGCGCGCCGACAGGAACCGGGTCGCGTCCTTCTCCGCGCGAACGGCCGCCGCGAGCAGCAACGCCCACGCCGCGGCGACGAACAGGAACAGCGCCGTCACACCCCGATCCGGGTCGGGGCGCCGGCCTCCACCTCGTAGACGCCGGCCCCGAGCGCCTCGGGGATCGACGCCAAGACGTCGCGACGGCTCCGGGCGATCCGCACGCCGGCGGGGAGGTCGCGCCCCGGCGCGATCCAGACGCCCGAGCCGAGCGCGGCCCCGTCCCCCAGGGCGCATCCGAGCGCGCGCCCCGCCTCGACGAGCCCCGCCGCCCCCCGCAGCCGAACCGGCCGGTCGTCGAGGCGGCGGTCGAGCGAATAGGCGCCGCCGCGGATCGCCGCGCCTCGCCCCAGGACCGACAGCTGGACGACGCCGCCAATGCTCGCCTCGTCGAACAGCACCGAGAACTTCACCATCCCCTGCCGCTGCACCCGCGCACGCCGCCCCAGCGACGCGCCGACGACCAGCGCCAGCTCCTCGACTTCGCATCCCGGCCCCAACACCGATCCGCGGACGACCGCCCCGGGACCGATGCGAACGCCCTCCCCGAGCACCGACGCCTCCACCACGGCCGACGGATGCACGTCGACTCCGCGCCCGCGCTCGACGAGCCGGCCTGCGATGCGCCAGCGGTTCAGCGAGAGGCTTCTCGCCGCCGCCCTCGCCACGGCCCACGCCCCCGCCGCCGGCGACAGGTTCCGGACACGGGCCGTCATCGCGAACAGGTTCGTCCAGAGCAGATCGGCCCAACTCCGCACGTCGCAGGCGACCCGACGCGGCGCCGCGACGCCCAGCGACTCCGGACCCTCCGCCAAGGAGAAGAGCCGCTCGTCGGCGTCGAGCTCGACCGCCGGAAGCGCCGCGATCGACGGCGTACCGGGGACGACCGCACCCTCCGAGCCCGCCCCCGCCCGCGATGGCGGAACGACCGCGACCTCGATCGCCCGGGACGCCGCCCCGCCCGCGACCTCCGCCCACCCCGGCGCCCGCAGTACGAGTCGCCCCCCTCGCGGCGCCGCCGCGAGCAGCGCCCGCGCGCACGCCGCGTTGAGGAAGACGTTCGCCCCTACGAGCAGGACCGGCCGGTCCGCGCCGGCCGCGCGGCCGCCCGCGGTGGTGCGCTCGACCTCCTCGACGAACCCCGCCGCCGCGAGCTCGCGACGCCGCGCGTCCGCGAGAGGCTCCCCCAGGACCGGAAGCGAATCGGCGGGGCCGAAGGGACGGACGGAGGTCGGCGCGCCGATGACGCGGAAGGCGTTCATGGCGCCGAACCCGATCCCGGCAGGGAGCCCCGTGGGGTCGTTCGCCTTGCCCCCCGCATCGGCCGCGCCACCCCCCCCTCCACCACGAGCGGCGCCCCCTCCCGCCCCTCCTCGATCCGGCGCACCACCTCCCTCGGCTCCTTCACCAGCGCCACGCCGTTCGGCACCGCCATCCCGTACTGCAGAAAGACCCCCGCCCCGACCGACGCCCCGTGCCCGACGCAGCTCCCCAGGAAACGCGATCCGCTCGAGACCCGCCGTCCGTCCACCTCGACCGGCACGTCGCCGTCGAACTTCAGGTCGAGCAGGCGGCTGTCGGTGGAGACGAAGGCGTCGCGCCCGAGCAGGCTCATCTGGCATCCGGCGTGTCCGAGAACGGCGCCGGGGTAGAGGACGTTGAGCGTCGAGATCCCCTTCTTGGTGACGCAGGCCCCCTCGCCGAGCACCGACAACTCGACCAGGCCGAACTCCTCGACCACCGCTCCGGGCCCGAGCACGCTGAATCGCACCACGGCGTGGGCGCCGACGCGCGCGCCGTCCCCGAGCACCGCCCCTTCGACCACCGCGGTGGGATGGATCTTCACCTTGCGCCCGCGACGGACCATCGCCCGTAACACGCGCGCCTCGGTCGGCGGGAAGGCCCGCACCAGCAGCGCGGCGATCGCGAGCCAGTTCCGGATCCGCGATCGCTCCCGCAACGCGGCGAGCGACGCCATCATCGCCAGGTGGTTCGCGCGCAGCAGGTGCAACCAGTGCTGCACGCGGATCGCGATCCGCGGCGTGATCGGGAAGGAGATCGCGCGATCGGGGGAGAAGACGGCCGGGACCCCTTCGAGGGTGCGGATCTCCTCCTTCGGATCGACGGCCACCGCCGGCAGCGACGCGAGCGGCCGGCTCCCCGGATCGTCGGTGACGAGCCACACCGGGTAGATCCAATGCGCGCGTCCGTCGGCAGACAGGCCGTGCTCGAGCGCCTGCAAGGGGAGGGAGTCGCGCACGATGCGGCTGTCGGTCAACGCGAGCCGTGCGCCGCCGGCCGCCTCCTCGAGGAAGGCGCGAAGCAGCGACGCCGTGACGAAGAGGTCGTCGGCGAGGACGAGGTACGCCCCCCCCGTCGCGGCCGACGGTGCCGGCAGTTCGGCCCGACTTGCAATCGGCGTCACCGTCCGCACGCCGCACGCGAGAAGTGTCTCCCGCTGCACGTCGGCCAAACGCCGGTTCAGGATCCGGGCGTCGGCCGGCGGGTCGCCGAACGGCTCGACCGGGCGCCCCTCCGCCACCACGAACGCCGTCGTCGGACGCAAGGTCCTATCCTCGCGAATCGGACGTTAAGGAATTGCGCGAAGACTAATAGTCTTCGACCTTGATCCCGTTGAGGATCTTGTCGAGGTTCTCCTCGCGCGAAAGGACGTCGACGAACTCGCCGAAGTCCTCTTCGAAGACGGCCTCCTCGGACTTCTGCGTTCCTTCGGCCGCCTCCTCCGCCTCCTCGCCGGAGGCCGGCTTCTTGGTGCCGGCCATCCGCTCGACGTAGCGGTCGAGGTTTTTCTGCGCGCGCTTCTCCTTCTCCTCGCGCAGCGTCTTCCAGTTGAGGAGGTAGTGCAGCCGGCAGAAGCCCTGGGTCGTCTGCGGATTGGTGCAGTTCTCCTGCTTGCAGACGCGGACGCGCTGGCGCTTGGCGGCGGGGGCCGGACCCTTCTTCACGGCGGCCAGCTTCACCACCTTGCCGTTCGGTCCCCCTTTGGCGGCCGAGGTGCCGCCTTTGGCCGGGACGGCGACCTTTCCGTTCGCCTTCCCCTTGGCGGCCGCGATCGGCGTCCTCGGGCGTGGCGCCACCGGGCGTTTCGGCGATGGCTTGGCCGAAATCCGGCGCGCCGGTTTCGCCCGCGTGACCGCCTTCTTCGACGACCGCGCCGCCGGCTTGCGGGAGGAACGGGCGGGCTTGGAGTGGACCTTCTTCTTCTTCACGACGTGACGCCCCCAGGTGGCGCGCAATCTACCACGCCGAATTCCGCGTCAACAACTCTCGCGGTGTCTAGGGACAGTCGGAGGCCTCCGGGGCGGTGTAGGCGTCGATCACCCGCGCCCGTCCCGTCTCGAGGTAGCTCCCGACGAACTCGGCCGCCTGCACCTGCCCCCGGCAGAAGGCGTCGGGGTCGTCCTGCGTGAGGAGGAAGGAGTGTTCCGCGGGCGAGAACTGGGTGAGCGCGATCGTCGCCTGCCCGCCCCCGGCGTTCCCTTCGAACGGCGCCAGGCGCGTCGCGACGTTTGGCACCGCCCGGAAGACCGACGGACCCGCCACCTCCCCCCCCATCTCCCGGGCCAGCGAATCGGTGGAGTAGTTCCCCACCACCTCGTCCCCGACCGCCTCCTGCAAGAGGACGCTCTTCGGCGGATTCGGAAACTCCCGGATCGTGAGCGGCGCCGTGGCGACCCGCCGCGCGTAGTGGATCGGATCGGCGCGCTCCACGGCGTTCTGGAGGATCAGCATCATGTCGAGGAGGAACGTGGGCAGATCCGCGAAACCGTCCGGTCCGACCGGCTCGCCCCCCTGGTCGCCGAAGTAGGAGAGCGCGACCGAATAGAGGCCGCCACCTCCGACGTTCAGCACCGCCGCGCCGACGTCCGGTTCGAGCGCGATGAATGTTCCTCCGATCAGGCTCCCGAGCGACTGGCTGACGTAGGCGAGCCGGTCGGTGTCGAGATCGCGCTTCCCGTCCTCCGGGGCGATGTCGAGGTCGAGGTGCTTCACCATCTGCACCAGCTGGAACTGGTCGGCGACCGTCTGCCGGAACCCTTCGCGTCCGGCGAGCGGGTTGTCGAGCCGAAGGAAGTCGATCCCCTGGATGGTGCAGTTGCGACCGGAAAGCTCCGCCTCGTCGGAGCGGCTCCCGTGCGCCACCACGTCGATCCCGACCAGCGCGATCCCCCGCTCGGCGAACTCGTTGGCAATGGCGACCATCGACTCCTTGCAGACGGTCAGCGCGTGCTGGAAGACGATCGTCTTGTACGGCGGCACCACGTTGCGGAGGAGGTCCTTCTTCGGCAGCACCACCATGAACTCCAGCTCGTTCGTCCGCTGCTCGCGCACGTGGCCGGTGACGCCGTCGGTGATGAACAGCTCGAACTCCGGATGGCGGTAGTCCCGCGACGGGAAGAATCCGTAGGCGATCGTCCCGATCGAGGAGAAGTCGTAGTCGGCGAGGTCGACGTCGACGTCGTCGGGGAAGAGCGCCTGGAAGTAGTCGTACGCCTCGTCGCTCAACGCCCCGTCATCGCCGCCGACGTCGCGGAAGATCCGGGTCGGATCGATCCGCCCGATGGGCGGATCCTTCGTCTCCAGCTGCTTGCGGATGTCGACCAGCTCGTCTTCGACCGACTGGGTGACGTAGTGGGTGGCGAAGGCGACCTCTCCGCGGTCGATACCGCGGCCCTCCAGCCATTCGAACAGCGCGGCCAGCCCCTCGCGCATCGGCTCCAGGCGCGGATCGACCGCGTTGGCCGACTTCACGCACTGGAACGCCTCCGAACTCCCGATGCACCGGGCGAGCGAGGCGGTCCGCGCCTCGTCGACGTAGGTCCGGAGTCGGTCGGTGATCACCACCGCGTACTCGTGCTTCGGTTGGAGCGGCACGTACGGGGCGACGATCAACGCGTCTACCGGGACTCCGGCTTGCAGGCCGTCGTACCAGGCGGTCACCGGCTGCACCACGGCCTCGAAGTCGGCCGTCGGATCGGCGCGGATCGCCTCCAGGTCGACGAGGAAGACCGGGGACTCCGGGTCGAGGCTCTCCGCCGGATCGTCCGGCAGGAAGACCGGATCGATCACCTCGTTGAACGAGACGACCACCGGCGCGTACGGGCCGAACCCGTCGAGCGTGTTCAGCAGGAGGCCGATGTCGCCGCCGTAGTTCGGGGAGTAGCCGGTCGTCGCCGACTTGAACGGCTGCGCGACGGACTTCAGCGGATTGGGGAACGGCCGAAGCGCGCTCGCGTCGTCGTCGAACGGATCGAACTCGACGTGGAAGCCGCTGGCGCACCGGTCGAGCTCGGCCGACGGCACCGGACACTGCGCCTCGTTCCGGCAGCCGGCCGCCCCCCACGCCATCGCCGCCAGGAACCCGATCCACTCTCGGCGCATGCGTACGACCTCCCCGAAGAGAGAAGCTCTATCAGGCCGCGCCGCCTCCCGGCAACGGTCGAACGGGGCGTCGCCAGCGGACCGTGCCGCCCAGGGCATACCCCTCGGTCGTCGCGAGGAGAAGCGCCGGAACGGCCGGATCCGACTCGATCGCGCGGCGCAGCTTCAGGACGGCGAGGTGCAGGCGGTTGTCGTGGCGCAGGCGGTGGTACTCCCGCTCGTTCCAGACCTCGCGCACGAGCTCCTCTTTCGTCGCGGTCCCCCCGCGCCGCGCCAGCGCCAGCAGCAGCCGGAAGAGGAGCGGCCTCTTGGCGAACGACACGACGCGTCCGTCCGCCATCCAGACGCGCGGACGGCGCTCGTCGATCCCCCAAGGCGTTCCGCCGGCGCCGGCGGAGCAGATCCGATCGACCGTGTCCTCCCCGAACCGGCGGCGGACGGCGTCGACCACCCGCCGGTCGACGAGGTCGAGCGTCACGGGCTCGCCGAGCAGCGCCGCCGCGCGCCGCGCCGCCACCGGCGCGACGGCCTCGGCCACCCTCGCCTCCAGCGCCGCCGGATCGGCCTCGAGCGCGGCCGCATGGAAGCGCGCCTCGCCCGCCAGACGCGCCGACGGAAGCTGGGCCGCGATCGCCGACAACCGGCGGAGCGCGGCCGGCAGACCGTCGCCGTTTCCCGCCAGGAGGAGATCGCACAGGACGAGCAGCGCGTCGGCTTCGGCCAGCGCCAAGCCCGCCTCCCGCGCCCAGTCGACCGCCGTCCGCGCGTCGGCTCGCGCGCCGTCGGCGTCCCCGTCGAGGAACGCCCGCTCCGCCGCCACGCACCGGGCCAACACCCGCACCTCGACGTTCGAAGCCAGATCTCGTGGCGCCGGAAACGGTTGCGACGGGGTCGCACCATGGCGGACCGCGTTCTGGATCTCCCACAGGGCGCGGAAGGCGCGGATCGTCGGATCGGGCGTGTCGTCGGGTGGATCGACCGTGAGCGCCCGGCGTCGGCCGAGGACCGTCGCCAGGCGCACCCGCATCCCGTCGGCCATGTCGCGATAGTTGCGATTTCCCATCCCCTCCGCATCGGCCACCGATCCGTTGAGGAAGTCGTCGAGGCCGTCGAGCGTCCCCTCGGCGAGCCGGATCGTCGCCTCGACCGAACGGGCCGACGCGCGCAGGAAGGACGATTCGGTCGCGAGCCGCGCCAGGAGGCGCCGGGCCTCGACCAGGCGCCCCCGGTCCTGCGCCAGATAGGTCTTCAGGTGCAGCGCCATCCGGCCGTGCGATCGAAACGGCGCCGACGGCCCCAGCGCGTCGAGGATGCCGTCGAGGACCTCGTCGGCCTCCGCGAGCAACGTGGCGTCGTAGAAGACGCGCGCGATCCCCCCGCCGACTTCGAGCCGCGCGTTCGGCGCGAGTCGAGGAAACGATGCGCGCAGCGTCCGGGCGATCGCCGTCGCCTCTCCCGTCCGGCCGAGGTAGGTGAGCGCTTGCGCCACCAGCGCGTCCCGGCGAGCCTCGTCGTCGATCGAGCGGGGGACGAGCCTCCCCGCGCGTTCGAGGATCTCCTCGGCCGCGCCCAGGACGATGCGGCACCGGCAATGGAGCAGTCCCGCCTCGAATCCGAGCGGCCCGCCGCCGGCCCCTTCCTGCACCCGCGCCGCCACCTCGGCCGCCCCTTTGAGGTCCCCCGAGAACCGGAGGGCGCGCGCCCAATGGAGACGATCGCCGAGGTCCTCGCCGGCCGGCCGGTCGATCCGGGCGATGGCGTCGGCCGTTCCGAGATCGACGGCGCACCGCAGGCGCGCCGAGGCCAGCGCCGGATGTGCCTCCCCGGCGAGCCGCTCCCACAGCCGTGGTCCGAACCCCTGGTCGAGCAGCCGTTCGATCCGGTCGTGGAGACCGCGTGCGGCCTCCTCCGGCCTTCCCGCGTCCAGCAGGAGTCGCACCCCTTCCACGACGGCCGCCGGATCGCCGGAGGCCGCCAGCGCCGAGCCCGCGCGTAGGCGCGCCGACTCGAACTCGCCGCCGCGCGCCGGCGGCAGGATCCCCCGCACCACGTCGTGCACCCGCACCCCGCCGCCGCTCGCCTCGATGAGCCCGCGCCGCAGCAACGAGTCGAGCGGCTCCGGAGGTTTCGCGATCGCCTCCAGCGAGGCTCGCGGCACCGGAACCTGCACCACCGAGAGTCGGACCAGGAACCGCCGCAGGTCGGGAGAGACGCCCAGCGCGGCCGCGTCCGCCGCCGAGGCCGAGGCGGACGCCGAATCCGTAGCCGTGGCCGTTGCCGAATCCGAGCCCGATTCCGAACTCGCGTCCGAATCCGATCCGATCGCCACACCGCGTACCGCGATCCGCTGCAGCAGCCGCCACGGCGATCCCCAGGCCCCGCGCGCCGCGCGCGTCGCTTCGCCGATCGACAGACGGCGCGCGCGGCGCGCCATCCGCACCAGATCGGCATCGCGCATCGCCCCCAGCGGAATCGTCGTCCCGCTCGAGAGGGCGATCCCCGGATCGACGCGGCTGGTGGCGACGAGCCTCGAACGGCGCGCGTAGCGGCCGAACAGCGTCAGGAACGTGCCGACCGCCGCGGGGTCGGCGTTCTGCAGATCTTCGACGAGGATCCACCACCGCTCCGATTCGGCGAGGTCGATCACCGCCGCGGCGACGAGTTCGGGGTCGGAGGCGAGGTCGGGCCAGTCGATGCGCCCCCCCACCGCCTGGCCCAGGACCCGCGCCGCCTCGAGGTCGGGACGCGCGCAACCGGGGCGGAGCGCGAGGAGCAGCACCCGCGGCACCTGCGAGGCGAATCGCCGACGGAGCGTGTGCAGCGCCAGCGCCGTCTTTCCCACCCCTCCGAGTCCCCAGACGACGGTGACCGGCGATCGGCGCACGGCCGCGGCGAGGAGGGCGACCTCCGACGCGCGGCCGACGAACGCCGGCGGCGGGTTCGGCAAGCGGAACCGAAGCGGGATTCGCGGGCGCATCGAAGTCGATCGGCGATCCTATGCTATCCTTGAGCCAGGCGCTCGAAGTACGCGTCCCCTCGATGAAAAGGCTGGGCGAACTACTTCTCGAGGCAGGGCACCTGGACGACGCGGGGTTGAGCCGCGCGTTGGCCCACCAGGCGGCGACGTCGAAGCGGATCGGCGACTGTCTCCTGGAGCTGTCCCTCCTGACCGAAGACCAGCTGTTCGACACCCTGGCGCGCCAGCTCGAGATCCCGATCATCGCCGAAGGGAAGCTGATGATGGTCGACGTGCCGCGTCCGGTGCTCGACCTCCTGCCGCTCGAGACGGCGTGGGAGCTCCTCGCCCTGCCCCTCCTCGTCGACCCCTCCAAGCGATCGATCGCCGTCGTCACCTCCGAGCCGAACGACCCGCGCACCTCGGAGGTGATCCGCCGCCTGACGCTGCTCGACACGGTGAAGCCCTACCTCGCCAAGCGCACCGCGATGCGGAAGATCCTCACCAAGCTCTACGGCCCCGAGCCGGCGAACGGGCACCTCCCGTCCAAGCGGTCCGGCGACAAAGGCCGTGGCGAGGACCTGGTCGAGCTCACCGACCTCCAGACGCGCGAGCTCCCCGCCGCCGCCCGCGCCGTCGCCGCGGCCCGCGCCCGCACCACGATCTCCGAAGACGCGGCGGTGACGGCGACGGTGCCCCTCGCGGGGACCGACGTCTCGACCAGCGGGCGTGGCCTCCGCGCGCCGCGACAACGCGTGATCCGGAGCGTGATCGTCGCCGATTCCAACCGCGCGCTCGCCACCGGCGTGAAGCGCACGCTGGAGACGGAGGGGTATCTGGTGGACGTGGCGACCTCCTCCGACGAGGTCCTGACCGCGCTCCAGACGAAGTCGTTCGACCTGGTGGTGGTGAAGGGGGCGATCGCCGAGGACGTCGGCCATCTCGAACGCCGGGTCCGATCGCTCTACCCGATGACCGAATTCCGCGTCGTCCCGAGCTTCGCGACGGCGCTGATGGGGGAGCCGGTCCCCTACAACCGGCTCGCCGACTTCGCTTTCGACGGACTCGACCTGATGCTGTCGCTGGTCGCGCGAGGCGACGGCAACGAGCGATCCCGCGCCCACACCAACGGACACTACGCCAAGCTCGTGGCGCAGAAGCTCCTGCTCCCGCGAAAGGCGATCGACGAGGTCTTCCTCGCCGCCTTCGTCGACGCGTTGGGGGAGATCCTCGTCCGGCAGCGGGGCGGCGACCCGACCGACCGGTCGGCGGCGCGGCGCTCGGGGATCGACCTGTTCAAGTCGATCCATCCTCCGTACGACGTGGAGACGGTCCTGGGGAGCCTCGACGAGCGCGTCGACGGATCGGGACCGAAGGGCCTGGCGCAGGAGCAGATCCCGGTCGGCAGCCGGATCCTGGCGGTGGTGATGGGCTACCACGACGCGAAGGAGATTCCACGCGCGCAGATGCAGAAGTTCCTGCGCGAGATGGCGGGCAAGACGTTCGACTACCGGATCGTCGAGACCTTCCTCCAGATCCTCCGCACCGAGGAGATCCTGGGGAACCTGGAGTCGGTCGGGGAACCCAAGGCGATCGGCACGCTGCTGATCGCCGACCCGGATCGATCGCACGCCTCGAACCTCGAGGTCCGCCTGTCCGGCGAGGGATACAAGGTGGTGATCGCCGCCGACGGCGCCGCCGCGCTGGAGGCGGCGAGGCGCGACCCCCCATCGCTCGTGATCTCCGAGATCTCCCTTCCGAAGGTCGACGGATTCGACGTCTGCCTCGAGATGAAGCGCGACCCGAAGCTGGCCGCCGTGCCGTTCGTCTTCGTCTCGGGCCGAAACGACGAGCGGAGCTCCAACCGGGCCCTCGACATCGGCGCCGACGACTTCGTCGCCAAGCCGGTGAACATCGACTTCCTGCTCAAGAAGCTGCAGCGCTTCCTCGCCCGGTCGAAGCCGGCGGCGGCCGCCCCGTCGGGCGTGCAGGGGCGCCTGGCCGATTTCGGGCTGATCGAGCTGATCCAGACCCTCTCCCTCGGGATGAAGACGGTGAAGCTGGAGCTCACCCACGACCGGAACGGCGAGGCGTCGATCTACCTCGACCGCGGCCGGATCGCGCGCGCCTCCACCGGCACCCGGTCGGGCGAAGAGGCGTTCTACGAGATCGCCACCTGGGAGGACGGCGCCTTCCGGATCCTGAACGGACAGACCAACCACGACCCCAACATCGGCGTCTCCAACGACTTCCTGATCCTCGAGTCGCTGCGCCGCATCGACGAGTCGGCGGCCGGGATCCCGCAAGAGGGGAAGGAGGCGGTCGTCACCCGGCGGCCGCCGTCGTGACGGCGCCATGAACCGCGACCTGCTGCGCGGATGGGGATGCCTGACGGCGCTGGTCGTCGCCATGCCGCTCCTGCTCGGCGCGATCTGGATCGCGGCCCTGGTCGCCGGCGGCATCGGGGCGGCGACGGTCGGACCTCCGCTCGCCATCGTCCTCTTCCTTTCGCTCGTGGTGGGCGGCGGCTACGCGATCCTGGAGGCGGCCCGGTACGTCGGCCGCGCCTTCCAGCGAGGATGGGATCGCAGTCCCTACGCCGGCAAGATCGAGGAGATCGACCGGCTCCTGGCCGAGGTGCGGAATCGGATCGATGCGGTGACCGGGGCCGACTACTCGGCGCCGCTCAATGCCAAGCTCCGGGTGCTGAAGGAGCGGGCGACCGAGATCCACGCCGGCCTCCTCGAGCTCGACCGCGAGCTCGCCGACCGCGACAACCGCAGCGGCCGGTTCGCGATTCGGGAGGCGCTGCTGCGCGCGCGCGCCTTCGTCGCGACCGGCGAGGTGAAGGAGGGGTTCGAACGCAACCTCCAGGCGCTGCACGAGGTGGGGGCCGCGCTGCGCCACGTGCGCGAACGGCGGGCGGCGCTCCTCGCCTCGCTCGACCGGGTGTCGCTGGGCTTGCGCGAAGTCCGCCTGCTCCTCGTCCCCGCCGCCCTCCCCGCCGACGCCCCCGCCGAGATCGGCCGCGAGCTCCAGTCGCTCACCGAGGCGCTCGCCGTCGACGAACGCGCCCGCCGCGAAGCCGAGGCGGCGGGCGCGCCGACGGCGCCGGCCGCCGCGGAGGGCGCGAGGACCGCGCCTCCGAAGCAGACGGTCTGACGCACTCACCTCGCCGGATCTCCGCTACAGGTCGCGTGGACGCAGGTTCCGCTGCATCCAGTCGACGATCTGCTCGGTCGAGGCGCCGGGGGTGAAGATCTCGGAAACGCCGCGCGTCTTGAGCTCCGGGATGTCCTCGTCGGGGATGATTCCGCCACCGAAGACGGCGACGTCGCCCAGGCCCTTCTCGCGCAGAAGGTCGACCACCATCGGCATCAGCGTCATGTGCGCGCCGGAGAGGATCGACAGCCCGACGGCGTCGACGTCCTCCTGCACCGCCGCCGCGACGATCATCTCCGGCGTCTGGTGCAGGCCGCTGTAGATCACTTCGTACCCCGCGTCGCGCAGCGCGCGCGCGATCACCTTCGCCCCGCGGTCGTGCCCGTCCAGCCCCGGCTTGGCGATCAGGATCCGGACCTTTCGGGAGGTCGTCACGGCCGTGATTCTTCCCTTTCGCCCGCCGGCCGGCAAGGTCCCGGACGTCCGGACGGCTCCGGCGCCCGGGTCAGAACACGGCCGGTTCGCGGTAGGCGCCGTACGCTTCGCGGAAGACGTCGCAGATCTCCCCGAGCGTGGCGTAGGACTTCACCGCCTCGAGGACGTACGGCGTCAGGTTCTCCGGGCCGTCGGCGGCACGGCGGAGCGCCTGCATCGCGCGAAGGTGCCGGGCCGCCTCGCGCTCCTTCCGGATCCGGCGGGTCCGCTCGATCTGGCGGCGCTCCACCTCCGGGTTGATCTTGAGGAGCGGGACCTCGACCTTCTCCTCGGTCGCGTACTTGTTGACCCCGACCATCACCTTCTCGCCACGCTCGAGCTGCCGCTGGAACCGGAACGCGGCCTCGGCGATCTCCCGCTGCGGATACCCCCCCTCCACCGCGGCGATCATCCCGCCCATCGCCTCGATCCGGTCGATGTAGGCCATCGCCTCCCGTTCCATCCGGTCGGTGAGCGCCTCCACGAACCACGATCCCCCGAGCGGGTCGACGGTGTTCGTGACGCCCGTCTCCTCGGCGAGGATCTGCTGCGTGCGGAGCGCGATCGTCACCGCCTCCTCCGACGGAAGCGCCAGCGTCTCGTCGAGCGAATTGGTGTGGAGGCTCTGCGTCCCGCCGAGCACCGCCGCCAGCGCCTGGATCGCCACCCGCACCACGTTGTTCGTCGGCTGCTGGGCGGTGAGAGAGACCCCGGCCGTCTGGCAGTGGGTGCGCAGCATCCAGGAGCGGGGGTTCCGGGCGCCGAAACGATGCCGGAGCTGCTTGGCCCAGATCCGGCGCGCGGCACGGAGCTTGGCGATCTCCTCGAAGAAGTCGTTGTGC
>CAYJRR010000070.1:0-24570 GCA_964372275.1 uncultured bacterium
CCGCGAGCGGAAAGTACCCGGCGCGCAGACAGTCGTCCTCCTCGACCGGCGGAACGTAATCGAGTTGCTCGATCGTCGGTGGTCCGCCGACGGCCGGATCGGTCAGGTCGCCCGCCGCCCCGGTGGAGAAGGCCGTCGTCGCCACCTCCCCGATGCCGGCCGAGTCGACCACCTGCGCGGTGTACGCGGCGCCGGGATCGAGGGGATCGTCGGGCCGAAAGATCCAGGTCCCCGCCGGCCCCGCGAGCAGCGCTCCGGAAACGGCCCCCTCCCCGTCTTTGGTCAGCGTCACGATCGGGTCGTAGGCCGAGTAGGCCGGCGACGTCCCGAAGGCGATGACGCCGTTGGTCGGGTGGCCTGCGCTACCGTGGGCGGGGAGGATCGCTTCGACCGCCGACGGTTCGGACGGACAGTCGGCCGCTGCGACGCCGGGAATGGCGACGATCGCGGCGAGCGCGACGGAGATCGCGATCCGTTCGTGTCTGTCCGGCATCGCGGTCAGGATCGAGCGCCGGCCGACGGGTGTCAATCGGCGAGCACTCCGGCGGCGGGCATGGAACGGGCCGCCACGACACACAGGAGAAGCCCCCAGACGAACAGCCCCGTCCATGCCCACGATACCGTCGGATCGACGACGTTTCGGAACGGCTCCCCTCGGTAGCGACGCGCCTTGTCGCCAACGTTCCCGACCGGCTCGACGCGCTCCGCGATGCGGTAAGCGTCGATCGCTTCCGCCCGTCGTCCGGCGAGATCGAGCGCGTATCCGCGCAACAGCGCCGCGCGCGCGGCCAGGGCGCGGTCGGACGGCGGAACGGCCGCGGCCGCCTCGAGCTCGCGGAGCGCGGCCCCGACCTCGCCCGCGCGTGCCCGCTCGGCGGCACCGACGAGCGGCGGTGGCCAGCGGACGCCGTCGTCGATCCAGGACTCGGCGCGCGCGCCGGGCGCTGGGGAGAGGAACATCGCGCAAAGCCCGACCGCCGATGCGATCGCGAGAAGGCCCGACCCCGCCGCCAGCCACCGCCGTCGACCGAAGCGCCCGCGCCCGCCGTCCGTGGAGCCGGCGGCCGAACCTCCCCACAACCGCCGGGTGGTGAGCCCCCACAGCGCCGCCGCCAGCGCGGCGAGCACGCCGCCGACCCATCGCCCGCCGAAGTCGGGATCCCAATAGGACACCGGCGCCGGGAAGACGCGGTCGGTCAACGGCCAGAGCACGCTGTAGGCGTCGCGGGCGTGCATCGCCAGGTCGGTCCAGACGTGGAGCGACCATCCGACGACCACGGCCGTGATGAGCGGGCGCCGGAGAAGGATCGCCGCCAGGCCGGCCAGCGTCGCCAGCAGGAGGTTGTGCAGGACCTTCTGCGCCACGAAGTTGGCAACCGGGTCGGACCACGCCGACAGGATCCCCGCCTCCCCGAGCCCGTGCGCGCGCAGACCGATCGCCAGCGCGACGAGATACGGCAGGTCGGGGACGACGCTCGCCGCCGCGGCGACGCCCGCGTGGCGCCGGCCCCCGAGCAGCCACCACGTCGTCAGCGGGTGGAGCGTCGTGTTCACGGAGACTCCACTCTCTCATGGACCGCGGTACGCCTCCTTGATTACCTTCCCGCGCCATGAGCGCCCAACCGATCGCCGATCCCCCGCCCGCGCCCGAGTTCCAACCGTTCGTCCCTCCCGAGGAGTCGATGCGGGAGCTTTCGATCCGGGGGCTGGTGATCGGATCGCTCCTGGGGATCGTCTTCGCCGCCTCGTCGGTCTACCTGGGCTTGAAGGTCGGGCTCACCGTCTCGGCCTCGATCCCGGTCGCCGTTCTGTCGATCACCCTCTTCAAATGGGCGGCGAAGGCGTTCCGCTTCCAGCCGGCCACGATCTTGGAGAACAACATCGTGCAGACGACCGGCTCGGCCGGCGAGTCGATCGCCGCCGGGGTCGCCTTCACCCTCCCGTCGCTCTTGCTGATGGGCTTCGACATGGAGCTGTCGAGGATCCTGCTGGTGGCGCTCCTCGGGGGCCTCATCGGCGTGCTGATGATGATCCCGCTCCGCCACGGTCTGATCGTGAAGGAGCATGGGAAGCTGATGTACCCCGAGGGGACCGCCTGCGCCGACGTGCTGATCGTCGGCGAGAAGGGGGGGACGAGCGCCAAGACCGTCTTCCTCGGCTTCTTCATCGGGCTCGGCTACGCGGTGCTCAACCTGATCGCCAAGCTGTGGGCCGACACCGCCGCCTTCGCCGTCTCCTTCTGGGGGAAGCTCAAGGGGGCGACGCTCGCCTTCGAGGTGTCGCCTCCGATGTTGGGGGTCGGCTACATCATCGGCCCCAAGGTCGCGGCCAACATGATGGCCGGCGGCTCGCTCGCCTTCCTGATCCTGATCCCGCTGATCCACCTGTTCGGCGATTCAATGCCGACGCCGATGTACCCCGAGACCCGACTCCGGATCGCGGAGATGAGCGGCGGCCAGATCCGCAACGCCTACATCCTCTACATCGGCGCCGGCGCGGTCGCGACCGGCGGCTTCATCGCCCTGGCGCGCGCCATCCCGACGATCCTCTCCGCCTTCGCCGGGGGGCTGACGAGCCTGCGCGCCCGGGGCGGCGGCCTGGCCGTCCGGCGCACCGAGCAGGACCTGCCGATCACGGTGGTGATCGGAGGCAGCCTCGCCATCGCGGTCGGCATCTGGCTGGCGCCGGTCCTCGAGATCAACGTCTTCTCGGCCTTCCTGATCGTCCTGTTCGGCTTCTTCTTCGTCACCGTCTCCAGCCGCATCACGGGCGAGATCGGCTCGTCGTCGAACCCGATCTCGGGCATGACGGTCGCGACCCTCCTGATCACCTGCGGGCTGTTCGTGCTGATGGGCTGGACCGGCGTCGGCTTCAAGGCGATGGCGTTGTCGACGGCGGCGCTGGTTTGCGTCGCGGCGTCGAACGGCGGCACGATCTCCCAGGACCTGAAGACCGGACACCTGGTCGGCGGCACGCCGAAGCTCCAGCAGATCGCGATCCTGGTCGGCGTCGTCACCAGCGCGATCGTGATCGGGTACGTCCTCAAGCTCCTGAACCAGGGGAACGTCACCTACAAGCCGGTGGAGTACCCGTCCTACGTCCCGGCGGCGGCCGACGGCGGAACGGCGGAGCGGATGCGGGGACCGGACGGCGAGACCTACGGCGTCTCCTACATCCGCGAGGACGTGGGGGAGGTGCCGCGCGGCAAATACCTCGTCGACGACGCGGGCGGCCTGCGCTTCCTGGTCGATCCGGGCGTCTGCGGAACCTATCCGTGGAAGCTGGAGCCGGCGACCGGAGCTCCGCTTCCCGTTCCGGCCGACGCGGCGACGGAGCTGGGGATCGACCGGAAACCCTACAAGGTCGTCACGCTCACCGAGGCGGCGGGCGGGACCGAAGCCGGGCGCTACCTGGTCCACGACGACGGCCGCGCCGCCTACGTCGCACGTCCGGTCTCCAAGTTCGACGCGCCGAAGGCGCAACTGTTCCGACTGATCATCGACGGAACGCTCGGCGGAAAGCTCCCCTGGGGGCTGGTTCTGGTCGGCGTCTTCCTCGCCTTCATGATGGAGCTGGTCGGCGTCGCCGCCCTCCCCTTCGCCGTCGGCCTGTACCTTCCGATCTCCACCTCCGCCGGGATCTTCGTCGGCGGGATCGTCCGCTGGCTCGTCGACCGCAAGGCCGGCACCAAGGCTGCGGAGGCGGAGTTCTCCCCGGGAATGCTGATGGCATCGGGGCTGATCGCCGGCGGGGCGATCGCCGGAGTCCTGCAGTCGGTGATCGCCTTCAAGGAGATGGACGCCTCCTTCGACCTGAGCCGGTGGATCGGAGGACTGGCGCACAACGAGAGCTGGTGGCCGCTCACGCCGTTCCTGGCAATGGCCGCCGCGCTCTATGTCGTCGGCACGCGCAAGGACCGGTCCGACGCGGCGTAGGGCGTTCATCCCGCAGGGGCCGGCGACGATTCACGGCGGCGGCGGGGCGCTGCGGTACTCCGCGTCGACGGCCGCCCGGACCGCGCGATCGGCGCGCGCGCGGCAGTCGGGGCAGAAGAGCGGTCCCTTCCGGTCGCTGTCGGCGATGGTGCTGGAGAAGAACATGACGCAGGTCCGGCTCGGACAGTGCGCGAGTCCGAGCAGGTGCCCCACCTCGTGCACTCCTTCGATCGCGGCGCGCCGCTGGAACAGCAGCGGCTCGTGCGGTCGGCCGTAGAAGGCCGGATAGAGCCTCGCCAGCGAGATCACCGCCGCGCCGCGGGCCGGATCGGCCTGTCCGAAAACGAACGACAGACCGGGCGCGTACAGGTCCGAATTGGCGACCCCCAGCACCAGCGCCTCGGTCCGGTCGCCGCCGGAGCGACGCCGGTGCTCCTGCAAGGCGTGCAGGACGCGCGGCGCCAGGAACTGTCCTCGATGCGCGTCGAATGCGGGGTCCGGGAGGACCAGCCGGTCCTCCCAGACGCCGGCCGGGAGGCCCAGGATCTCCGAGAGGTCCCCGAGCAGTGTCGGCAAGGTCGCCGACGGGGCGTCCCCGACCGGAACGATCCGCAGCGGCGCAGCCCGGGCCATCTCGTCCAACGACGATGGCCCCGTCGCCCGCGTCCGCAACCGGACGCCGCCTGCAGCCGGCCGGCCGGACGCCGACCCGCCCGCGGCCGGCGTCATCGTCGGACGCGGCGGTAGATGCGAAGCGGACCGACGTCCGTCGCCTCGAACCCGTCATGGAAGTGACGGCGGATGCGATCGGGGATGCGGATCTGTTCGTCCTCGCGAAGGGTGACGCCGACGTCGACCTCCGCCCGCTCGAACGCCGCGAGCATCTCCGACGCGCCGGGCCTCCCTTCGTCGCAATAGGCGTCCCAGACGACCGGGAGGCCGCGCGGCGGCGGCAGGCCGAACGCCGGGTAGGCGAACGCCAGCCGCGGATTGACGAAGACGCGCGAGCCGCCTCCATTCGCGAGGACCGGCGCCAACAGTTCCAGCACCTCGCGGTGCGCGGGACCGGTGCGCAGCCCGCGGAAGAACGGCGGCGCCGACAGCCGCGCGAGCCCCCGCTCCTCGTAGAACCGCCCGCCGCCGGCCGCGGCGACCCGGGAACGGACCGCCGCGCCCCAGATCCCGTGCAGCGCCAACGACGCCAGCAGGATCCCGGTCGCGAATCGCGCGCGCCCTTCGCGAAGGTCCCGCACCATTCCGTCGCCGGTCGCGTCCGGGCCCGCCGCCGGCGCCGGGGCGACTAGACGTCGCAACGCCGCGCCGATCGCGATCGGCACGGCGTCGACCATCGCCATCTCCCGGTTGGTCAGGAAGCCGGCGCCGGCGGTGGCGACCGCGGCCAGGAACAGACCGGTGAAGGCCCGGCCGTCCCGGTCGAACCGGAGCGGCCACGCGCCGACGAGAACCAAGGGGATCGCCTGCGCCGCGGTGGCGAGGAGCTCCCCCCGGTCGTTGCGCATCGCGATCGACGACAACGCAAGCGAGTCCGAGAAGCGCCCGCTCTCGAGGCCGTAGCAGGCCAGGACCGACCGGGGGTCGATCCCGGCCGCCGCCAGGATCGCCAGCGAGCCGACGACCGCCCCCGCCACCCCGACGAGCGCCGCCGACCGCGTCCGGGGCATCGCGGCGAGCGATAGGGCGCTGCCTGCGAACAGGACGGCGGCGACGTTGACCTTGGCGAGCAGGAGGAGCGCACCGGTGGACGCGAACAGCAGGCGATGGAGGCGATCGGACGGCTCACGCGCGAGCAGGAACGACGTGCTGAGGAACAGCGCCCCGAGGACCGAGGTCGCGGCGTTGTACCACCAGAACGACGTCAGCAGCGTGGTCGTCGCCTGGGTGGCGAGAGCGATCGAGAGGACCCATCCCGCGCCGAGACGCAGCCTCGACAGGATCGCGACGTGGGCCAGGAAGGTCGAGGCCGCGAAGATCGCGGCGACGATGACCAGCGAGCTCCACGACACGCCGAACAGTTCGAAGGCCGCCCCCGCGGGGAGGACGAAGATCGGCGGCATGGCGGTGACGACCTCGGCATACGGCCGCTCGCCGAGGTGCAGCCGCCACGCGAGCGCCGTGAGCGGACCGGCGTCGGCGGCGGGGAAGCGGTCGTGCCCGAGGTAGAGGATCGCGCCGGCGAGGACGGCGGCGCACGCAAGCGACGCCGCGACGAAACCGCATTCACTCGCGGACGCGGCGACCAACGTCCTCCGGCGGGCGGCGGCTGCACGAAGAGAACGGAGAATGGAAAATGGAAAATGGAAAGCCGGCAAACGGCGGCCTCTCTCGGTCCCTCATTTTCCATTCACCATTTTCCATTTTCCATTTTCCATTTGCAGTTCGCCCTTTCACTTCGCAGTTCCCTCTTCCCCCCTCGCCCGCTATCTTCCCCGCCGTGAAGGCCGCCATGAAGGAACCGGAGCCGATCTCCCGCTCGCGTCGCGTCTCGCGCCGGGTGCGGAACCTGGTGCAGAGCGACATCCGGCGGATGAGCCGCGAGTGCGATGCCGTCGGCGGGATCAACCTCGGCCAGGGGATCTGCGACCTGCCGACGCCCCCCGCGGTGGCCGCCGCCGCCAAGCGTGCCATCGACGAGCGCAAGTCGACCTACAGCCGCTACGAAGGGGTCGACGCGCTGCGACAGGCGATCGCCATGAAGCTCGCCCGCGACAACGGCATGACCGGGATCGACCCGGAGACGCAGATCGTGGTGACGGTCGGATCGACGGGCGCCTTCGCCTCGGTCTGCGCCGCGCTGTTCGACCCGGGCGACGAGGTGATCCTGTTCGAGCCCTACTACGGCTACCACCTCAACACCCTGCTCGTCGCGGAGGTGACGCCGCGTTTCGTCCCCCTCGGACTCCCGACTTGGCAGATCGACGTCCGGGCGCTCGAGGCGGCGATTGGGCCGAAGACGCGCGCCATCGTCGTCTGCACCCCCTCCAACCCGTGCGGGAAGGTGTGGACGAAGGAGGAGATCGCCGCGGTCGGGGCGCTCTGCGAGAAGCACGACCTCCTGCTCGTCACCGACGAGATCTACGAGTACATCGTCTTCGACGGACGCGCGCACGTGCCACCGGCGACGGTCGGCGATCTCCGCCACCGGACGATCACGATGGGGGGGTTCTCCAAGACCTTCAGCATCACCGGCTGGCGGATCGGCTACCTGGTCGCCCCGCCGGAGCTGGCGAAGACGATCGGCCTGGTGAACGACCTGCACTACGTCTGCGCGCCGACGCCGCTGCAACTCGGGGTGGCGGAGGGGATCCGCCAGATCGGACCCGACTACTACCGCGATCTCGCGCGGAGCTACCAGTCGCTGCGCGATCGGATCGTCGCCTCGCTCACCCAGGCCGGGTTCGTCCCCTACGCGCCGCAGGGGGCGTACTACCTGCTCGCCGACTTCCAGAAGCTCGGGTGGCCGGACGCCAAGACGGCGGCGGCGGAGATCCTGCGTCGCGCGCGGATCGCCTCGGTGCCGGGGACCGCCTTCTACCAAAGCCCGATCGGGGAGACGATGGTCCGCTTCTGCTTCGCCAAGGACGACGCGGTCCTCGACGAGGCGTGCCGGCGGATCGAATCGCTGGCGTAAGCGCGTTTGGGGAGCGACATGCCGTACGACCTCACCGTCTTCCAAAACCCGGAGGCTTCTGGCGACTCGGAGCTCGTCGTCGCCACCTACTACCTCGAGACCGACAGTCCCGACCTGGTGAAGAAGGCCGGGGAGATCGCCGTCGGGCAGACGACCGGCGGCTGGGTCGACCTGCCGCGCGCCGACCGCGAATTGATGGAGCGCGTCGTGGGCCGCGTGCTCGCCGTCCACGAGATCCCCCCGGACGAGACCCGTGCGGGTTCGGGGGGGGGCCTCGCCCCCCGAGGGGAGGCGGCCGGGGGCCCGACGGGCAACCCACGCCGGACGGCCATCTTCCGCATCGGCTTCCCGGCCGCGAACGTGGCGGGGGATCTGGGGGCGCTGCTGGTCGCCGTCTACGGGAAGGTGTCGCTCGACGGCGCGATCAAGCTGATCGACCTGGAGATCCCGCCCTCGCTGGCGAAGCGCCTCCCCGGCCCGCGTCACGGGATCCAGGGGATCCGGCGGACGCTCGGCCCCGGCGCCGAGACGCGGCCGCTGCTGATGTCGATCTTCAAGCCGGCGCTGGGCTTGAAGCCCGAGGCGCTCGCCGAGATGCTGGGCGAGCAGGCGTCGGCCGGGGTCGACCTGGTCAAGGACGACGAGGTTCTCGTCGACGAGACGGTCGACACGGCGCTCCGTCGACTGGAGCTCGGCCTGAAGGCGGTGGACCGGGCCAAGACCGGCCGCACGCACCTCTACGCGGTGCACCTCAACGGACCGGCGGAGGAGCTCCTGCCGCGCGCGCGTCGCCTGTCGAAGGCCGGCGCCGGCTGCCTCCTGTTCAACGCGCTCGCCTACGGGATCCCGACCCTCTGCAGCCTGGCCCGCGATCCGGAGGTGACGGCGCCGCTGATGGCGCACCCGGCGCTCGGCGGCGGGATCGCGATGGAGCCGACGCACGGAATCGCCGCGCATCTGGTGATGGGGAAGCTCCTGCGCCTGGCCGGCGCGGACCTGGTGCTCTACCCCAGCCCCTACGGAAGCGTGGCGTTGCGCCGGGAGAGCGCGCTCAAGCTCGCCTTCGCGTTGACCCGGCCGCTGTTCGGCTTGAAACCCGCCTTTCCCGTCCCGTCGGCGGGGATCACCCCCTCGCTCGTGCCGCAGCTGCTCGCCGACCACGGCCACGACGTGGTGGTGAACGCCGGCGGCGCCGTGCACGGCCATCCGGACGGCGCCCGCGCCGGCGCCGAGGCGTTCCGGCAGGCGATCCGCGCCGCGCTGGAGAAGATCCCGCTCACCGCCGCCGCCGACACGTCGCCGGCCCTCAAGAAGGCGCTGGAGATCTGGAAGTGACCCGGCGCGCGGCGCCGACCCGCGCCGTCCCCGGTTGGGCCGCCGCCGGCAAAGTGCTCGCCGCGGAGGCCCGGCGGTTCGCCGCGCGCGGGTGGATGCTCGGCACCGCCGGGAACCTCTCGGTGCGCGCGCAGGCCGACCCGCTTCGCTTCTTCATCACCGCGTCGGGACGCGACAAGGGGGAGCTTCGGCCCGCCGACGTGGCGCTCGCGGGCGAGCAAGGAGAGCCGGTAGCCGACCCGCGCCGCCGCGGCGCCCCCCGCCCGTCGGCGGAGGCCGGCCTCCACGCGCGGGTCTATCGCGCGACCTCCGCCGGCGCCGTCTTCCACGTGCACACCGTTCCCGCGGTAATCGCCGCGGAGAGATTCTTGGCGAACGGCGCCGTGGAGCTCGTCGGCCTGGAGATGCTCAAGGGGATCGGCCGCCGGGCCGACGACGACCGGGTGCGGATCCCGATCCTCGCCAACCACCAGGAGATGCGCATCCTGGGGGACCGCTTCGAGGCGACCCACGAGCCCGGCACCCCGGGTTTCCTGGTCGCCAACCACGGTCTCTACGCCTGGGGCCCCGACCCGACGGCCGCCCGCCACCGCGTCGAGATCTTCGAGTGGTTGTTTCAGTACTTGCTACACCAGCCTGGAAAATAAGAAGTCTTCGCGGCGAACCGGGCCCGGCTCTACACCGCGACCCGAGCCCCTTCGTCCTTGAACTGCGCCACCCACCCCTCCTTCGTCTTGAAGACGCGGACGCAGGCGATCTGGCGATCGTCGCAGAGGGCGAACCAGTGCCAGGTGTTGGCGGGCACGACGATCAGGTCGCCGGGATGGACCTCGCACTCCAGCGGCCTTCCGTCTCGATCGCGGAAGTAGAAGGTGCCGCGGCCGGCGACCGTGAAGCGCACCTCGTCGTCGGTGTGGAAGTGCTCGCGCAGGAACGTGGCGAGCATCCCGTCGAGGTTCGGGGTGTCCGGCGAGAGCGACACCATGTCGGCGGTGACGTAGCCGCGCCGCGCGATCAGCTCGTCGATCTCCGGCTTGTAGGCGGCGAGGATCGCCTGCTTCTCCTCGGCGGAAAGGGACTTCGCCGCGACCGTCTTCGGCACGCGATCGGTGCCCCACGCCGAGAACTCGATCCCCAGCGTCGCCAGGAAGGAACGGACCTGCCCCGGATCGGTGATCGTGCCGCCAGCCGCGGTGCGAATCTCTGCCACGTCGAAGACCTCCTTCCAACGCCCGGATCCACCCGGACGCCGCAAAAACTAGCACGCGCGCCCCCGGCGTCAACGTCGGAGTCGCGACCGGCGCCGCTCCGCGTGACGGCGCCCCGCGTCGATGCCGCCGCCGCGGTAAGCTCGTGCCGTGAACCCGGTCTTCTCCGGCCTCGAAGGCCTCGCGCTCGGCGTCGGCCTTCCCGCTCTCGCGGCGATCGCCACGATGGCGCTGGCGGCGGTGATCTGGCGGAATCGGCGACGCAGGATGTTCGAGGGGCTCGCGCCGGCGTTGGGCCTCGAACCTGCGCCCCCGGGGTCGCCTTCGTCGCTCGGCCGCACCGTGCGCCGCGGCGAGGGATGGCTGCGCGGCTCCCGTGGCGGCCTTCCCGTCGAGGCGTTCCTCGGCGCCTCTCCCGGTTCGGCGGACCACTTCTCGCTGTGGGTCGGCGGCCCGCCCCCGGAGATCACGATCCGCCACGAATCGGTCGGCGATGTGATCGGTCCCTCGAGCGATCTGTCGATCGGCGACCCCGCCTTCGACGTCCTCCAACTGGAAGGACCACCGCTCCTGCTCCGGGCGCTGCTCGACCGACGCACCCGGAGACTCGTCTCGGAGGCGCTCCACGACGGCCTCTCGATCTCCGGCGGCGCGGTCCGGCAGTCGATCCCGATCTTCGGCCTCGAACGGGAGCGCCTCGACGCCGAGCTCGACCGCGTCGTCGGCCTGGCCCGATCGCTCCGGCTCGATCGCCCCGCCGTCGAGCGCCTGGCCTCGATCGTCGACGACGAAGAGGAGCCGGTCGCCGTGCGAAAAGGCGCGTTGGCGGCGCTCCTCGCCGACGGCGCCGGCAGCGACGCGGCGGTGCGGGTCGGGGACCGCGCGCTCGCCTCCCCCCGCCCGGAGCTCCGGTTGGAGGCGGCCCGCCATCGCGAGCGCGGAGCGGTCCTGTTCGACCTCGTGGCCGACGCCTCGGTCGCCGTCCCGCTGCGCGTCGAGGCGCTCCGGGCGATGCGCGCCGCCGGACCGGCGGGAAGCGCCTGGCTGCGGGGCGGCGACGCCGGAAAGGCGCTTCTCGACCTCTACGCGGCGGTGGCGCGGACGCCCGTCGATCCGGACACCGCGCTCGAGCGGCTGGCGGCGTTGACCGCCATGGTCGACGCGCTGGGGGAGTTCGGGACGGTCGAGGCGGTCGAGCCTCTCTCCCGCGACTGGCACCGCGATGCCGACCTCCACCGGATGGCGAAGAACGCGGTCCTCCGCATCCAGTCGCGACTGGCCGGCGCCGAGCGGGGTCAACTCTCCCTCTCCGAGACGGCGGCCGCGCAGGGGGCCCTCTCCGAGGCGGCCTCGGCGGGCGCCCTCTCCGCGCCGGACCGCTCAGGGCGCGAGGCGGCGGAGCGCCGCGTCGACCTCGTCCGGCGGGAAGAACGAAAGTAGGAGCAGCGCCATCACCACCGAGAAGGTGCTCACCGGAAACGACACGTAGATCAAGGCGTGGAAGAGAAGCGCCGCCAGGAAGAGCGGCCACCGGAACCTCGGGATCCACATGCCGAACGCGAGGGCGTACTCCAGCAACGGCGTCAGCACCCCGCCGAGTTGGCACATGGCGACGAACCCGGGAAGATTGGGCAGGTCCGAACCGGTGTAGAAGTGCATCACCGTCTGCTGCAGCCGCGCGCCGGACAGAAAGCCGATCTGCGTCTTGTCGATCGCCGTCCAGAAGTAGACGGCGCTCACCTGGAGCGAGATCAGGGTCAGCCCCCACACCGGCGCGCGTTCCGACGGCGCCGGCCCGCCCGTGCCCGCGGCGCGGCGCAGCGCGATCCAGCGGTCGAGGGAGAACGACCGTTCGCAGGGGGTGAGCGCGAGGAACAGGAACGCGATCGCCAGCAGGAAGTTGTGATGGTGCCCGGCGTAGTCGAAGTCGAGGACGTTCCCCGGGTCGTGCCAGAGGACGAGGAGCAGCGCCCCGGTCGCCGCCGCGGAGACCCGGCTGTAGCGACCGAGGACGCAGGCGGCCGAGGCGAGAAAGAACCCGGCGGCGAAGGCGATGCGGACGGCGCGATGGTCGGTGAACGGCGCGATCTCGCGCGCGGTCTCCGCCCAGGCTGCGAGCCCCAGTCCGATCCGCATCAGCCCGGCGCTGCGCGTCGAGCCTTCGCGCGCGAAGAGCGCCGTCAGCCACGCGAACGGATCGCGCCGCGACACCGCGGAGTCATCCGCCGGCACAGAGGTTCTCCTCCCCCGCCGCGAGGGGCTTCCACCCTCGGCGAACCGCCTTCTTCGCGTAGAGCCGCAGGTCGGTGCCGGGCCCGAGCTTCTGGCAGAGCTCCCGCCCCACCTTCTCGGCCGCCGCGATCGTACCGATCTTCTTCATGTAATAGCGGCCCTCGTCGCGACGCGACGGGCTTCCCAGGAGCGCGTGCCGGTCGACCCGCCGCTCGACGCCGTCGGCGGCGCGGACGCGGTAGTCGACCTGGATCAGACCCAGACCGACCCGGCTGTACATCGTCCAACCGTGGAAGAGACCGTTGCGACCGAAGACCTGCCGCTCCGCCGGGCCGAGGAGGATCGCGGCGGCGGCCCCGAGGAACAGGACGTGCCGCACGCCGACACGCCCGGCCCACCCCGGTCCGGTCTCAATCGACGATGTTCTCGGCGCCATCGATCCGGATCGTGTTCCCGGTCATCCACTGCGTCTCGGCACGGGCGAAGACGGCGACCGCCTGTGCGATGTCGTTCGGGGTGGTCAGCCGCCCGGACGGGTTGCGCGCCAGCACCGTCTCGATCATCCGCTCGTTCCCCGGGATCTTCCGCAGCGCGGGCGTGTCGGTGACGCCGGCGAGCAGGGCGTTGGCGGTGATCCCCTTCGGCGCCAGCTCCACCGCGAGCTGCCGGATGTGGCTCTCCAGGGCGCATTTCGCCGCGGAGACCGCGCCGTAGGAGAGCCAGATCTTCGACGAACCGGCGGAGGTCATGGCGTAGATCCGTCCGCCGCGCGTCATCAGCCCGCGCCAGATCACGTCCTGCGTCCAGTAGACGAGGCTGTGGGCCATGACGTCGAGCGTCATGTCCATCTGCTTCGAATCGAGCGCGTCCTTGGCGTTCTCCGGGACGAAGGGCTTCAGCGTCCCGAAGGCGAGCGAATGGAACAGGACCTGGATCGACTCCCCGGGTCCCAGAAGGTCCTTGGCGCGGTTCAACACCTCCGACCGTTTCTCGGCGTCGGCGGCGTTGACGTTGAAGAACTCCGCCTTCCGTCCCGCCCCCTTGATCTCGGCGGCGATCCGCTCGACGTTGGCGATCGTCGACTTGCGGTCGAGGTGCACGCCGAGGATGTTCCAGCCGGCCTTGGCCAGCGCCAGCGCCGTCGCTTCGCCGAAGCCGCTCGAGGCACCCAGGATCAACGCCCAGTTCGCCGTGCTCATCCGCGCCGTTATAACATCGCTCCCGCTGGACGATCCCCTTCCGCCGCTGTTCGAGCTCGAGGAGCTACGCGTCGACCTGGCGACGCCGCACGGGCCTCGGCGCGTCGTCGACGGGGTCTCGTTGCAGGTCGCGGCCGGCGAAACGCTGGGGGTCGTCGGCGAGAGCGGAAGCGGAAAGAGCACCACCTTGCTCGGAGCCCTCCGGCTCCTGCCGGCGACGGTCACCGGGAGCGCCCGCTTTCGCGGCGTCGACCTGTTGCGCCTGGCGCCGGCGGAGCTTCGCCGCTACCGCGGCGCCAAGGTCGGCGTCGTCTTCCAGGATCCGACCGCGAGCCTCGACCCGACCTGGCGTGTCGGGCAACTGATCGAGGAGGCGATCGCCGCCCACCGCCCGGTCCGGGGCCCGGAACGGCGCGAACGGGCGGTGGAGCTGCTGGCGCGGGTCGGGATCCCCGATCCCGTCCTCCGCGCGCGGGCCTACCCGCACGAGCTCTCCGGAGGGATGCGCCAACGCGTGGCGATCGCGCTCGCGCTCGCCGGCGATCCCGAGCTCTTGATCGCCGACGAGCCGACGAGCAGCCTCGACGTCACGGTGCAGGCACAGATCGTCGACCTCCTGCGGCGCATCCAACGCGAACGGGGGCTCGCGATCGTGTGGGTCAGCCACGACCTGCCGCTCGTGGCCGAACTGTGCGATCGGGTGGCGGTGATGGCCGCCGGGAGACTGATCGAGACCGGCCCGCCGCGCGACGTTCTCGCCCGATGACGCACGTACGCGCCGAACGCCTGACCAAGCACTACCCCCTTTCCGGCGGGGGCGACCGCCGCGCGGTCCGGGCGGTCGAGGAGGTGTCGCTGGCGATCGCGCGGGGCGAAGTTCTGGGTCTGGTCGGCGAGAGCGGCTCGGGGAAGTCGACCCTCGGCCGCCTTCTGCTGGCACTGATTCCGCCGACGGCCGGCCGCGCCTTCGTCGGCGACCGGGAGGTCACGTCTCTCCGCGGCGAGGCGCTCCGGCGCGAGCGCCGGCGGATGCAGATGATCTTCCAGGACCCCTACGGCTCGCTCGATCCGCGCCAGACGGCCGGCGACGCCGTCGCCGAACCGCTCGCGATCCACGAGCCGGCGCGCTCCCGCGCGGAACGGCGGGAGATCGCCGCGGCGCTCTTGGCCCGTGTCGGCCTTCCCGCCGACGCCGCCGGCCGCCTCCCGGTCGCCTTCTCCGGAGGGCAGCGCCAGCGGATCGCGATTGCGCGCGCGCTCGCCCCCTCTCCGGAGTTCGTCGTCGCCGACGAACCGGTCTCCGCCCTCGACCGGCGCGTGCAGGAACAGGTCCTCGACCTCCTGCTCGGGCTGCGCGACGAGCGCCGGCTCACCTTGCTGTTCGTCTCCCACGATCTCCGGGTGGTGGAGCGCGTCGCCGACCGCGTCGCCGTGATCTACCTCGGGCGGATCGTGGAGGAGCGACCACGCGAGTCGTTCTTCCGCGAGCCGCTCCACCCCTACTCGCGCGCGCTGCTCTCGGCCGTTCCGGGCTCCGGCCACGAGCGGATCGTCCTCGACGGCGAGCCCCCCTCCCCCGCCCGGCCGCCGACCGGCTGCGCCTTCCATCCACGCTGCCCGCTCCGGGCGCGGCTTTCGCCCGAGGAACGCCGCCGCTGCGAGGACGAGACGCCGGCGCTCATCGCCATCGGCGGCGCGGTGGGCCTCGTCGCCTGCCACCACGCCGCCCGGTGACGACCGTCAGGGGGCGGTGGGCATCGCCACCCTCTCCCCCAGGATCTCGCGCCTCGCCAGCCGCTCCATCGCCCGCCGCACGAAGACCAGGTGCTCCTCCTCCTCGTGCAGGCGTTTCTTGAACTGCCGCTTCGCCTTGTCGTCGTCGGCCTCGTCGGCGATCTGGACGAGCAGGTCCCATCCCGCGTTGTCGGCGAGCTCCGCCGTCATCAGGGCGTGCAGCAGGTGCGACGGCTCGTCGGTCTCCCGCACCACCTCCTCGAGGCCGCGCGATTCCGTCTTCACCAGCTCGGTCCGCGCGGTGGTGGCGTGGGCATCGCCGCCGACCTCGCGGATCTGCGCCTCGAGCCACTCTTCGTGTTCCTTCTCTTCGTCGCGATGCTCGCGTAGGTTGTCTGCCATCCGCGCGATCGACCGTTCTTTCGACCGTTCGATCTTCCGGATGATCGCGTCGTAGAGCTTCACCCCTTCCCGCTCGAACGTGAGCCGCTCGTTCAGCAGGTCGAGGACCTTTTCCGGGTTCGTGTCGTACAGGTTGGGCATCGATCACCTCACCCGCACGACGTTGATCCGTGCCCGTGGAGCCGCAAGCTAGTCGTGGCACGGGGCCGATCCGGCGTCTCGCGCGCCGCCCGCGGTCGCGGGATGGAACGCCCAGTCGTAGCGCCCCTCGCCGAGCCGCAGCGAGAGGACGCCGAACGTGGTGTCGTCGCGCACCTCGGTGATCGGGAGGGGCGGCTTCGAGAAGGGATGGAGCGGCGCGCCGCCGGTGCCGACGACGAAGCTCCGGATCCCGCGCGCCGGGTCCGGCTCCCCACGCGCGTCGACCGGGGCCAGCCGCTCGTAGCTGTGGTCGTGCCCGTTGACGACGACGTCGGCGCCGGAGCGGTGGAGCAGCTCCCAGAGGGCGGAGACCTCCTCGTGGGGACCGTGGTGGCCGCTGCTGAACCGCGCGTGATGGAAGATCGCCAGCTGGCAGCGGCGATCCGACGACGACGCGAGCTCCCGCGCCAGCCATTCCAGCTGCGGAGTCTCTGGGCCGCACCCTCCGATCTTCGCGCAGTTGCTGTTGAGGACCACCACGCGCCACGTGCCCAGGTCGAAGGCGTACCACCCCTCCCCCGCCGTGCCGGCGCGGTCGCCGAAGTAGTCGAAGTACCCTCGGGCCCGGTCGATGCGGTAGTCGTGGTTCCCGGGCGCGGGGCGGGTGCGCGCGAGGTGGCGCCCCCACGTCGGGCCGTAGCAGTCGCCGTAGGCCTCCGGTTCGTCGGCGCCGTAGACGTGGTCGCCGGCGGTGAAAACGGTCCCGGGGATCCGATCCAGGAGGCGCGCCGTCGCGTCGTCCGCCCCCTCTCCGCAGACGGCGATGTCGCCGGCGCCGACCAACGTCGGAGCGCCCTCGAGGACCGGCGGCAGGTCGATGCGGTCCCGGTCGTCGGCCGGCCCGGGAAGTGCGGCGCAGGAGATCGCCGACAGCAACAGACTGCGCGCCGCCGAACGTGCCGCCGCCGTACGGCCCGGATCCGTCTTCGTTCGCATGGCGATCGCGTCTCTTGCGGACGCCGGCGCCGCAACGCAAGCGCGCCGGCTCCGCCTCACTGCCAACCGCCCGGGGGGTGACCATGCGACGTCGCATGCCCCTCCCGTTCGCCGACCGGCGGCATGCCGGACAAGCGCTGGCGGCGCGGCTCGCGGGCTTCCGCGGCCGGGGCGACCTGCTCGTTCTGGCCCTGCCGCGGGGTGGCGTGCCGGTCGGTCTCGAGGTCGCGCGCGCCCTCGACAGTCCGTTGGACCTGTGCGTCGTACGGAAGCTCGGCGTCCCCGGTCACGAGGAGCTGGCGATGGGGGCGGTCGCCTCGGGAGGGGTGCGCGTCCTGAACCCCGAGATCGTCGAGGCGATTGCCCTTCCCGCCGAGTCGCTCGAGTCGGCGACACGGCGGGCGATCGCGGAGGTCGATCGGCGGGAGCGCCTCTACCGGGGCGGCCGGCCTCCCCCCGCGGTCGAAGGCCGGGTCGTCCTGCTGGTCGACGACGGTCTGGCCACCGGATCGACGATGCGCGCCGCCGCCGCCGCGGTCCGGAGAAGGCGCCCCGCCAAGGTCGTCGTCGCCGTCCCGGTCGCCGCGCGCGAGACCTGTGAAGCGCTCTCCCGGGAGGTCGACGAGGTCGTCTGTCTCGAGATGCCGGAGCCGTTCTTCGCGGTCGGTCTCTGGTACGAGCGGTTTCCGCAGGTCGACGACGACGAGCTTCGCCGGCTCCTCGATCTCGCGCCGTTTGCCTCCGCCGAGGGGAGACCTATGCCGTAGGCTCGGGAGGAGCCGACATGCCAGAACGCCGCACCACGCAGAAGGCGAAGAAGGCGATTCGCCAAGGGAAGCGTCCGACCACCGCCGCCGGCGCGTTCGTCCGGGAGGAGATGCACCACGTCCGCCGCGGCAAGCACGGCGCGCGATCGCCGAAGCAGGCGATCGCCATCGGCCTGTCGAAGGCGCGCCGCGCCGGTGTGCCGCTCAAGGCGCCGTCGCGCGGGAAGACCTCGGAGAGGACCCGCCGCTCGGCGCAACGGGCCTACGACGTCGGCCCGCGCAAACGAAAGCCGCGCGCGACGTCCGCTCGCCGTTAGCCGCGCGCCTGGACGCGCTTGGCCAGGGCGAAGGGGTCGGAGAGGACGATCGTCTCGTCGCGGTTCGGGCCGACCGAGAGCATCACCACCTTCGTCTTGATCAGCGACTCGACGCGTCGGACGTAGGACTGCGCGTTCGTCGGAAGCGCGTCGAACGAGGTGATCCCGGCGAGGTCCTCGGTCCATCCCGGATGGTCCTCGTAGACCGGGACGGCGCGCTCCAGTTGCTCCAGCGACGCCGGGACGTCGTCGACCACCCGCCCGTCGAGACGGTACCCGGTGCAGATGCGGATCGGGTCGGTGCCGGTCAGGACGTCCATCTTCATCAACGTGACGCCGGTCAGACCGTTGACGCGCACCGCATCGCGCACCACGACCGCGTCGAGCCAACCGCATCGCCGCGGCCGGCCGGTCGTCGACCCGTACTCCGCCCCGCGCTTCCGCAGCCGCTCCCCCTCCTCGCCGTGGATCTCGGTGGGGAACGGTCCCGAGCCGACGCGGGTGGTGTAGGCCTTGGAGATCCCGACGACCGCGTCGATCCAGGTGGGACCGACGCCGGCGCCGGTGCACGCCCCGCCGGCGACGGTCGACGAGCTGGTGACGTAGGGATAGGTCCCGTGGTCGACGTCGAGCTGCGCCCCCTGCGCCCCTTCGAACAGGACGCTCTTCCCGGCCCGCATCTCTCCGTCGAGGAAGGCGGCGGTGCTGCCGACGAAGGGGCGGAGCGCCCGCGCGAACTCGCGGAACGGCATCGCGATCTCCTCGAACGCGAAGGGGGACGCCTTGAGCCGTGCCTCCAGGTAGTGGTTCTTCTCCTCGAGCACCGCCCGGAGCTTCGCTTCGAAGACCGACTCGTCGAGCAGGTCGCACAGCCGCAATCCCTTGCGGGCCATCTTGTCTTCGTAGGTCGGCCCGATCCCCCGTCCGGTCGTCCCGATCTTTCCACTTCCCGAGGCCGCCTCCCGCGCCACGTCGATCCGCTGGTGGTAGGGCATGATCAAGTGGGCCCGGTCCGACAGCATCAGGTTGGAGGGCTCGACCTTGACCCCCCGCGCGCGCAGCGCGCGGATCTCGTCGAGCAGCACCTCGGGGTTCACCACCACCCCGTTGCCGATGACGCACACGACGCGCGGATGGAGGATGCCGGAGGGGATCTGGTGCAGCACCGTCTTCTCGCCGCCGACCACCAGCGTGTGGCCGGCGTTGTTCCCCCCCTGGAAGCGGACGACGACGTCCGCCCGCTCGGTGAGGACGTCGACCACCTTCCCCTTCCCTTCGTCGCCCCATTGGGCGCCGACGATCACCGCGTTCGGCATCAGAGGGTGACCTGTCTGACCGAGATCACGTTCGGCAGGCGCGCGATCTCCGCCAGCAGCGGCTCGCTCGCCGGCGTGTCGATGTTGATGAAGGAGACGGCCTGCGCGTCCTTCGGCGCCAGCCCCAGCTGCATGCGCGAGATGTTGACCTGGTTCCTCCCGAGCAGCGTCCCCAGGTTGCCGACGACGCCGGGTCGGTCGTAGTTGCGCAGCACGAGGATGTTCCCTTCGGGGAGCGCCTCCAGCGAGAAGTCGCCGAAGCGGGTGATCCGGGGCGCGGAGCGTCCGAGGATCGTCCCCGCGACGGACGGCCCCGGCCGGAGGGAGACGGTGATCAGGTTGGTGAAGTCGGTCGGCGCGTGCGAGGTCGAGGTCACGACCCGGATCCCCCGCTGCCGCGCGATCACCGGCGCGTTGACGTAGTTCACGGTCGAGTCGAGCACCGGCGCCAGCACGCCGCGGACGATGGCGGTCGCGATCGGCGTGACGTCGTAGGCCGCGATCTCTCCTTCGAAGCGCAGGTCGATCTCGGAGAAGGTGCCCTCCGCCAGCTGGCCGAGGAGGCTCCCCAGCTTCTCCCCCAGAAGGAGGTAGGGCTTGAGCTGCTTCAAGAGGTCGGCGGAGATCGCCGGGACGTTCACCGAGTTGCGGATCTGGCCGGTGGCGAAGTAGTCGCCGAGCTGCTCCGCGATCTCGATCGCCACCTTGACCTGCGCCTCGGCGGTCGACGCGCCGAGGTGCGGCGTGCAGACCACGTTCTCGTGCCTCACCAACGGGTGATCCGGAGGTGGCGGCTCCTCGACGAAGACGTCGAGTGCGGCGCCGGCGACCTTCCCCTCCGTGAGCGCGGCGAGCAGCGCGGCCTCGTCGACGATCCCGCCGCGGGCGCAGTTGACGATCCGCACCCCCGGCTTCATCGCCTGGAACGCCTCGCGCCCGACGAGACCCCGCGTCTGGTCGGTCAGCGGCGTGTGGACCGAGATGAAGTCCGACCGGCGGTAGAGCTCGGGCAGCTCGACCTTCTCCACCCCGATGCGCTCCGCCGCCTCCTGCGTCAGGAACGGGTCGTAGGCGAGCACCTGCATCTTCAGGCCTCGCGCGCGGTCGGCCAGGATCTTGCCGATGTTCCCCAGTCCGACGATCCCCAACACCTTGGAGGTCAGCTCGCTCCCGGTGAACTTCTTCTTCTCCCACTTGCCGGCCTTCATCGAGGCGCACGCCTGCGGGATCTTCCGCGCGGTGGAGATCAGGAGCGCCAGCGCGTGCTCGGCGGTGGTGGTGGCGTTCCCGGAAGGGGTGTTCATCACCACGATTCCGCGGGCGGTCGCCGCCGGGACGTCGACGTTGTCGACGCCGATCCCGGCGCGCCCGATCACCTTCAGACGGGCCGCCGCGGCGATCACCTCCGCCGTCACCTGGGTGGCGCTGCGGACGACCAACCCCTCGAACTCCGCGATCGCGGCGACCAGGTCCGCCGGTTTCAAACCCGGCCGGTAGGCGACGTCGAGCGCCGGATGGCTCTGCAGAAGCCGCAGCCCCTCCTCGGCGAGGTCGTCGGAGACCAGGATCTTGGGCAGCGGCGTCGGCACGGCGGTGACGTCAGGCCCCTTCGAGCGCCGCCTCGGCGGCGGCAAGCCCCCGGGCCACGTCGACCTTGGCGCCGAGGCGTCCCAACACCTCCCCCGACGCCGCGAGCGCGGTCAACACGTCGAAGCGGTCGACGTATCCCATGTGCGCGAGTCGGAAGATCTTCCCCTTGAGCGCGTCCTGACCGCCGGCGATCGTGATCCCATGGCGGTCGCGCATCTCCTTGACCACCGCCTGGCCGTCGATCCTCGCCGGCACCCGGATCGCGGTGACCGAATCGGAGGGCGAAGCCGCGGCGAACAGCTCCAGCCCCATCCCCACGACCCCCGCCCGGGTGGCGCGGGCGAGAGCCGCATGGCGCGCGAAGAGCGCCGGCAGCCCCTCGGCCTTCATCGCCAGAAGACTCGCGTCGAATCCGGCGACGAGAGAGATCGCCGGCGTCCAGGCCGTCTCCCCCTTCGACTGGCTGGCAATCTCCTTCGCGAGGGAGAAGTAGAACTTGGGCAGGTCGGAGCGCTCCATCGCCGCCAAGGCCTTGCGGCGCAAACCGACGAAGGCCAGTCCCGGCGGGAGCGCGAACGCCTTCTGCGATCCGCCGACCAACACGTCGATCCCCCACGCGTCCATCGGGAGATCGAAGACGCCGATGCCGCTGATTCCGTCGACGACGAGGAGCGTCTCGGGCCGGGACGCGGTCAGCGCAGCCAGCTCCCTCACCGGGTGGGCGACGCCGGTCGACGTCTCCGACGCCTGCACGAAGACGGCGCGCGCCTTGGGATGGCCGTCGAGAGCGCGCTTCACCGCCTCGACGGTCACCGCCCGGCCCCACTCCACCTCCACGCCGACGGCCGCGATCCCGTACGCCTTGCAGAGCTGGGCCCACCGGTCCCCGAACTTCCCGGCGCGCACCACGATCGCTTCGTCGCCGCGGCAGAGCAGGTTGACGACCGCCGCCTCCATCGCGCCGGAGCCGGACGAGGTGAGCACCGCCACCTCGCCCTCCGTCGTCTGGAGCAGCCACCGAAGGTTCTCCCGCACCCGGAGCACGATCTCCTTGAACGCCGGCGCTCGGTGGTAGACGAGCGGCGCGCTCATCGCCCGCTCGACCTCGGGCGAGATCGGCGTCGGACCGGGGGTGAGGAGGCGTCGCTTCATCGGAAAAACCTCGTGGCGGGCGATGCGAGGCGGCCCAACGTAGAACGGGAGGGGGGTGAAGTCAAAGTCCCGCCGCGCCGCCGGGCCTTACGCCGCGTCAACCGAGCACGTCGATCGCGTCCTGTTGGAGCAGCCGCTGCAGGGCGCGAAGCGCGACGAACGGATCGAGGCCGCTGCCCGCGATCAGGTCGTCGACGGTGGTGACGCCGTCGATGCGGGCGAAGAGGTACCCCGCCTCGCCCGACAGGTCGAGTCGCATCGCCTCCGTCGGAGCGCGCTTTCGGCGCGGGACCAGCACCGACGCGCGCCACTGGTTGGTCAACGCCAGGAGGTACGCCTTGCGCGTTCCTTCGAGCGCGCGGCGAAGCGTCTCGTCGACGGCCGGTCGCTCCCGTGCCTCGCGCTCGAGCCGGGCGTAGCTGTCCTCGATCCGTCCCTCGCGGAACAGCCGCGCCGCCGCGGCGATACCGTCCTCCGCACCGGCCGGCTCCGGCGGAAGCTGCGGAATCGACGCCACCGTATCCCGGCGGACCGGGGTGGCCGCCGCGGGACCTCCGGCCGCCGATGGGCCCGCCACCGGCGAGAGGTCCACGATCGACGGCGCCGGCGCCGGCCGAGTCCGGAACGAGACCGGTGCCGCGCCCGCGCGGAACAGCGTACCGGAAAGGATCGGCGCCGCCGGTGGCGCCGCACGCGGCGCCGCGACCGCCGGCCTACCGCCGGCAACGGCTCCGCCCATCGCGGACCCCGCGCTCGACGGGGACCTCGCGTCCGCCGGCGTCGCCGCCGGTCGAGCGGCCGGAGGCGCGGGCGGCGAGCCGGCAAGGGTGCCGTCGAGACGCCCCGTACCGCGCGACGAAGCGGCGACGTTCTTTGGCAACGCGTCGAGGAATTCGCGCAGCCCCGGGAGCGCGGCGCTGCCGCGCGGGAAGCCGAACGGGCGAGGCGAACCGGCCGGCCGGTCGGATCGCGCCGGCGAAGGCGTTCCGGCGCCCGGACTGACCGCCGGGATCGGAGGCGGCGCGACGAGACCGGCCGGCCTCGGCAGCACCGCGCGCGCCCGGGGCGAGGAACGTTGTCCTTCGAAAGCGACGGCTTCTGCGCCCCGAAGGGAGCTCACGTCGACGCCGGCGCTTTCGAGGTAGTCGAGCGCCCGCTCGTTGCGAGGATCGGTCTCGACCACCTTGCGCCAGCACGCGATCGCCTCGTGCACCTTCCCGACGCCGTAGAAGAAGAGCCCCTCCTCGATCCGTTCGGAGAGGCGTCGGTCGTGCTCGCTCAAGGTCCGACCGACTCGAGGAGGCGGGTCAGCTCCGCGATCGCCTGCTGCATGCGGGCCGCATCGCCCCCCTTCAGCAGCGTGCGGCTCGTCTCGACCGCGGCCCGGGCGCGCGCCAACGCCTCTTCACGCCCGGCGAAGGACGGAATCCGCCGCGCCAGGTCGTGCACCAGGCTCTCCAGCCTCTGCCGCGCCCCTTCGATCGACTCCTCGCGCTTCTCCGCCACCTCGAAGTCGCGCGCCGCGTCGGCCATCTTCGCGACCTCTTCGTCGGTCAGACCCGACCCGGCGGTCACGGTGATCCCCTGCTGCTTTCCGGTGGTGCGGTCGCGGGCCGAGACGTTGACGATCCCGTCGCTGTCGATCGAGAAGGTGACGTCGATCGTCGGTTCGCCGCGGTGCGCCTCCCGGATGCCGGTGAGGAGGAACTCCCCGAGCAGGGCGTTCTCTTCCGCCTTGTTCGACTCGCCCTGCATGACGCGGATCTTCACCGCCGTCTGGTTGTCGTGCGCGGTGGTGAACTCCTCGCTCTTCTGGCAGGGAACGGTGGTGTTCTTCTCGATCAGCTTCTTGAAGTACCCTCCGACGGTGACGATCCCCAACGACAGCGGCGTCACGTCGAGCAGCAGCATCTCGCTCTGCTCCGAGAGCGCCGCCCCCTGGATCGCCGCTCCGACCGCCACCGCCTCGTCGGGGTGAACCCCCTTCGACGCCTCCTTGCCGAAGAACTCCCCGACGCGCCGCTGGACCAGCGGAGAGCGCGTCTGTCCTCCGACCAGGATCACCGCGTCGATCGCCGTCCGCTCGAGCTTCGCCTCGCGCAACGCCTGATCGCAGATCCGCAGCGTGCGGTCGACGAGCGGTCCGACCAACTCGTCGAACTTGGCGCGCGTCAAGGTCGAGTTCAGGTGGAGCGATCCGGTGCCGTCGGAGGCGATGAAGGGGAGACTGACCTCAGTCTGCGTCGCGGTCGAAAGCTCCTTCTTCGCCGTCTCCGCCGCGTCCTTCAATCGCTGCAGCGCCATCCGGTCCTGGCGCAGGTCGATCCTCGTCTTGGCCTGGAACTCGGCCGCCAGGTGCTCGAGGATCGCCCGGTCGAAGTCCTCGCCGCCCAGGAAGGTGTCGCCGGCGGTGGAGACGACCTCGAAGACGCCGTTCCCGATCTCCATGATCGAGATGTCGAACGTCCCGCCCCCGAGGTCGTAGACCGCGAAGGTCCCCTGGCTGCCCTTGTCCAGCCCGGAGGCGAGCGCCGCCGCGGTCGGCTCGTTGAGCAGCCTCAAGACCTCCAGCCCCGCCAGCCGCCCCGCGTCCTTGG
>CAYJRR010000071.1:0-24507 GCA_964372275.1 uncultured bacterium
GGTTTTCCATTTTCCATTGTCCATTTTCCATTTTCCGAAACGGGCGGCCCTGAAGCGCGATGTCGTTTTCTCTCCATGACCGCGGCGCGCTGCTCGCCGACTTGAACCGCCCTCTTGATGTCCTGATCGTGGGCGGCGGCATCAACGGCGCCGGCCTCGCCCGCGATCTCGCCCTGCGCGGCGCCCGGGTGGCGCTGGTGGAGCGGGGGGACTTCGGCGTCGGCACCAGCTCGCGCAGCTCGCGGCTGATCCACGGGGGGTTCCGCTACCTGAAGGAGGGGAAGGTCGGTCTGGTCTTCGAGAGCACGGCCGAGTGCCGGCTGCTGTCGCGACAGGCGCGGCACCTGGCGCGCCCCCTCCCCTTCGCCTTCCCGATCCGCGACGGCGGGCCGTTCCCCCGTTGGCAGATCAAGGCGGGGCTCACGATCTACGACGCGCTCGCCCTGTTCCGGCGCCACCGCAACCATCGTTTCGTGAAGAGGTCGGCGCTGTCGAACGACCTCCCCACCCTCGACACCGCCGGTCTCCGCGGCGCCTACGTCTACTTCGACTACCGGACCAACGACGCGCGGCTGGTGCTGGAGAACGTCCTCGCGGCGCAGGAGGCGGGGGCGATCGCGGTGCCCCGCGCGACCGCGGCGGTGCCGCTTCGCGGCCTGGCCCGAGATGGGCGCGCGCGCGTCTGCGGGGCGGTCGTCCGGGACGAGGTCTCGGGACGGCACGTCGAGGTCCACGCCACGGTCGTCGTTTCGACGACCGGCCCTTGGACCGACGAGCTGTTGTCGGCGTTCGACGCGCACCGGAAGGGGAGCCCGCTTCTCCGGCGGACGAAGGGGGTGCACGTCGTCGTTCCGGCCGCGAAGCTCCCGCTGCGCGCCGCGGTCGTCCTTCTGAGCCCGCGTGATGGGCGGGTGCTGTTCGCGCTCCCGTTCCACGAACACAGCGTGCTGGGCACGACCGACACCGATTGGGACGGCGATCCCGGCGAGGTCGAGGTCGAGGCCTCCGACGTCGACTACCTGCTCGAGGCGGCGAGGGACGCCTTCCCCGCCTCCGGTCTGGCCGCGCACGACGTGATCTCCTCCTGGGCCGGCGTCCGACCGATGGTCAACGAGCCCGGCAAGCGCGAAAGCGAGGTCTCCCGCGAGGAACGGGTGCTCGAGACCCCCAACGGACTGGTGGCGGTCTTCGGAGGGAAGCTCACCACCTATCGTCGGATGATGGAGACGCTCGGCGACCTCGTGGCGCGACGCCTCCGGGAGCGGGGCGGACCGGCGCTCCCGGCGTCGGTCACGGCGGAGGTCCCGCTTCCGGGGGCGGTCGGCCTGGAGTCGGAGGCCGACCTCGAGCGGTTGGCGGGGCACTTGCGCCACCGGTTCGGCGTCGATCCCGCGGGCTGTGCGCACCTGGTCGAGACCTACGGTTCGCGGGCGGTCGACCTCCTGTCGTTCGCGGCGTCCGACACCGGCGGGCGGCTCGGCTCGCGCGTCGACCCGGCCTTGCCGCACCTGTGGGCCGAGATCGAATGGGCGGCGGCGCGCGAGATGGCGCTCGGCCTGGAGGACGTCCTCGTGCGGCGGACCGGGATCTTCTACCGGGCGCAGGACCAGGGATTCTCGATCGCCGCCGAAGCGGGATGGCGAATCGGCCGCCGGCTCGGCTGGAGCGAGCCGGCGATCGCCGCCGAGGTCCGGCGCTACCGGGAGCTCGTCTTCCGGAATCGCCGCTGGCGCGACGCCGAGGAGCCGACGAATCCGATGGTCCCTCCGGAAGCGATCCCCCCGATTCGATGAACGCCGCGACCGATCGACGGCGCCAGGAGGTCGCCCGGCGAATCCGGGGCGGGCTCGTCTCGGGCTCGATCGCCGACCGCGCCGCCTACGCTCGGGATCTGTGGCCCCGCGACCTCCTGGGCTTGACCGACGGCACGCTCCCTCCCGGCCCGGAACTGATCGCCTGGCCCGGCACGGTCGACGAGGTCGCCGCCCTGGTGACGTTTGCCCGGAACGAGGGGATGACGGTCGTCCCGTTCGGCGGCGGCGCCGGCGTCTGCGGCGCGGCGCGCGCCACCGAGCCGTCGCGCGCCGACGGCGACCGGGTTCTGGTCCTCGACCTGAAGCGGCTGCGGCGGCTGCGTTCGGTCGAGCGCGCCAACGGGACGGCGGAGGTCGAGACCGGGATCGTGGGGGAGATCCTGGAGCGCGCCCTGAACGCGCGCGGGGCGACGCTCGGCCACTTCCCCTCCTCCATCTACTGCTCGACGCTCGGCGGCTTCGTCGCCGGTCGCAGTGCCGGACAGCTCTCCACCAAGTACGGGAAGATCGAGGAGATGGTGCTCGGGCTGGAGCTGGTCCTCCCCGACGGCGAGATCGTCCGCACCGACGACACGACCGGGCCGGAGCTCTCGCAGCTGTTCGTCGGCGCCGAAGGCACGCTGGGGGTCGCGACCGCCGCGAGGCTGCGCATCCACCGGCTCGCGGAGTGCCAGCGTCTCCGGGCCTACTCCTTTGCGTCGATCGACGACGGGATCCAGGCGATCCGGACCGTCCTGCAGGCGGGCCTTCGGCCGGCCGTGGTGCGGCTCTACGACGAGTTCGACACGCTGCTCGCGCTGGCGGGGAAGGAGCACGCCCCGGGGGACGGCTCCGGGCTGACCGCCCTTCTCTCGCCGAAGAGGCTCGGAGGCTCGATCCTCGGGCTGTTCCCGGGTCTCGGGAAACGGGCGGTCGCGACGCTGCTCCAGAACCCGCGCCTGCTCAACCGCATCGCCGACGCCGTCCCGGGCCGGTGCCTGCTGGTGCTGATGTTCGAGGGTGCCCGGACGGCGACGCTCCTCGAAGAGGCCGAGACGGAACGCCTGTTGTCGTCGAGGAAAGCGACCGACCTGGGGCCGGCCCCCGCCGAACGTTGGAAACGGCGGCGCTACGCCATCTCCTACCGCCAGTCGAAGGTCTTCGCGGCGGGGGCGTTCAACGACACCGCGGAGGTCGCCGCCAGCTGGGAACGCCTCCCGCGTCTCTATCGCGAGGTGAAGCAGGCGATCGGTCGCAACGCCTTCGTCATGGCCCACCTCTCCCACGCCTACGCCGAAGGCTGCTCGATCTACTTCACGTTCGTCTCGGCGGGGCGGGACGCCGCCGACGGCCGGCGGATCTACGACCAGATCTGGAGCGACCTGCTGGCCGCGACGCTCGAGGCCGGTGGGACGATCAGCCACCACCACGGAGTCGGCCTGTCGAAGGCGCGGTTCCTCCCCGAAGAGCTGGGGCCGGGCGGAATGACGGCGCTCAAAGCGGTGAAGCGATCGCTGGACCCGCAGCGGACGTTCAACCCGGGGAGGCTCGGGCTGTGAAGCGGGAGCTCGCCCTCTTCCAGGAGATCGTCGGCGAGGACCACGTCGCGGTCGGACCGGCGGCCCGCGCCTTCGCCGGACTTCCCGACGCGTGGATCGTCGCCCCCGGCGATCCCGGGGAGCTCGAACGGACGATGGCGCTGGCGCACGATCGTTCGATCCCGGTCGTCGTGGCCGGAACGTCGGTCCGGGGCCTCGTACCCGACGCCCTTCCGCGCGGGCGGGCCGTCGTGCTCGACCTGCGCCGGCTGGACAGCCTGCTCGCGCTGGACGACGTCTCCTTGACCGTCACGGCGCAGACGGGGATCCCGATCGCCACGCTGGAGCGCGCGCTCGTCCGGCGCGGCTACACGCTCGGCTTCCCCTTGAGCGGCTTCGCCGAGCGGGTCTCGCTCGGCGGCTGCCTCGCCGGCGGGGTTCCGCCGCTCGCCAGCCCCTCGCGCGGCCGCCTCGCCGAGCACGTGGTCGCGACGAGCTTCGTCCTCGCCGACGGCACGCGCGTCCGCACGCGACACGCCCCGCGCCAGGCGACCGGCCCCGACCTCGACGGCCTGGTGCTCGGGTGCCGCGGCCGGCTCGGGGTGATCACCGAGGCGACGCTGCGCCTCTACCGCGAACCGGAGGAGCGCCTCCTCCTCGGCTTCGGCTTCGAAAGCACGGCCGAGGCGGTTCGCGCGCTGGGGGCGCTGACCTCGGCGGGACTCCCTCCCACCTCCGCCGGGATCTGGCCCGCCGGGCCGGAAGCGCGGCGCGGAGCGAGACTCGCCGCAACGTTCGTCGGATCGGCCGAGTGGACGCGCGGCCTGGCCGCCGCCGCGAAGAAGGAGCTGCGCGCCGCCGGGGGACGCCCCGACCCGGCCCCCGACGATTCGTGGTTCGCGCACGCCGACCGCGCGGCGGCGCGGCTCGGGGCGGAGCGCGAGCCGGTTTGGGCCTACGGTGATTTCGAATCGCTGGCCGCCGCCGCGTCGCTTCCCGCCTTCCGTGGTCCGGCCGCCGCCTTCGGGATCCCGGCGTTCGACCGCCACGGCGGCTACGCCGTCGCCGCCGGGGGCGCCGGCGGCGCGGAGCGCCTCGACGCGCTGCGCTCCGCCGGCTGCCGCCCGCTCACCGACGCCGACGGCAACGCGGCGCCGCTGTCCGAGACGGCGCGTCGGCTCCTCGAACGGCTGGCGACGACCCTCGACCCCCGGGGCGTCCTGGCGTGCGGAGGGGCGAATGCGTAGGCGCGCCGCGAATGGGAGGCCGGCCGCGAAGCCGGCGGAAGGCCCGGGTCCGGCCGCAGGCCCGAAGCCGGCGGCAAGCCCGAAGCTCGGTGGCGCGCTCGGGCGGCTCGTCGGGGGCGGCCGCGGCGCCTCCGACCCGCTGGCGGCGCACGCGACGCTCTACGAGCTGTGCGCCTACTGCCCCAAGATGTGCCGCTTCTCCTGCCCCGTCGCCGAGGCCGACGCGAAGGAGACGCTGACGCCGTGGGGGAAGATGGGGGCCGCCTTCCTCGCCGCGAAGGGGGCGCTGCCGCTCGACGCCGCGGTCGAGACCTCCTGGGGCTGCACCGGCTGCGGCCACTGCACCGACTACTGCCTGCACGGCACCGACGTCGCGACGGCCCTCGTCGCGCTGCGCGCCACCGCGGACGTCCGCCGGATCCGCCCGGGCCCGCGCCTCGACGCGATCCCTTCGGCACTCAAGGTCCCCGACGCACCGATCCTGGTGCTGCCCGGCTGCGGCGGCGACGCGAGCGGCGTCTCCACCCTGGTCGGCCTCGTCGAACGGCTCGGCGTCCGGGGCGTCGCCTTCCCGGAGGCCACCGACGAAGCACGCGCAGCACCGACGAATCGGGAGGCCGCGGGGTGTTGCGGCTCCTCGCTCTGGTGGTCCGGCCGGCTCGACCGCTTCGACGAGCACGCGCGCGCATTCGCGAAGTCGATCGCCCGCCGCCGCAAGGTGGTCGTCGCCGACGCCGGCTGCGCCTGGACGCTCCGGGTCCTCTATCCGCGCCGGAAGATCCGCCTCGCCCCGCAGATCCTCCACGTCTCCGAATGGGTGGCGAGCTTCTTCCGCGAGCGGGTGGTGAAGGCCCGCCGCCGCGTCAAGGGAACGTTCTACTACCACGACCCCTGCACCCTGGGCCGCGAGTTGGGGATCGTCGACGACCCCCGCGCCGTGCTGGCCGCGGTGCTCCTGAACCCGCTGCGCGAGTTCGCCTGGAACCGCCGCGACACCGTCTGCTGCGGCGGCGGCGCCCTCCTCCCCGACACGATGCCCGACACCGCCCGCCGCATGGCCGAGGCGCGAGCCGAGGAACCGCGGAACGCCGGCGCGACGATCGTCACGACGTGCGGCACCTGCGTGGGTCATTTCCGCTCGAGCGGCGTGGAGGCCGTCGACCTGCTCGGCCTGGTGCGAGACGCGTTGTAGCGGCCACCTCATCCGGGGTCGCGACCGCGGCACCGGACGCGGCGGCGTTCGCAGGCGCGTGGACCCGCCGGGGCCCCCGTCAGTCGATCCACTCCACCGGCGTCTTCAGCTCCAGCAGCTCCCGCTTCGCCGCCGCGATCACCCGCCTCGCCGCCTCCGCGTCGCTCCCGTCGCCCAGCTTCGGCTCCGCCTCGAGGAGCTTCGTCACCAGCTCCACCACCTCCCGCCGGCGCGTCGTCGCCAGCGTCGCTCCGTCCGGGACCTGCACCCCGAGCCCGGCGAGCGCTCGGTTGGCGGCCGCGCGGTCGGCGGCGTGTGCGCGCGACCAGTTCTTCTTCACAGCGACGAAGTAGATCAGGCGGAGCGCCTGGTCCTTCAGCTCCAACAGTCGCGCACGCTCGGAGGCGGGGGCCACGGGGAGGTAGCTCTGCACCAGCGCGTAGTAGCTCCGCAGCGGCGACGGCGCGTTGATGTCGGTCGGCACGTCCTCGTAGCCGTAGGAGCCGTCGTAGTAGGACGAGAAGACGGATCGCGTGCGATCTTCGACGGCGGTGCGCAGCGCGGCGGGGGCCGGCGTGCCGGTCGTCTTGTAGAACTGTTCGCAGAGCGCGAACGACGCGTTGGTGATCTTGACGGCTTGCAGCGCGGCCAGCGCCGACTTCACGTCGCGCATCGCCGTCACGTCGCCCGCGAGCCTCGTCGCGAGGCGGTCCTCGGAGCCGGCCCGCGCGCGCGCGTCGGCGATGGCGCCGTAGACCTGCGACATGAAACGCGCGCTCCAGACGCCCGACGGTCCGATTCCGTCGAAGCCGGAGGCGGTGGTGAGACTCGGGAAGAGCGTGCCCCATTCGGCCGCCGAGAACGGGGTCCCGGTGTAGCAACCGAGTCCGATGAAGTGGCGCACCTGTCGGTTGGCGGCGGGGTGGCGCTCCGCCAAACCCTTGAGTTTCTCGTAGGAGAGGTATCCGTTCTTGCCAAAGAAGCTCGTACCGCCGGAATGTCCGGAGATGACGACGGTGTCGAGGGAGATCTCCCCCCGCCCCGCGCGGGCGTAGATCTCCTCCAGTCCGCTCTCGATCTTGTCGTTCCCGGTCACGACGTGGATGCGCTGGCCGTGACGGCGCGCCATTTCGACGGCGGCGTCCCGTTCGACCTTCTGGTCGTTCACGTCGACGAACAGGATGTCGGCGCGCGCGTGTCCGGCGACGGCGAGGATCGCCACCGCGGCGGCGGCCGCGAGGAACGAATCGATGCGTTTCATGGGCGCGCACGCGCTTCAAGCGATGTGCCACGGCCAACCGTGCGATCCGTCTCGTGTTCGGCCGCGCCGCCCCGGGGGGGTGCCGTCACCGGTTGGGGCACGGCTGCGGCAACGGCGGCGATCACCACCTGGCTACGGTTGTCGCCAGCGGCGCATCGAGCGGATGATCGCGGTGCGGATCGTCCGCGGGGGCTTCCCGCGGGATCCGGCGCGGATGCCCGAACGCTTCGGCCCCTACGAGCTGCTCGAGCCGCTCGCCTCCGGCGGGATGGCGCGCGTCTTCCGCGGACGGCAGGTCGGGGCGCTGGGCTTCGAGAAGATCGTCGCCATCAAGTTCATCCTCCCCGGATTCGCCTCCGACCCGGAGGCGGTGTCGCTGTTCGTCGACGAGGCGCGGATCGCCGCCACCCTCTCGCACGCCAACATCGTCGGGATCCTCGACTTCGGTGCCGCCGAGGGGGAGTACTACATCGCGATGGAGTACGTCGCCGGCGCAAACCTGAGCGTCGCGATGCGCCGTGCCAAGGTCGTCCGCCGCTACCCCTCCGACCCGCTCTGCGCCTACCTCGTCTCGGAGGTCGCGCGTGGGCTCGACTACGCGCACAAGAAGGCCGACAGCCAGGGCCGGCCGCTGCACATCGTCCACCGCGACGTCAGCCCCCAAAACGTGGTCGTCTCCTGGAACGGCGAGGTGAAGATCCTCGACTTCGGGATCGCCCGAAGCGCGGCGCGTTCGACCGAGACCGGCGCCGGCCTGATCCGCGGCAAGTACTCCTACATGTCCCCCGAACAGGCGGCGGGGGAGGCGCTCGACCGCCGCAGCGACGTCTTCGCCCTCGGGTCGGTGCTCTACGAGCTACTGGTCCGGGAGCGCGCCTTCCCGCTCCTCGGACACGCCACCCTGGAGAAGGTGAAGCTGGCGGAGTTCGTGCCGCCGGAGCGAATCCGCGGCGATCTGCCGCCGGCGCTGCAGAACGTGATGCGCCGGGCGATGGCGCTCCACCCGGACGACCGCTACCCCAGCGCCGGCGCCATGCTCGACGACCTGCTGCTCTACCTCGCGTCGGTGCGCGCCAAGAAGTCGGAGTCGGTCGACGCAGCGGGGGTCGCCCGATGGCTGGTCGATCTGTTTCCGGATGCCGAGTCGGTCGAAGCGACGCCGGTGCTTTCGCCCTCCGTGCTCCGGCCCGATCCGCCCGCCAAGCCGACCCTCACCTTCTCGGTCGCCGAGCTGGAGTCTCCGCCGGCCGCGCCGGAGAAGCGCGCCGAGCGAATCGGATCGGAGCCGGCACCGGCGCCGTTCGACGCGGAGAGCACGCGCGAGTCGGCACTGCCGGCGGAGCTGCTGGTAGCCGAGGTCGAGGCGCGCGCCGTGGCGGAGATGCGTACCCATGTCGCCACCGTCGTCACCCCACCCGTCTCCGACCCCGCCGCCGCCCCGACGAACGAGTGGGCCGTTTCGCCGGTCGCGGAGACCTCGAAGAGACCCGGCGCCGCACCGGTCGGCAGTCCGCCCGGACGAGCGGACCTTCGCCCAGCTCCGCAGGCCAAGGCGCCGCCCGTTACGTTCCTGCCGACCGGCAACAACGACCTGCGGCTTCTCGACCGGCCGACGTCGCGATCGGGACCGAGCGGCTCGGTGGTGCGGATCGCGCCGGTCCGCCGGCGGCGGCGGCTGCTGACGGCGGGGGCGCTGGCCGCCGCCGCCGGCGTCACGATCGCGGGTCTGGTCTCTCGCCACGGCGGCTCGTTCGACGGCGAGCCGGTGCTCTTCGACACGAGCGGTGTCGCGGTCGCCGGCTCGTCCGACGTCGTCGTCTTTCCGCGGGCCGCGGAGGGGGTCGATCCGCTCCGGCTCGGACGGATTGCGATCCGCACCGTTCCCGCGGGCGCCGAGCTGATGGTCGACGGGGAGTCGGTGACCAAGACGCCGGCGGTCGTCACCGGTCTCGCCGTTCCCGGCGCATATCTCGTCGAAGCGATCCACCCCGACTACGCCCCTTGGGCGCGCGAGATCGACCTCGACGACACCCGGCCGGTCGAGCTCGTGGCGACGCTGAAGCGACTGGAGGTGCCGGGAACGGTGACCCTCGCGATCCCCGCGAACGCGCGAGCCTTCCTCGACGGACGCCTGATCGGCGTGGGCCCCAAGCGGGTGACGGTCGAGGCGCAGCCCGGCCCACACCAGCTGCGCCTCCGCCGCGAGGACGACCGCCTGCTCGACGAGCTCGAGGTCCAGGTGGTGTCGAAGTCGAGGGTCGAGGTGGCGCTTCCGGCCGCCGATTGACGCGGGGCGGCCGGCTCTGCTGGACTGCCCTAGCCCCTCCATTCAACCGGAGCGACCCCGATGAAAACGCCCCCCTTGGCCCTACTCCTCGCCGTGCTCGCCGCCGCCTGCTCGAGCGGCGGAGGGGGCGGCGGCAAGGACCGTGGCACCAACCCGCCGGAGCCGGCGCGTCCCGGCTGGGTCGTATTCCGCCTGCACGACACGCTCACCGTGGTCGAGGCCGACGGCACGGGGAAGATCGACCTCGACACCTCCACCGGTACCAAGTCGCTGGTCGGCTTCACCGACCAGGACGAGATCGTCTACCGCGTGGCGGTCAACAGCACCGCCGGCAATCTCTACGTGGTCGGGATCGACGGCAGCGACAAGACGCTCGTCGCGAGCAACGTCTACAGGGTGCTCGCTTGGCCGGACGCCTCCCATCTGATCGTGGAGAAGGGGCCCGGACCCGATTTGGCGGTCAATCCGAGGCGCGACCTGTACCTCGTTCCGCTGGACGGAAGCGGCGAGCTGGCGCTCGCAGACGAGACGCAGGACGAGGCGTTCGGCGGGATCTTCGGGTCGACGCTCGTCTTCCGTCGCGGTCCGGTGACCGGCCCGGCCGACCTGTACGCGATCCCCGCGCTCGGCGGGTCCGAGGTCCAGCTCACCTCGGCCGGCCCCGCCGAGTTGTTCTTCGGATTCACCGACTCCGGCCGGGTCGTCTACACCTCCTCCGGGACGAACTCCGACGTCTTTTCGGTCAAGCTCGACGGCACGGGGCTCGCGACCGTGAGCGACTCCCCGGAGCGCGAAAACGCCGTCGCGATCCGCGGCGAGCGGGTGATCGTGCAGGAGGCGGTGCTGGTGGAGGACCCCGAGCTCGGGAACTACACCGTCGGCAACGTCTACGCGGCGAACGCCGACGGGACCGGACACACCGAGCTCGCCGTCACCGACGACGTTCCCGAAGACTTCCAGGCGATCACCGAGGACGGGCGGGTGGTCGTGTTGCGGCAAACGTCGTTCGACCCCCCCGAGTTCGAGCTGCTCTCGGTGCCGAACGAAGGGGGGGCGGAGACGATCCTGGCGACGCTCGAGACGAGCGGCATGGACCGCGTGGTCGGCGATACGGTGCTGTTCCACCGCGGCGATCCATCCGACCTGATCGCGATCGGAGCCGACGGAGAGGGGGAGCGGACCCTGGCCAACCTCGACGGCGAAGAGGTCGTCAACGCCATCGAACAGGAGCGGGTGATCTTCTCGGTGACGACGAACGACGTCGAGAAGCTGTGGTCGGTCCGGTTGACCGGCGGAAGCGAAATCCAGCTCCGCGAGAGTGAAGACTACGAAACGTTCAACGCCGCGCTCGCCAACCGGGTGGTGATGACGATCCCCGGCGAGGGTGGCAAGACCGACATCGCCACGGTGAACTCCGCGGGCGGGGAGCTCACCGTGGTCGCCGCCGACCCGGACAACGAGGTGTTCCGCGACATCACCCCCGACGGACGGGTGATCTTCACCCGCAACCGCGGGCAGTTCCTCGACGACCTCCTCATCGTCAAGTACGACGGCACGGGCGAGGTGAACCTCTCCAATCGGCCCGACGAGGACGTCTACCTCGGCTTCCTGCCTTGAACGGCGGTACCGTCTCGGCGGGTGCGAGCGGTCGCGGTCCCCGGACCCTGCTGGTGGTGAACCCGCGATCCGCGGGCGGACGCACCGCGGCGCAGTGGCCGCTTCTCTCGAGGATCGCGCGGCGGCACCTTCCGGACGTCGAGGTGGCGCTCACCGAGGGGCCCGGGCACGCGACCGAGCTCGCGCGGGCGGGGCTCGTCGGCGGCGTCGAGCGCGTGGTCGCCGTCGGGGGGGACGGGACGAACAACGAGGTGATCAACGGCTTCTTCCACGACGGACGGCCGGTCCGCGAGGGGGCGATCTTCGGGACCGTCCCGCGCGGGACCGGCTGCGACTTCGCGCGTGGCATGCGCATCCCGCGCGACCCCGACGCCGCGTTCGGGCGGCTCGCCCGGAACGAAACCGCGCCACTGGACGTCGGCCGCATCGACTACACCGACGCGGGCGGCGGTGGGCGGGCGACTCGCTACTTCCTGAACGTCGCCGGCTTCGGCGCCAACGGCGACGTGGTGGCGCGCGTCAACCGCTCGAAGAAGCGGCTCGGCGGCTTCGCCACCTTCCTCACGGCGACCATCGCCTCGCTCGCCACCTACCGCAACCCGCGCGTCGCCTTCTCGCTCGACGGCGGGCCGGAGGAGACGGCGACGGTGAACGTCCTGTTCGTCTGCAACGCGCCCTACTGCGGTGGCGGGATGATGGCCGGCCCCAAGGCGATCGTCGACGACGGGCGGTTCGACCTGACGCTGGTGGGCGACATGACGCGATTCGAGGCGCTGATGAACGGCCGCCTCCTCTACACCGGTCGCATCCACGAGCACCCCAAGGTCCGCAACTTCCGCGTGCAACAGGTCGAGGCCCGCCCCCTGGACGGTCCGGTGCGGGTGGAGGCCGACGGCGAGCAGCCGGGGATCCTGCCGGCGACGTACTCGATCGTGCCCGGCGCTATTCGCCGATCACTTTGACCACCACGCGCTTGCGCCGGCAGCCGTCGAATTCGGCGTAGTAGACCTGCTCCCACGGACCCAGGTCGAGCGTGCCCGCGGTGATCGGCAGCATCACCTGGTGACCCAGGAGCAGGCGCTTGAGGTGCGCATCGCCGTTGTCCTCGCCGGTGCGATGGTGGCGGTAGTCGACCCCCGACGGGGCCAGCCGCTCCGCCCACTCCTCGATGTCGGCGATCAGTCCGTCTTCGGCGTCGTTGACGTACACCGATGCGGTGATGTGCATCGCCGAGACGAGGCAGATCCCCTCCTGAACGCCGCTCCTCTTCACCACGCGGGCGACGTCGTCCGTGATGCGCACGAACTCGCGGCGCTTCTTCGTCTCGAACCAGAGGTACTCGGTGGCCGAACGCATGGGCCCGAACGATACCCGGCCGTCGCCGCCTGGCAATCCGCTCCGGAAGCTGGCGACCGGTGTAGAGTGGGGAGGTGGCGCGGGGGGCCATCGGGCGGCGAGCATGGGCGGCGACCCTGGCGGCCTTCGCCGTCCACTGGGGATCCTCTGCGGCCGGCGACGAGGCTTCGCCGCCGCGCGAGCCGTTCCTCGGTCCGATCGAACGCGACCTCTTCCTGCGGCTCGACCGCGGCGCCTCGCTGGAGGAGGTGTTCCGGGCTTTTCCCGGCGATGCCCAGCTGCTCGGCGGCTTCGACCGGGCCTGGGTCGTGCGGCTCCCGTCCCCTCCGTCCGACGCCGAGCTCGAGCGCCTGAGCCGAGCCGACGGCGTGCGGACACTGCTGCGGGAACGGCCCCTCGAGCCGAACCAGCCTGCCCTTCCCAGGGTCGACGGGACCGACTGCCCGCCCGATCCGGCGGCTCCGTTGGCCAACCGCACCTTCGCCGACCTGGCTGCGATCGTTCGCGGACTGGCGGGGTCCGACGAGGCCCGCTGCACTTATGGCGAACGCCAGGTTTGGTACGACGCCCTCGAGCGTGGCGACCGGTCGCAGCGGCGGGAACCGGGCGCCCTCCCCGCGCGCCTGTCGCGCATCGCGCAGGAGTCGGTCGACGGACCGCTGATGCTACAGGAGCTCGATCGCCTGGGGGTGGCCGCCGGCCACACGCGTGTCGCGGTGTTCGACAGCGGATTCGCTGCCGGCGCGATGAAGTACGCATCCAGCCCGGTCGAGACGCGGGCGGCCTACGCCGGCGTCGGACTCCCCGACCAGGACGACAACGATCACGGGACCCCGGTCGTTTCTTTGTACGTGGCGACGGACGGGATCGGCTTGGCCCCGAAGGCCGCCGTCACCTCGTACCGCGTCACCGCGCCGGGACAGAAGAACCTCCACGAGGGTCTCACTCGGGCGGCGATCGAAGGGGCCTGCGCCGGCGGGCACCGCGTCATCAACCTGAGCTTCTCGGTGGCCGGCCGCGACCTGTTTCCCTACGAGCGCGCCGATCCAGGTTTCGTCGAGTCGCTGGCCGAGCGGGGGTGCGTACTCGTGAAGAGCGCCGGCAATGTCGGGGACGAAATCGATCCGTCGGTCCTCGATCCGGACGACCCCGTGCTCCGCGTCGGGGCGGTGGATCCGGAGACGCAGAAAACACCTCCGCGATTCCCGCGCGGCGAGGTGCGCGCGCCCGGCGTCGGGGTGCTGGCCCTCTCCACCGGCCGCGGAAGACCGGGTACCTCCTTCTTCGACGGATCGAGCCTCGCCACGCCGATCACCGGGGCGATCCTGGCGAACGTCTTCGGCGTCCTGTCGAAGAGCGACCTGTTCCGCCGACTGCCGCCACGCGAGCAGGCGCGCCTCGCCGTCCGGATCGTCCGGGCCTCGGAGATCGGAGGCATGGTCAACGGCCTGCGGGCGGTGGTGATCGCCGGCGGCTGGGCGGCCGGCGGCCGGCCGACGTCGGTGGAGGCGCTGGCGCGGTTGGCGGGCCGGGACCCGGCCTGCCGCGCGCCGGCCTCGAGCTGTCGGGACGAACCGAACTGCGGCCGTCAGCCCTCTTGCGCCACACGCAACCGGCGGTGGCTCGCACTTTGCGACGGCGATGCCACCACGGTCGACGACCTGGTCGAAACCTATCTTCGTGCCGGCGAGTTCGAGTTGGCGTCGGTCGTCTCACGGTTGGCTCCCGGGGCCGAGGCCCGGCAGGCCGAGGTCCGGAACGCCACCGCGAACCAGTACGCGCGCGCGGCGGAGATCGCCCGCCGACGAGCGCTGCGGACGGAGCTTGCGCGGCTGGAGGGGAATCCGTACGGGTCGTATCCCAAGGAGGAGTTCGCCGAATGGGGGTGGCTGCTTCGCGAGCAGGAGAGGAACTACGTGAAGATGGCGATCGACTCGGAAAAGTCCGCGGCACAGGGATTCTGGGGATGGTTCGGGTACCGCGACGCCGAGCTATCGAAACGGGCCGAGGCGATGCGGGACCAGGCCGCCTGCAGTCGCGCATTCGCTCCGTGGGTGGAAAGGCTCGGACGTGACGGCGGCGAGCGGGTGACGGTGGAGCAGGTCGGGCAGACCTGGGAGCGCTTCCGACGGAGCAACCACGCCGCACCCTGCGCAAAGGTGAACGACGGGACGTTTGCCTTCTCCGGCCCGACGCGGATCGTCTACGAGACCCAGCGCCATCTCGGCGGAAAGGGGGCGGAGGACCGCGCGTACCGCGAACGGCAGATCTCCGAGATCAAGCGCGAGCTCTCCCGCCCCCTCCCCTGACGGCCGCCGCGTCCGTCGCGCAAACCGGCTACAGGAGAAGCATCCCGCCTGGGCCGGGGCTTTCGGCGCGGACCTCTGGCAACGCCGCGCCAACGCTCCGAACGAACTCCGTGTTCGCCCCCACCACCGTCGTCGCCAATCGTGCGGCCCGCACCAGCGCATCCGAAAGGACCGCGTCCGCATGCGACGGCATCGCCACCCGGACACCCAGGCGCCGGACCGCCTCCACGGCATCCGCGGGGTCCATCACCCACTTCTCCCCTCCGGCCAGGCGGGTTCCGTCGACGGGAAGGATCGCCGCCCGCGGCGCCAGACGCTCCGCGATCTCGTCGAGCCCGTCGAACAGCCGCGTGTCGCCCGCGACGTAGAGGTCGTGCGGACCGTCGCGCAGGACGAAGCCGACCTCGTAGACGTCGTGCTCCGCCGGCACGGCGGTGATCACCACGCCGGCGACGACGATCGATTCCCACGGTAACAGGACCACCGGAGACGCGAACCCCAGGCGCCGGCAGGCGGCCGCCAACCCCTCGGTGGCGACGATCGGCCGGGCCCTCTTGTCGAGACGGTCGAGCGCCCGCCGATCGGCATGGTCGGCGTGATCGTGCGTGATCAGCACCGCGTCGAGCGGTCCGATCTCCTCCGCCGGGACGGCCGGCCCCGCTCCGTGCGAGAGCGCGCCGAAGGCCGGATCGTGGAACCAGGGATCGGTCAGGATCCGCGCCCTGCCCATCGCGATCAGGTGCGTCGACTGCCCGACGTGCACCACCGACGCGCGCCCGGGTTCGTCCGCGAGCGCGCGCATCGACGCGGCCCACCGATCTCGCGCGGTGGGGGCGGCCGCACGCCGGTGATCGAACGTCCCCCGAAGTTTGAGCCATTCGCCGCCGGCGGCCGCCGCCACCGCCGCGCCGGCGCCGGCCATCAACCGTCTCCGTACGACGTTCATCGTTCGGTGGACGCCGTCGACCGCAACCGGGCAAACGCCATCACGGCACCACTTGCAGCGGCGCCCCGGTCCCCTTTCGCGGAGCGGTGCGGTTGCGCTGGGCGCGGTGGTTCTCCCACTGCATCTTCAACAGCTCCGCCGTCGCTTCGGCCTTGGCCAACGCCGGCTCGGGGTTCTCGAAGATCGCGTAGTGCTCGCGCTTCTTCGGCGTGTTGAAGCGGCGCAGGAACCGGGTGAAGTCGTAGCCGTCGAGGGTGAAGAGGAGCTGCCCGGCGTCGGCGTGCGGCATCGCCTTCATCAGTCGGATGCCGTCCCGGAAATGCCGCCGGTGTTCGTCGTCGCTGCCGCGCGCATCCCACGCGAGGCGCGCGCCGATGAACTGACGCTCGAGCCAGGTCGACCCCGGCTTGGCGCGCCCCTTCCACAGGCGCTCCAGCCGCTCGAACAGGCGGTCGGAGGCGTAGCACTGTTCGTAGAGCCAGACGTACCCGTCCATCAGCTGCTCGCGTGACATGTGCTTCGGCTCGAAGACGACGTGCCGCGTGTCGTAGAGCTCCCACCGGAAGTGATCGAGACGACCTTCGGCCTTCACCTCGTCGTGGAGGTTGGTCCCCGGCATCGGCGTCAGGATCGAGAAGAAGGGATAGATGATCCCCGTCTCCTGGATGAAGTCGCGGGTGTGCTTGAAGACGGCCAGGGTGTCGGTGTCGAAGCCGACGATGAAGTTCCCGACGATGGTGATCCCGCGGGCGTGGATCCGGTTCACCGCCTCAGGATAGGTGAGGGAAAAGTTCACCGGCTTGTCCATCGCGTTGAGCGTCGCCTCGCTCACCGACTCGAAGCCGATGATCAGGGTCGCGCAGCCGGCGTCGCGGAACAGGTCGAGCATCTCCTCGTCCATCGCGACGTTGAGCGTCGTCTCCGCCGACCAGGAGGGGATCCGACCGGCGCGGTGGTGCGGCACCATCGCCCGCAGCAGCTCCTTGGTGTAGCGGGTGCGGGAGATGAAGTTGTCGTCGACGACGTACATCGGCCGGCCGCGCACGATCGGCCCGCCGCCGGAGGGGATGGAGGCGATCTCCCGGAGAACGTTCTCCACCGGCTTGAAGCGGAACTCCTGGCCGGAGATGTCGGGAACCGAGCAGAACTTGCAACGGAACGGACACCCGCGCGTCGTCTGGATCTGGTGCATCAGGTACTGGCGGTAGGGGGACGCGCTCCACGCCGGCAGCGGAATCTTCTCCATCGGCGGGAACCCGAGGGCGTCGTAGCGCGCGCGGAGCGTGCCGGCCGCGAGGTCGTTCACCACCACGGGCCAAAGCGTCTCCGCCTCGCCGGTGACGACGCAGTCGACGTGCTCCGCCGCCTCCTCCGGCCTGAGCGAGGCGTGGATCCCGCCCAGGATCACCCTGGTCCCCCGCCGCCGGAACTCGTCGGCGACGCGGTAGGCGTGCGTGACGCAGGAGGTCTTCGCCGACAGAGCCACGGCGTCGACCTTCATCCCGAAGTCGATCTCCTCGATGTACTCGTCGACGATCCGGAAGTCGACTCCGGGCGGCGTGCAGCCGGCGACGGTCTGGATCCCCAGGTCGAGGAAGGCGCGCTTGAAGCCGAAGACCCGCAGCAGCAGGTCCATCTCGTAGAGCTCGCGCTCGCTCCGGTCCTCGTTCTTGCGCGTGGCGACGAACGCGATCCGCGTCATCGGCGCCCTCGCCACGCCGCGTCGCGTGTCACGCCAGCTCCTTGTTGCGGAGCAGCAGCTCCGCCAGGGTCGGCACGCCGCGGGCGCGCCGTTCGAGCCACGCCGTCTCGAGACGCCGCGCGAGCGTCGATCCGTCCCAGAAGGTGAGGAGCAGCTCGTGCAGGGTTCCGCGCGGAAGCTTGCCGTCCGGACGGACCGAGCGCGGCTGGCGCCAGCGCATCACCGCCCGCTGCACGCCGTCCCAGAACCGGCGGCGCGCCTCGAGCGACAGGAGCGCGCCCCGTCGGATCTGGCCCCTCGCCTCCTCGGTCGTCGCGTAGCGGACGATCGCCTCCTCCAGCCAGCTCCCGTGGTCCTTGTCCTGCTCCACGTGCAGCGTGAAGTAGAGGATCTCCTCCTCGTCGTAGCCCGCGCGGCGCAGGCCGGGGATCACCGCGTCGAACATCTTCGGGATCGCCCATTCGTGCCCCGGACCGACCGCCCCCAGGCCGACCAGGAACGGCTCGCGGTTCACGATGCGCAGGTGCTCCTCGATGAACGCCCGCGCCGGATCGGGGACCCGGATCCGCTGCCGCGCCGCGGCCTCTCCGCCGGAGGCGCCGAGGAACTGGGCGTAGAGGGTCGAGTGGTCCTTCCCTTCCGAGCCCTCGCCGTACTCGTCGACGAGCACCTTTGCCAGCCACAGCTTCGACTCGCTGTCGGGCGCGCGCACCTGCAACCGCTCCAGGTAGCCGCAGAAGACGCAGACCAGCGGATAGTGGTTCTCGGCGAACACACGGTAGTCCTCGCGAGAGAACATTCCGGTGGCGAGGCGGTTCAGGAACAGATGGTTTACCGCGGGGTGGGTCTCGATTTCCCTACGCAAGGCGGCAAGGAACGACCTCGCGGAGTCAGAGGTTGTCATGCGGGGAGCCTCGACATCACGGACTGCACGGCGGGCGCGAAAAACAAGAATCGGGAATGGGAAGTGGGAAATTGAAAACCGACAACGGCGGAAGGGCCGAAGCGTTCATTGTCGGTTTTCCATTTCCCATTTCCAATTCTCAATTGTCTTTCACCTTCCGGCCGCCGCCCTTGCGTCGTTCAGATCATCGACCCACAGCCTCCTCGGAATCCGGAGCTTCACCAGCTCCCCCCCCGCGGCCATCGCCGGCTGATCCTGGGCCTGGTCCTCCTCGCCGGTCGGGTACTGCACGTCGCTCCAGGTGAGCCCCTTTCGCGCACCCGGGCCGTTGAGCAGCCCCTCCTCGTCGCGGAGGAAGGAACGGTGGTCGCGATGCACCCGCTGGTAGCGCCAGGTGCGGGCGTAGAAGTGGAGCAGACCGGGAAGCATCTTCCAGAGGAACGCCTTCCGCTTCCGCCACATCATCCCGAACGCCTTCCGCACCGACGGCTCGGTGGCGTCGTAGCTGCGCGCGAACTCCCGGTAGAACTCCTCCCGCGGAAGGCGCGTCGGCAGCACCGGGTGGAGGAGGTCGAACAAGCGGTGATCGGTCGTCATCAGCTTGTCCTTGTAGGCGCGGTAGAGCTGGGTCCCGGGCAGCGGCGTCAGGATCGTCACGATCGGGATCCCGATCGTCAGGGAGTTCATGTAGTCGTAGAGCTGCTGGAACTGCTCTTTCGTCCAGTCGGGGCGCACCATGAAGATGCCGGTGGAGAAGATCCCGTTCTCCGCCATCACTTCGTTGGCCTTCTTGTTCTTGTCCCAACTACTCTTCTTCCGCAGCGCCGCCAGGTTGTCGTCGTCGTTGCTCTCGAAGCCGGAGAGCAGCCCGATCAGACCGCATCGTGCCAGCCGCGCCATGACCTCCGGATGGTCGGCGACGAAATCGGTTCGCCCCTGCGTCATCCAGTACTTCTTCACGCCGCGCCGCTCGATCTCCTCGCAGAGCTGGTCGATCCGCTTGCGGTTGGAGAGGAAGTTGTCGTCGAGCACGAAGACGAACGGCTCCTCGCACGCATCCATCTGGTCGACGATCTTCGCCGCCGAGAGGTAGCGGGTGCGGCGCTCGTAGAACTCCCAGATCGCGCAGAAGTTGCAATCGAAGGAGCAGCCCCTCGAGGTGAAGATCGAGGCCATGGGGCGCACGGCGGTGAAGAAGTAGCGACCCTTGTACTTCTGGATCAGGCGGCGGTCCGGCATCGGCAGATCGTCGAGGTCGACCGTCTGCGCCCGCTTCTCGTTCGCGCGCCTCGCGCCCGAACCGTCCCGCCAGCGGAGCCCGGCGATCCCGGAGAAGTCGCGCACGCGCGTCGAGTCCCAGCGCGACACCAGCTCTCGGAAGGTGATCTCCCCTTCGCCCTGCACGATCACGTCGATGTAGGGCTCGTCGAACTCGTGCGGCGAGAGGGTCGGGTGGTGGCCGCCGATCACCGTCAGGCATTCGGGCAGGATTGCGCGCGCCATCCGCATCACCGCCTTCGCCTGGTAGGCGTCGGTCGTCATGCTGGTCGTACCGACGACGTCGGGGCGGAAGGCGAGCAGCTCCTCGGCCAGCGCCTCCTCCGGCTCGAGGCGCAGATCGAGCACCTTCACCTCGTGTCGGTCGGCGATCGCCGTCCCGACGGAGGTCAGGGAGACCGGCTCCGACAGCCAGACGACGTTCTCCAGACCGAGACGACCCGACTCGAACGGCGTCGGAAAGACCAGCAGTACGCGCATCCCTCTCCCCCGCGCACAGCCTGTCGGCGGCGCTGTCGATGGACGCGCAAAGGCTACGTCCCGGGTCCAAGCCGTGTCAACGCGACACGCGCGCTGCGGCCCGGAATTCCGGAACTTTCTTCCGAAGAAGCGAGGCGAAGAGCCGCTGCTGCTCGGCGAGTCCGAAGCCGACGAAGGCGACGGCGACGAGCTGACCTCCGAGCAGGCCCTGCGTCCGCCGGATCTCCCCGACGGTGCGCAGCTCGTCCTGCCCGATGCGCCACGCCAACTCGACCGTCTCCCCGACGAAGCCGACCGGTCCGTCGGCGATGAAGCGTGCCCCGCCGCGCGAGAGGTTCGTCACCCGCCCTTGCAGCGCCCCCTGGGGAGTGAGGATCTCCAGCTGAACCAGGAACCGGCTGCGCGGATGGCGCCGCCGCTCCGGACCGTTCCTCGTGGTTGTGCCCATGGAGACAAATTGTAGCGGCCGCTCGGCCGCGCCGGGAGCCGCCGGGCGCGATTTCATCGCGCACCGCGTCGAGATCGCCGCGCCGGTCGGGAAGGCCTTGACAGAACCGCCGTCAAGAGTCGACAAGCGGGCACGCGGATGAACGCCTCCCACGCCGATCGGCCCGCTCCGAGCTACCGCTACTTCGACCTGCTGGTCGCCGGTTTCGTCTGCGTGCTCCTCTGTTCGAACCTGATCGGTCCGGGAAAGTCGTGCCGGATCCAGCTTGCCGGCGCCAGCCTGGTCTTCGGCGCGGGGAACATCTTCTTCCCCGTCAGCTACATCTTCGGCGACGTCCTGACCGAAGTGTACGGCTACGCCGCCAGCCGGCGCGCGATCTGGGCCGGCTTCGGTGCGATGATCTTCGCCACCTTGATGGCCTGGGTGGTCGTTCGCCTCCCGGTCGACGCCGCCGAGCCCTACAGCGTCACGCTCCAACCGGCGATCGAGCTCGTCTTCGGCAACGGGCCGCGGATCGTCGCCGGATCGCTGCTCGCCTTCTGGGCCGGCGATTTCGCCAACTCCTACCTCCTGGCGAAGATGAAGCTAATGACCGAGGGCCGCCATCTCTGGACCCGGACGATCGGTTCGACGATCGTCGGACAGGGGGTCGACAGCCTCGTCTTCTACCCGATCGCCTTCGCCGGGCTCTGGACGACGCGCACCCTGCTGACGGTGGTGCTCTTCAACTGGTTGTTCAAGGTGGCGGTGGAGGTGATCTTCACGCCCGTCACCTATGCCGTGGTCGGATTCCTGAAGAAGGCCGAAGGGGTCGATCACTACGACCGCGAGACCGACTTCTCCCCGTTCACGCTCAGCGCCTGAAGGGATCCGTACTCTCCCGGGCCTCGCGATCACTTCACGCTCGACGTTTCCTGTAACATGGACGCGGTGCACCTCTCGCGGCGAGGGAAGGCGACGAGGGTCGGTCGCGTTCGTCGAGCTCTCGGGATTCTTCTCGCCTCGTCGTTCTTCGCGGCGTGTTCGAGAGTGGCCGACCTTCCGGAGCTCCTCTCCGACAACGCGCGCCTGTCGGGGCTCCGCATTTCCGCTCCGTCGGCGGAGGTCACCCCGGGGTTCGATCCGGAGACGCTTGGATACTCGGCCGACGTCGGCTTTCTCGCGTCGACGGTGGTCGTTACGGCGGTGGCGGAAGATCCCGCGGCGAGCATCGAGATCGAGGGACAGGAGGTCGTTTCCGCAGAGCCCTCGTCGCCGATCGACCTCTCGGTCGGACTCAACGAGCTTTCGATCGTGGTGACGGCGGAGAACGGGGACGAACGAACCTATTCGGTGCACCTGGCCCGGGCGACCGACCTTGTCGGCCTTCCGAGCTATTTCAAGGCCTCCAACACCGAATCGTTCGACCACTTCGGTTTCTCCGTCGCGGTCTCCGGCGACACGCTGGCGGTGGCGGCGCGGGACGAGGACTCGAGCGCCACCGGGATCGACGGCGATGAGCAGGACGACGGCGCGCCCGAGAGCGGTGCGGTTTTCGTCTTCGTTCGAGAGAACGGGGGCTGGAGCCAGCAGGCCTATCTCAAGGCCTCCAACACCGGGGCCGCGGACTATTTCGGACATAGCCTCGCGCTCCACGAAGACACGCTGGTCGTGGGCGCTCCGTTCGAGGACTCGGCATCGGCGGGGGTGAACGGAGACTCCGCGGACAACTCGTCCGATCGGAGCGGCGCCGCCTACGTCTTCGTGCGCGACAACGGCCTGTGGAGCCAGCAGGCGTACCTCAAGGCTTCCAATCCCGACCCGCTCGACGGATTCGGCACCAGCGTCGCCGTCTGGGGCGATTCGATCGTTGTCGGCGCGCCGTACGAAGCGTCGTTCGCCACCGGAGTGAACGGGAATCAGTCGGACGACTCCGTATCCGAATCGGGAGCCGCCTACCTCTTCGTCCGGAACGGATCGACCTGGACGCAGCAGGCCTATCTCAAGGCCTCCAACACCCAGCTCGACGACCACTTCGGCCGCGAGGTCGGCGTGTGGGACGATACGCTGGTGGTGGCCGCCGTCGATGAAGACTCCGGCGCTCTGGGAGTGAACGGAAACCAGGGCGACAATTCGGCGCTGAACAGCGGCGCCGTCTACGTCTTCGTCCGGCGCGGCCTGGCGTGGACACAACAGGCCTACCTCAAGGCATCGAACACCGGCGCGTCGGACAACTTCGGCGACAGTCTCGCCATCGATGGGGAGACCGTCGCGGTCGGGGCGATCCTCGAGGACTCGAGAACGAGCGGAGTCGGTTCCACCCCCAACGACGCGGGCGTCGACAACGGCGCCGTCTACGTCTTCGTGCGAAGCGGAGAGGCGTGGAGCCAACAGGCCTATGTCAAGGCGTCGAACACCGGCGACGGGGACCTTTTCGGCCATTCGCTCGCGCTTTCGGGAGACCGGCTGCTCGTCGGGGCCGACGGCGAGGACTCGAGCGCAATCGGGCTCGACGGCAACGAGTCGACCGAAAACGTGACCGATGCCGGCGCCGCCTATCTCTACCTTCGCAGCGCCGGCGCCTGGTCGAAAGAGGCCTACCTCAAGGCCTCGAACACCGACGTCCCGGATCACTTCGGCTTCACCGTCGCGATCTCCGGCGATCTCCTGGCGATCGGCGCCCTCTACGAGGATTCCTTGGCGACCGGAATCGACGGCGACGGGTCGAATGAAGGCGCCTCCGAAAGCGGCGCCGTCTACCTCTATCGGTGAACGGAGAACGGTCATGTGGACGTTGGACCGACGATCGCGGCTCGGTGGCTGGCTGCTGCTGGCGCTGGCCGCGGGATGCGGCGAGCCGGCGAAAGAGCGCTTTTCGGTCGGCGGCACGGTCGAGGGTGCGGACGGCGAGCTGGTCCTCTCCAGCGGCTCGGCGCTGCTGGTCGTCGACACCAGTGGGAGCTTCTCGTTCCGCGAGGCGTTTCGGGACGGAGAGGTCTACGCGATAACGGTGGAGGTGCCCCCCGACGGTCGCAGTTGCGCCGTCGAGAACGGTGTGGGGATGGTCGACGACGCCGACGTGGACGACGTCGTCGTGACCTGCCGTTCGAACGACACCCGGCTCGCGGAGCTTTCGCTCTCGTCCCCCTCGGTCGCGCTCGCGCCGGGATTCGATCCGGAGACGACGTTCTACGAGGCCAGCGTCGGTCTGTTCGCCTCGTCGGTGATCGTGACCGCGACCGCGGAGGACCCGGAGGCGACCGTGACGGTCCAGGGGATGCCGGTCCCCTCGGGCGAACCGGCGGGACCGGTCGAGCTGGCCCTCGGCTCCAACCTGCTCGACGTGACGGTGGAAGCGGAAAACGGCGATCGGCGCGCCTACCACCTTCGCGTCGGCCGGTCCGTCGACCTCCTCGGTTCGCCGACCTACCTCAAGGCCTCCAATTCCGCAGCGGGGGACTACTTCGGACTCTCCGTCGCCGTTTCCGGCGACACGCTGGCGGTCGGGGCGATCAACGAGGATTCGAGCGCCACGGGCGTCGGGGGGAATCAGGCCGACAACGCCGCCGCGGACAGCGGCGCGGTCTACGTATTCGCGCGGACCGAGGGGGTCTGGAGCCAGCAGGCGTATCTCAAGGCCTCCAACACCGGCGCGGGCGATCTCTTCGGGACGACGGTCGCGCTCTCCGGCGACACGCTGGCGGTCGGCGCCTCGGGCGAAGATTCAAGCGCGACGGGTGTGGGCGGCGCCCAGAACGACGAGGCGGCGGCGGGCAGCGGCGCGGTCTACGTCTTCGCCCGAAACGGCGGGGTCTGGAGCCAGCAGGCCTATCTCAAAGCCTCCAACACCGGTGCCGGCGATTCCTTCGGCCAGGATGTCGCGCTCTCGGGCGACACCCTGGTGGTGGGAGCGATCTTCGAGGATTCGATCGCGACCGGGATCAACGGGAATCAAGCCGACGAGACCGCCTCCAACAGCGGCGCCGCCTACGTCTTCGTTCTCAACGAAGGGACCTGGAGCCAGCAGGCCTATCTCAAGGCCTCCAACACCGACGCTGGCGACTTCTTTGGGGGCGCGGTCGGCATTTCGGGTGACACGGTGGTCGTGTCGGCGCGAATCGAGAGTTCCGGCGCGACGGGCATCAACGGGAACCAGGCCGACAACAGTGC
>CAYJRR010000072.1:0-24259 GCA_964372275.1 uncultured bacterium
CGACGAAGACGAGCCCGTCGATCCCCTTGAGCAGCTTCTTGCGGATCGCGGCGTGCTCCCACGCGCCGGGAGCGGTGTGCACGTCGAGGTAGGTCGGCGCGCCCTTGACCTCCCCCAGGTTCACCGGCAGGAGCTCGAACTCGCCGTTGGGCCGCGTCACGTCGAAACGCTCGACCTCCCCCTTCTGGTCCGACTTGAGGCGCCCGCCGACGTAGGTGAGCGTGGTCGTCTTTCCGGCGCCCGGTGGGCCCCACAGGAGGATCCTCGCGTGAATGCCGCCGTCTCTCGCCGCGCCCATCGACCGTCTCGCCCTAGCGGTTCCCCGATTTCTGCGTGTAAAGCTGCCGCGCCATCGTCTTCACCACACCGGGGATGTTCGGATTCTTGGCCAGGAGCCCCAGGTCGGCGAGCTTCACGTTCTTGATCATGGCGACGGCGATCGCCTGCGGCGTCTTCGGATTGGAGACGAGCCCCAGCTGGATCTCGTAGTTCTTGCACCAGTCCCGGTTCTTGGCGATCGCCCGCAGCACGTCGCTCGAGACCTGCCGGCTCTTGGAGAGCGCGATCACCTCGCCGTCGGTGAGCCGCCCGGAGTTGAGCACCGCGCCGACCACGATCTTGTTCGTCTCGCGCACCAGGATCTGGCGCACCTCCTTGTTGGCCCGGTAGGCGAGCTTCACCTTCTGCGAGACCGTCATCGCGGCCAGCCGCTGCAGGAGCGAGAGTTTCTTCTCCTCGGAAGCGGGGGCCGCGTCGTCGGAGGTCATCTCCGGGGAGAACGTCTCGTCCCCGATCACCTCCTGGACCAACGCCGGCGAGACCTCCTCGGGCAGCCCCGCGACCTTCGCTTCGACGCCGGTCGGGAGGACCCCCGACATCTGCAGGAAAGCGACGGTGACGTCGATCAGCGACTTGGGGGTCACCGGGTTCTTCTTGAGGGCGTCGAGAATCTGCGGCGCCTGCAGCAGGCGCTCCTGGTTCTTGCCGACGATCTCGACGATCTTGAGCGACCGACTCTGCTCCGCGACAAAGACCAGGGTGTCGTCGGAGATCTGCTTGCGCAGCACGAGGAACTCGAGCAAGTCCTCGTCCTGCATCCGCGTCCGCGCCACCAGATCGATCACACCGGCGTGGGTCTTGGAGTCGATCGCCCCCTTGAGCAGGTTGGCCGGCGTTCCGCCCAGCGCCGTCGCCGCCGCCTTCGCAATCGCGGAGTCTGCGTCGAGGGTGAGGGCGTACTGGATGGCGAGGAGGTCCCGGGGGGTCGCTCCGGGCACGATCCCGCGCGCCGCCATCATCCGCATCGGCGGCGGGGCGCTCGGATCGATCACCTTTGCGAACTTCGGATCGACCTCGACCGGCTCCATCGCCTCCGAATCCTATATGATCGCATCGTAGGAGACACCCCCATGAACCGATCGTCGCAGAACCGTCGACACCTCACCGGAGCCGCCATCGCCCTGGCGGTCGCGGGGATGTTCGCCGCGGACGCCGCGGCCGGCGATCGCCCCCGCCGCTCGAAGGAGCGGAACGCCTCCACCAAGGTCCGCTGCGCCGGTATCAACGAGTGCCGAGGAAAGGGGGAGTGCGCCGGCAAGGACCACGTCTGCGCCGGCCACAACGCTTGCAAGGGAAAGGGCTGGATCTCGGTGCCGTCGGAGAAGGCATGTACCGACAAGGGCGGCAAGGTCGTCAGCGATTCGAAGTGACGGCGCGGGACGGTAGGCTGCTCGCGCATCAAGTCCCCCGGCCTTGACGATTGTAGCTACGGGAGCTACATTCAACCTGTGATCAGCGTCGGCGTGCGAGAGGCGAAGAACAACCTCAGCAAGTACCTCCGGGTTGTCGAGCAAGGGGAGGTGGTCCTGATTACGGATCGCGGACGGGTGGTGGCGCAGCTCCAGGCTCCGACCGTAGGGGGGCCGGCTCATTTCCGCGAGCAAGAGGCGCTGTACCGATTGGCACGTGTCGGTCGGCTGCGGGTCGCCCGCGGACTTCCACCGAGCGCCCACCCCGTGGAGGCGCTGCCGGCGCCGAGCGCGCCCATCGATCTCAAGACCGAGCTCGATCGAAGCCGCGAGGATCGGTTCTGATCTACCTGGACTCCAGCATTCTGCTTCGCGTCTATCTGTCTCAGCCGGGCGTCACCGAGGCGCGCAGCCTGCTCGCTCTTCCGGATCCCAAGATCTCATCCTGGCTGATTGCCGTCGAGGTTCCGATCGTCTTGCGCCGCCTCCTCGCGGACCGTCCGTCGGACCGTGCGCTCCTCGACGCCGCGCTCTTGGCCTTCGACGCAGACATCCAGGCACTCCACCTGATCTCCGACTTGCCGGAGATTGCCCGCCGGGTTCGAGTGGACGTTCGCCTCAGCGGCTGTCGATCGCTCGACGCCATCCACATCGCGACCGCGCTGCTCGCGCAGGAGGAGACGGGCGTCCCGCTATCGCTGGCCACGTTCGACGAAACGCAACGGCGGCTCGCGTCGAGGTTCGGACTCCGAACGCTTCCGGCCTGATCGGAGCCGATCCGGGTCGATCCGACCCTCGAGCGCTTCCCAGGCTCGACAAAGCCCTTCGAGCGTCAGCGTCGGCACGACGCGCCCGATTCGCCGCGACAACGGAGCGACCGTCGCCGCGAGACCACCGGTGGCGATCACCCCGACGGTCGTTCCCAGCTGCGACTCGATCCGCGCAATCAGCCCGTCGATCATCGCCGCGTGCGCCACGAGCAGACCCGACTGCATCGCATGACGCGTGTTCCGGCCGACGACGCGCGGCGGCGCGGCGAGCGGCACTGGGCGCAGCCGCGCGGCGCGCCAGACCAGGCCTTGCATCGCGGAGGCGATGCCCGGCGCTATGACGCCGCCGACGAAGGCCCCCCGGCGGTCGACGACGTCGAGCGTCGTCGCGGTGCCGAGGTCGACGACGACGAACGGCGGCCGGAGGAGGCGGAGGGCGGCGAGGCAATTCACCACCCGGTCGACGCCGACCGCCGACGGCCGATCGACCTTGACCGGGATCCCCAGCGAATCGGCCGCCGTCACGACCCGCGCCGGCCGGCCGAGCAGCCGCGTCGACGCCACCGAGAGAGCGCGGGTCACCGCCGGAACGACGCTGCCGACGACCAGCCGCGGACGCGACGTCCCCGGAGAACGGATGCACCGTGCAAGCAGGGCCGCCGCCCGGCCGGGATTCGCGAGTCGAGTGGTACGAACGCGCCAGGTTCGCCGCAGCCGGCGCCCCTCCCACCGGCCGAAGACGGTGTCGGTGTTCCCCACGTCGGCAACGAGAACGACTGTATTCATCGCAAGACGTCAGTCTGCATCTGGGCACGCTTCCAGTGAATCGAACGAAAGGGTGTTCACAGCCCCACGCGGAGTCCCTGGATACAACGGAATGGGTACGTGCATAGCATGGCCGAGGACCTGGCATCTTGGCTGCTTTTCGGGCGGCAAACGCGCTTCCGAAGCCACCAAACCAAGACCCTTCGCCCTCTAGCACCAACTGTCACCCATGTCTCTAGAGGGTTCTGTCGCCTATGTCTCCGCTTGCACCCGCGGGGAAGGGAGCCGGAGTCGGAGCCGGAACGTGACCGGAAGGGAACGTGACCGAGACACTTCAGGCGACGGAGAGTGGCTCCCAGTGCGCTCGTCACAGGAGCTGACAAGGAATTTCCCGCCCGCCCACCTCACGGTCGGATCGCCGTCCGCCGATTCTGAAATCCTACGTAACTTCCCCGGCGGCGATCTCCAGCACGCCCGCGGTCGTCTCCAGGCGCAACGCCCCGCTCGCGGCGATTCCGCGGGCGACCCCGGTCACCCGCTCCTCGGAAGCGCGTTGCACCGTCACCTTCCGGCCGGCGAGGCGGTCCCGCTCCGCCCACTCGGCGGACAGAGAACGAAATCCTTCGTTCACAAACCGCCGGTAGACCTCCTCCAACGCCCCGAACAGGGCCGCCTCCAGCTCCTCCCGCCGTACCCCCCTACCCGCCTCGCGCGCCAGCGTGGTCGCCGTCTCGGCCAGCTCGGGCGGCACCTCGGCGCCGACGTTGATCCCGATCCCCACCACGACACCGGCGAGGCGGCCCCCCTCGGGGGCGATTCCGGCTTGGACGACGCTCTCCACCAGCACGCCGGCCACCTTGCGACCGCCCACGAAGACGTCGTTCGGCCACTTGAGCTCGGCTGTGACCGGGGCCACCTCTTCGATCGCCAGCGCCACCGCCAGACCGATCGCCGGCGCCAGCGGCGGCGCCGCGGCCGGCGGGATCGCGGGGCGGAGCACCACCGACAGATAGAGGTTTCCCGGCGCGCTGTGCCAGATCCGACCGCGCCGGCCCCTTCCTGCCGTCTGCTCCCGCGCCACGACGACCGTCCCCTCGATCGCACCCTCGGCCAAGAGCCGCTTGGCCTCGTCGTTGGTCGAGGTCACCACCTCCAACCGGTGCGCCGGCCGGCCGATCATCGGCCCCTCCGCCCGGGCCCGGACTCGAGCCGCAGGTCCAACGAAAGATTCGCGGCGCGAGCGGAGTGGGTGAGCGCGCCGACCGACAGATCGTCGACGCCGGTCGCCGCGAGAGCGGCGATGCGATCGAGGGTGATTCCGCCGGAGGCTTCCAACCGCACCGACCGCCCGGCCTTGGCGCGCGCGATCCGCACCATGCGCCGGAGCCCCCCCAACTCGAAGTTGTCGAGCAGGATCCGCTCCGGGCGAAAGGCCAGCGCCTCCTCGAGCTCGTCCTCCGACTGCACCTCCACCTCGATCGGACGGCCGCCCCCGGCCCTCGCGCGGCGGATCGCCTCGGCCACCCCGCCGGCGGCGGCGATGTGGTTGTCCTTGATCAACACCGCGTCGTGGAGGCCGAGACGGTGGTTCGACGCGCCTCCGATCCGCACGGCGTACTTCTCCAGGTGCCGCCACCCCGGGGTCGTCTTGCGCGTATCGAGAATCCGCACCGGATGCGGGCGCGCCGCCTCGACGAACCTCCTCGCGCCGGTCGCAATCCCGGAGAGCCGCTGCAGGAAGTTGAGCGCCGTCCGCTCGGCGGTGAGGATCGAGGCCGCCGGCCCACGCACCTCGGCGACGACCGCTCCGGCCTTCACCGCCTGGCCGTCGCGCGCGCGGGCGCGGCCGGCGACGCGGCGGTCGACGGCGGCGAAGACGGCGGCTGCTATCGGCAGCCCGCAGACGACGAGCGGCTCCTTGGCGACGATACGGCCGACGGCGCGCGTTCCACGCGGGACCGTCAGGCGGCTGGTGAGATCGCCCTGGCGGACGTCGGGACGGCCTTCCCCGCGGAGGCCCACATCCTCGGCCAGCGCCATGGCGATCAGCCGACGGGCCTGCTCGTAAACCACGGCCGGGATCGCCTCGCGAGGAGACGACCGGAGGCGTGACCGGGTTCGGCTGCGCCGGCGGGGACGGGGACGGGGACCGGAACGAGGACGCGACCGTGGACGGGGACGGGGCACGGTGACGTTACGCCCCGGTCAGCTCGCGCACGCGCGCCAGGTTCGCCGCCAGCTTGGCGCGCACCCCCTCGATCTCCTGCAGGCGCGCCCGGTCCTTCTCCACGACCTCGGCGGGCGCTCGCTTCACGTAGTCGGCGTTGCCGAGCTTGTGCGAGACGACGTGCTGATCCTTGGCGAGCTTCGCCAACTCCTTCTCCAGCCGCTGGGACTCCGCCGCCGGATCGACGAGCCCGGCGAGCGGAACGAACAGCTCCACCGGACCGACCACCGCCGCGGCCGCCCCTTTGGGCGCCTCGACCGCGGCGTCGCCGACGAGCGTCGCCGTCACGTCCGACAGCCCGGCGAGATCGACGAGACTCTCCCGCTCCCGCGACAGCAGCGCGTGCGCGTGGGCGTCGCGCGTGAGGTAAAGGAGCGGCATCTTCGCCCCTGGCTTGATTCCCATCTCCCCGCGGATGTTCCGCAGGGCGGTGATCGTCTCCTGGAGGATGCGGGCCTCGGCCTCCGCGTCTGCGTCGATGAGCGAACGATCGGGCGTCGGAAAGGTCGCCACCACCACGCTCTCCGCCTCGCGGCGGATCGGAAGGCGCTGCCAGAGCTCCTCCGTGAGGAACGGCATGATCGGGTGCAGCAGGCGGAAGAGCCGGTCGAGGACGTGGAGCGCGGTGCGCCGGGTGGCATCGCGGCGGACGGCGTGGTGCTCGCGGTAGAGCACCGGTTTGATCATCTCCAGGTACCAATCGCAGAGCTCGTGCCACGCGAACTGGTAGAGGGCCGACGCGGCGTCGTTGAAGCGGTACTCCGCCAGCGACGTGCGGACCTCCTCGGTCACCGCCTGCATCCGGGAGAGGATCCATCGGTCGGCGAGCGTCGTCCCGAGTGGCCCGTCGGAGACGTCGCCAACGTTCATCAGGAGGAAGCGCGTCGCGTTCCACAGCTTGTTGCAGAAGTTCCGATAACCTTCGATCCGCTCCTCCGACAGGCGGACGTCGCGCCCCTGCGCGGCGAAGGCGGTCAGCGTGAAGCGCACCGCGTCGGTGCCGAACTTGTTCATCAGCACCAGCGGATCGAGCACGTTCCCCTTCGTCTTCGACATCTTCTCGCCCTTGGCGTCGCGCACCAGGGCGTGGATGTAGACCTCGCGGAACGGGACCTCCCCCATGAAGTGCGTCCCGAACATCATCATCCGCGCCACCCAGAAGAAGATGATGTCGAAGGCGGTCACCAGCGTGCTGGTGGGGTAGAACCGCGCCAGCTCCTTCGTCCGCTCCGGCCATCCGAGCGTGGAGAAGGGCCAGGTCGCCGAGCTGAACCAGGTGTCGAGGACGTCGGGATCGCGGACGAGCGCCTCGCGGCCGGCGCCGCAGTCGGGACAGGCCGGCGGCTCCTCGAGCGCGACGATCGCCTTCGCCCCGGCGTGGATGCGCGGCGCGGCCGCCGGTCCGCCTTCGGCCGACGCCGGCGGCTGACGTACCGTCTCCGGGTTGCAGCGCGCGCAGTACCACGCCGGGATCTGGTGTCCCCACCAGATCTGGCGTGACACGCACCAGTCACGGATGCTCTCCATCCAGTGGTAGTAGGTCGCCGTCCAGCTCTCCGGGACGAAGCGGGTGCGTCCGGACTTCACCGCCTCGATCGCGACCGCCGCCAGCGGCCTGGTGCGCACGAACCACTGCGGCGAGAGATGCGGCTCGACGACGGTGCGGCAGCGCTGGCAGTGGCCCACGCTCATCGCGTGGTCCTCGACCTTCTCCAAGAGCTCCGCCGCCTCCAGGTCGGCGAGGACGCGCGCGCGCGCCTCGAACCGGTCGAGACCGCGGTACGGTCCGCCGTTCTCGTTCACCCGCGCCCGGTCGTCGAAGATCGCCACCCGCGGGAGCTTGTGACGGTTCCCGACCTCGAAGTCGTTGGGATCATGCGCCGGGGTGATCTTCACCGCCCCCGATCCGAAGGCGCGGTCGACGTAGGGGTCGTCGATCAGCGGGATGACGCGATCGACGAGCGGCAGCCGCAACGAACGCTTCGCGCGGAGCGCCACTGCGTAACGCTCGTCGTCGGGATGCACCGCCACCGCGGTGTCGCCGAGCATCGTCTCGGGGCGCGTCGTCGCCACCGTCACGTGACCGGCGCCGTCGGCGTAGGGGTAGCGCAGATGGTAGAGCTTCCCGTTCGCCTCCTCGTGCTCGACCTCCAGGTCGGAGAGCGCCGTCTGGCAGCGGGGGCACCAGTGGATCAGCGCCATGTCGCGCTCGACCAGCCCCTCGCGATGGAGCGTGACGAACGCCTGGCGCACCGCCGCCGAGAGTCCCTCGTCCATCGTGAAGCGCTCGCGGGACCAGTCGCACGACGCCCCGAGGCGGCGGAGCTGCCGGGTGATCGCCCCGCCGCTCTCCGCCTTCCAACGCCAGACGCGCTCGACGAACGCGTCGCGGCCGAGGTCGTGGCGGGTCTTCTTCTCGGCGGCGAGTTGCCTCTCGACGACGTTCTGCGTGGCGATCCCGGCGTGGTCGGTCCCCGGCTGCCAGAGGACGTCGTCCCCTTCCATCCGCCGCCAGCGGACGAGGATGTCCTGCAGCGTGTTGTTGAGGGCGTGACCGACGTGCAGGCTCCCGGTGACGTTCGGCGGCGGGATCATCACGCAGAACGGCCGGCCGGCCGTCGGATCGACGCGCGGGCGGAAGTAGCCGGCCTGCTCCCAGCGCTCGTACCAGCGCGCTTCGCAGGAGGCCGGATCGTAGGTCTTCGGAAGCTCGTCGGCGGGGTTCACGGGGAGCGGACTACGTGGGTCGCGTGAGACGCTTGATCTCGTCCTTGATCAGGTCCTCGGCGAGATCGGGGACCACCTCCCAGGCGACCTTCTCCAGGATCGGAGGAAGGAGGCGCGCGGCGATCTCGCGGACGATGGCGTCGACGCGCTCCGGGGGGATCTCGGCCAGCGACGTCGGCGGGGCGGCCGCCGGCGCGGAGGTCGCGCGCGTCGCCACCGCGGGGGCCGACGCTGCCTCGGACGACGCGGAGGCGGTCGACGGCGCCACTGGCGACGGTGCGGGCGCGGTCGGCGCGAGGCGGACCGGCGCCGGCATCGCGGCCGCCGGAGGCGTCGTCGGTCTGTTCGGCGCCGGTGACGCGGTCGCCGGAGGCGCTGCGGGCCCGGCCGCCGGCGCCTGCGTAGGCGCCGAAGCGGCTGCGCGGGGCATCGTCCCGGAACCCGGTGTCGAAACGGTGGGTCGCATCGAAGCGGGGGCCGCTGCCGCCGGTCGCATCGCGCCTGGAACCGGTGGAGGCGCCGCCGGGCGCGTAAGCCCCGGCAACACCGCGCCCGCCGGCGAAACACCGGAAATCGCCGACGGAGGCGGCGCGGCGGGACGCGTGGGCACCGCACCGGCCGCAAGCCCCGGCGTGGAGGCCACACCCCGGACGCCCGGCGGAGGCGCGCTCGGTCGCGCGGCCGTCCGCGGAACCGTCGCCGTCTGGACCGGTGCCGGGGGCGCCGGCGTTACGACCGGCGCCGCTCTTGGACGAACAGCACCCGGGGGCAAAGCGCTCGGCCACTCGACCTCCAGCCCCGGCGGCGCCGATCCGATCGGTAGCTCGGTGCTCCACAGATCGAGGTCCCCCGACGCCGCAGGGGTCGTCGCGAAGCCGGCAAACTCGGACGGATCGAACGCCATCGGGCCCGCGGCCGGCGTCGGGCCCGCGGCCGGCGTGGGGCCTGCGGCCGGCGTGGGTGCGGCGACGGGCGGGGCCGCGGCGGCGACCGGGGTCGACCAAGAGGGCGCGCTCGAGCCGGACGCCACCGCCGTCGGCCGCGCGCCCCCCAATGCGCCGCGCACCCGGTCGATCAGCGCCTGGCTTTCGAACGGTTTCGGCAAGAAGCCGTCGGCCCGGGAGACCGCCAACCGCGCCGGATCGGGATGCCCTTCGAGCTGTCCGGCGAGCAGGATCACCGGGATCGACGCGGTCGCCGGGTCGGACTTCAGCGTCTGGGCAAGCTGGTATCCATCGAGCTTGGGCATCGACGCGTCGGCCAGGACGACGTCGGGGGCGATCCGACGCGCCGCCTCGACCGCCGCCTCGCCGTCGGAAACCGCCGTGATCTCCAACCCCTCCCCCGCCAGCGTGATCGTCACGACCTTCTGGATCGTGACGCTGTCATCGGCGAGGAGCAGTCTCTTCGGCATCATTCGCCCCGATGGGCCGGTGTAGCAGGGGGGGATTCGGGTGTCAACGAACCGGCCTCCGTTGCAGCAGCCGCGCGAACGAGCGAAGACAACGGCACCAGCTCCAACCCCTCGCTCCGGAAGCGGGGCACCGCCCCCGCGAGCGCGCGGATCGTCTCGTCGAACGGGTGTCCGATCGCGATCGCCTGCCCGCGCGCGCGCGCGCGTTCCTTGAGCCGCTCGATCTCCCGATGAATCGCCGACGGTTCGACCGAGCGGTCGAGAAAGACGTCGCGCTCGGCCGCCGGCACGCCGACCGAAACGGCCGTCCGGTAGGCGACGGTGCGCGGGGTCGTCCGGCTGTCGAGGAAGTAGATCCCGAGCCGGCGCGCCTCCTCCATCACCACGCGCATCGGCTCCTCGCGGGTCGTGAGGAGGCTTCCCATGTGGTTGTTCATGCCGCGCGCGTGCGGCACCGACCGGACCGCCTCCGCCACCCGGGCGCGCAGCGCGATCGGCTCCATCCCTTCGAGAAGCATCCCCCGCGTCGAGAAGCCCGGCGGAGTTCCGAGCGGCTCCATCGGAAGGTGGACGATCACCTCCGCGCCTTGGCCGTGGAGCGCCTCCGCCACCTCGCCGGCGCGCGGCGCGTCGGGCATCACCGCGAAGGTGAAACGGTCGCTGATCCGCATCAGGCGGTCGACCGGCTCGCGTCCGTGACCGACGTCGTCGATGACGATCGCCACGCGCGCCCGGGGAGCTGGCGCGTCCACGAGCGGCCGCCGCCGCATCGGGAACAGCTCGAGCGACACCACCTCGGTCGCGCCGACCGAGATCGAGACCCGCCGTCCGGCCGACGCGGGGCCCGCCGCCGGCAGGGAGGCGAAGCGGCAACCGGGGATCGCTTCGAGCCGCTTCGCGAGGGTCGCCTCGAAGGCGTCGATCGGCGCCGACAGGTCGACCCCCATCGCGGTGAATCGCCCGCCCCCCGGACGCTCGGAGGTCGACTCGTAGCGGATGTCGCCGCCGGTCACCCCCTCGTCGAACAACGCCTCGGCGACGGCGTCACGCGCGGCGTCGGCGGCGGGCCCGGGGCCGGCGGACGGAATCACACCCTCGTGCGCGAGGCCGCCGACGATCGGCGGATCGGACGCGGCGCCGCAAAACGCGGCGACCACGGCCCAGGTCAGGAGCCCCAGCAGGACGAGGAGCGCAAGCGCCGATCGCGGACGGATCACGGGAGCCCAAGGCTACTCCATTCGCGGAAGGTCGGTCCTTCGGGCGGACGTCGGCGCGCTACTTCGCCGGCGCGGTCTTGGCAACGTCGGTCGCCTTCGGTCCCTTCTGGAAGATCGTCCAGGAGACCAACGTGTCGTGCGCGCGGCGGAGCTGGTAGTCGGCCGCGAGCAGCTCGTCGACTTCGCGTCGCGCGGCTTCCTTGAGCGGATCCTTCTCCGCCGGGACGTTCTTCAGGACCCCTTTCAGGTCGGCTTCGCGCAGCGGGCGCTTCGCCCCGCTCGTCTCGCCGGCGGCCAGGCTCGGATCGCGGTCGGGCACGAGGACGTCCGGCGTGATCCCCAACCCCTGGATCGAGCGCCCCGACGGCGTGTAGTACTTGGCGATCGTCAGCTTCAGGCCCGAGCCGTCGTCGAGCTCGATCACCGTCTGCACGCTCCCTTTGCCGAACGTCTGCGTCCCCAGGACGACCGCCCGGCCGTGGTCCTGCAGCGCTCCGGCGACGATCTCCGAGGCGGAGGCCGACCCGCCGTTCACCAGGACGACGACGGGGAACCGGTCGAACGTCCCGCGCCGGTGGGCGAACTCCTCCTCGCGGCGGTTCGGATCGCGCCCGGCGGTGGAGACGATCACCCCTTCGGTCACGAACTCGTCGGCGACGCGAACCGCCTGGTCGAGCAATCCGCCCGGATTCCCGCGCAGGTCGAGGATCAGGCCGGCGAGCGGCGCCTTGTTCTCCTTCTCCAGGTTGGACAGACCCTTCTGCAGGTCGTCGCTGGTCCGTTCCTGGAACGAGGCGATCTTCACGTAGCCGATCCCGTTCCCGAGCCGCCGCGACGTCACGCTGCGCACGGTGATGTCGGCGCGGACCAGCGGAAAGTCCTTCGGCGCGTCCCATCCCTCGCGCAGGACGGAGAGGACGACCGTCGTCCCCTTCTCCCCTTTGATCTTCCGCACCGCGCCGCGCGAATCGCCCGGCTGCACCGCCTCGCCGTCGATCCCCTTGATCACATCGCCGACCTGGATCCCGGCCTTGGCCGCCGGGGTCCCGTCGAGCACGCCGGAGACGCGCAGGCGGTCGTCGTGGGTGTCGAGTTCGATCCCGACGCCGCCGAACCGCCCGCTGGTGTCCTCCTTCATGTCGCGGTACTCCTCCGGCGGCATGAAGACGGTGTGCGGATCGAGCGTGGCGAGCATCCCCTTGATCGCGCCGTAGACCAGCTGCTTGTCGTCGACCGGCTCGACGTAGTTGGTCTGCACGTAGTGCAGGACCCGATTGAAGATTTCGAGCTTCTCGTAGGTGGAGTCGAGCCCGCGCGCGGTCCGGCCGGCGAGCGATACGCCGGTGACGAGACCGACCAGGACGACCGGGACGACGAGACGGGGCTGCCTGCGCGCCGGGGGGCTCATCGAACGATATTGTAGCATTCGGCCCGTGCCACGAAACGCGCCGCCGGGAAACGTCGTCCCGTTCCGGCAGAGGCGCGTCCCCTCGTCGTTCGGTCCGCCGCGCGGGCTGCCTCCGTGGCTGTGGCGGACGGTCGTCGGGTGGTTGGTGGTCGCGAACGTCGCCGTCTGGCTGGCGACGGTGATCGCATCGCGCGGCGCCGGGATCCTGAGCAACGTCCCCTCGGCCACGACGATCCGATTCGGCTCGCTCGTGCCGCCGCTGGTCCTCGACGAGCCCTGGCGGCTGATCACGAGCACCTTCCTCCACGGGAACCTGCTCCACGTGGCGATGAACCTGTTCGGGCTGCACTGGCTCGGGACCCGCCTCGAAGGGGCGTTCGGGCGTGCGCGGTTCCTCCTCCTCTACCTGGGTGCGGGAGCGGCGGGGGCGGTCGTCTCGGCGGCGTGGCACGCACTGGTGGGGGGTTCCTCGGTCGGAGCGTCGGGGGCGGTCCTCGGCCTGCTCGGGGCGTTGGTCTCCCTCACCGCGGCCGCCACCGGATGGCGGTCGCCGACCACCGTCACCTGGCGCAACACGGCGATCGGGATCGTCGCCGTGGGGCTGCTCGCCGGGGCGGTCCACTCCGGCCCCGCGATCGACAACGCGGGTCACCTCGGCGGCCTGATCGGCGGATTCGCGCTCGCGCGCCTGTTCGCCGGCCGTCCCGCCTGGCGCGGAACGCTCGAACGGGCGGTGCTCGCCGGCGGCGGTCTGCTCGTCGCCGGCTGCTTCCTGCTCGCGCTCACGCGCGGCGCGAGCCTGCAGGAGGCGGTGGCGGCGAGCATTCCGGAGTCGGTCACCGCGGCGCAACGGGCGCTCGTGGAGGAGGATTGGCCGGCAGCGGAGGCGGCGCTGGCGGAGGCGATCCGGCGGAACCCGAATCCGACGCTGCGCCTCCTCCGGGCGCAGGCCCTCGACCGCCTCGAGCGGCGCGACGAGGCCCGCGAGGAGCTTCTCGCCGCCGCGCGCGTGGCCGACGACCCGGCACTGCTCGAGGCCTTGGCCGTCGAGCTCGAGGCGCACCAGGAGGCGGAGGCGGCCCGCAAGGCGTCGATCCAGGCGCGACTCCGCCGCGGCTTCCGGTAGAATCGACGCCCCATGGACCTCGCCCACCTCCTCACGCCCGAGAACCTGGTCGCGCTCGCCACCCTGACGCTGATGGAGATCGTCCTCGGGATCGACAACATCGTCTTTATCTCGGTCCTGGCCGGAAAGCTCGCGCCCGAGAAGCGCGCCTCGACGCGGCGAACCGGGCTGGTGCTGGCCCTCGTGATGCGGCTCGGCCTGCTGCTCTCGATCCGCTGGGTGATGGGGCTGACGGTGCCGTTGTTCACCGTCGCCGGACACGAGATGACCGGCAAGGGGGTGATCCTGCTCGTCGGCGGACTGTTCCTGATCGCCAAGGCGACGCACGAGATCTACGACAAGCTCGAAGGGGACTACTCCGAAGCCGGCGGCGGGGCGGCGCGCGCAACGGTCGCCTCGGTGCTGACCCAGATCATCCTGCTCGACATCGTCTTCTCCCTCGACTCGGTGATCACCGCGGTCGGAATGGCACGGGAGCTGGCGATCATGGTGGTGGCGATGTTGATCGCGGTCGGCGTGATGCTCGTCTTCGCCGGGGCGATCGGGGAGTTCGTGAACCGGCATCCGAGCATGAAGATCCTGGCGCTCTCCTTCCTCATCCTGATCGGTGTGATGCTGACGGCCGAGGCGCTGGGCCAGCACGTCGGCAAGGGATACATCTACTCGGCGATGGCGTTTTCGCTGGCCGTCGAGCTGCTCAACATGCGGTTCCGCAAGCGCCATGCGCCGGTGTCGCTCCACCAGCCCGGCGAAGCGGCCCCTCCAGCGGGACCGGGGGGAGCCCCCCCACGAGCGCGACGCGCGGACCACTAGCCGAACGCCCGGGGCGATCGCAGATTCAGGGTCGGATGCATCCGGTCGACCTGCTCCTGCGCCAGCACGGCGAGATCCGGGCCTGGCTGGCGCTGCTCCTTCCCGAGACCCCGTCCGTGCGGCTTCGCCGCGAGCGCTTCGCCCATCTCGCCGACGTGGTCGCGATCCACTTGACGCTCGAGGAACGGCACCTGTTCCCCGCCGTCCACACCCGCGGGCTCGAGGACTACCTGCACCGCGCCGTCGAGGAGCATCTCGGCGTGAAGCGCTTCCTCGCCGACCTGCTCGAGCGGAGCTCCGACCATCCTCAATTCCAGCCGAAGCTGCAGGTCCTCCGCGATCAGCTGCTGCGCCACGCCTCCGAAGAGGAGGAGGTCCTCTACCGCGCCGCGCGGAACCACCTGCGGGGGCCGCGAGCGGAGACGCTCGCGGCAAGAATGGAGGGGCTGGCCGACCGGATGCGGCAGCGGGCGCCGCGCTTCCGAGTGGCGAGGGAGACCGCCGCCTCCGCCCCGATCGAATAGCCCCGATCTGCTACAACGTGCGGGTGCCCAGGCACCGGCCCATGTCGCGCTGGCCTCTCCTCGCCGGCGTCCTGATCCTCGTCGGCGTCGCCGCGCTCGTCGCCACGATCCGGTCGACTCGACTCCGACCGGATCGGATCGGAGACGGCGACGGTACCCGACCGGATCGGACCGGATCGGAACCGACCCCTCCCGCCTTCACCGGCCGCCCGGTGCTCCTGTTCTTCGCCGATCCTTCCGGGGCGGGTCTGGTCGCGATACGCGGCGAGGTTCCGTCCGATCCGGACCCGGCCCGCGAGGCCGCCGCCGCCATCGCGGCCGTCGCCGCCGGTCCCGCCGCCGCGCCGAACGCGCCGATCGCCACCGTGCCTCCGGAGACGGCGGTGCGTTCCCTTTTCTTCGACGGGCGCGGAACGGCGGTGATCGACCTCGGCGGAATCGCGGGACTGCGGGAGGGGCTCGACCACGAGCTGCTCGCCGTCTGGTCGGTGGTGAACACGCTCGCCTTCAACTTCCCCGCGCAGGCCCGCCGCGTGCGGGTCCTGATCGACGGACAGGAGGTCGAGACGTTGCGCGGGCACGTGCTCTTGACCGAGCCGCTCTCCCCGCGCCGCGATCTGGTCCGCGGGGAGCTCCCCTCGCTCGCCGCGTCGGCGACGCCCGCGCCGGAGACCGGTCCGGAATGACCTCGCCCGGGACGCAGCGGCTCGCCGCGCGACTCCACTCCGGCGAGCCGGTGACCTGCGACGGCGGCACGGGCGCCGAGCTCCGCCGCCGCGGTTGGACGGGCGTCCCGGAACGGGCGGTCGCCGATCGCCCCGACGTCGTGCGCGAGGTGCACCGCGCCTTTCTCGAGGCCGGGGCCGATCTCCTCGTCGCCAACACCTTCGGCGCCGCGCGCGCCGTCGCGGAAGCCTCGCTCGCCGCGGATTCGCTGTCGCTCGCCCGCCAGGCGGTCCTCCTCGCGCGCGAGGTGTGCGACGCGGCCGGGCGGGAGGCGTTCGTCGTCGCCAGTCTCGGTCCGCTGGGCGATGCGGCACGCAGCCGGGCCGAACGCCGCGACGCCTATCGAGCCGTCGTCGGCGCCTGCCTCGACGCGGAGCCCGACGGCCTGTTCGTCGAGACGATGACCGAAATCGCCGACGCCGACCTCGCCCTTGAGGCGGCGCGCGAGCGCTTCGACGGCCCGGTCGCCGTCACCTTCGCGTTCGATGCCCGCGGCGTCGGATACGGCGGACTCACCCTCGACCGGGTCGCGGACTGGGCGCGCCGCGCGAAGCCGTCGGCGGTCGGCTTCAACTGCGGAGCCGGCACCCGCTCGGTGCTTTCGGCCGGTAGGCGGCTGGTGGAGGCGATGACCTTCACGCCGCTCTCGCTTCGACCGTCCGGCGGCGATCCCGAGGGCCCCGCGGATCGCCCTCGGTGGCCGGAGACGCCGTTCGACTTCTTCGAGTTCGGCCGCAAGGCGCGCGACCTCGGCTGCCGCCTGATCGGCGGCTGCTGCGGCGCCTCCCCGGCGCACGTCACCGCGCTACGCGCCGGTGTCGCGAGTCCGCTATAGTTTTCGGATACCGGTCATGGTCCAGGGGTTCAACCACAACGTCCGGATCGGCGACACCGTCTACCACGTCCAGACGGAGGACTCCGGTCGGGAGAATCCACACATCGTCACCCACGTCTTCGTGGGCGGGACGATCATCGCGTCGCAACGGTCCTCCTACGCCGACCGGCTCGGCGAGGGTCGGCTCGAGGAGACCGTCCGCGCCCTGATGCAGGAGCAACACAAGGCGGTCCTGCGCAACCTGAAGAACGGCCACTACGCCGCCTCGTCGGCGCCCCCCGCGGCCTCGCGCGCCGCCGCGGCTGCGGCGCCGTCGCCGGCGTTACCCGCCGCCGTCGAGCCGGCCGCCGGAAAGGCAGCCGGCGAGCGATCCCTCGAGCAGATCCTCCTCTCTTATTTCGACGACGACGAGACGTAGGAGCGACGGTCACCGGTGATCCAGTTTTTCCACGTCCACAAGGCCTACCAGAAGGACTCGCCGGCGCTCACCGACATCAACCTCGACGTCGACAAGGGGGAGTTCGTCTTCCTGACCGGCGCGTCCGGGGCCGGGAAGACGACGCTCCTCAAACTGATCTTCGCGCAGGAGTTCGCCACCAAGGGACAGATCCTCATCCAGGGGCGAAACATCGCCCGGATCCGCCCGTCGGCGATCCCCTACCTGCGCCGGAACATCGGCGTCGTCTTCCAGGACTTCAAGCTCCTCCCGACGCGGACGGTCCTGGAGAACGTGGCCTTCGCGTTGGAGGTGGTCGGGGAGCGCCCGCGGGAGATAAGGCGGCGCGCCTTCGCGGTGCTCAAGGCGCTCGGCCTCCAGCACAAGATCCACAGCCTCCCGCCGCGCCAGCCCGGCGGGGCACACCAGCCGGTGGCGACCGCCCGCGCGACCGTCAACGACCCGGCGCTGCTGCTCGCCGACGAGCCCACGGGGAACGTCGACCCGGAGATGGCGATGGACATCATGCGCATCCTGAACGAGATCAACGCCCGCGGCACGACGGTCATCGTCGCCACGCACGACACGGCGATCCTGAGCCGCTTCCACTACCGCCGGCTGGTGCTCGACCATGGGCGGCTGATCTCCGACGGTGGCGTCACACCCGGCGATCTCCCGCGGGAGGACGCCGCGCCGTAGGTCTTCGAGCGCGGCCGCCACCCCATGTACCTCCTCCGACGCGCCATCTACTTCCTCCGCAAGGCGCTCGGCAGCGTCCGCGAGAACCCGTTCCTGAACGCCGTCACCGTCGCGACGATCGCCATCGCCATGACGCTCCTCGGCGGATTCCTGCTCGCCTTCCTGAACCTGCGCGCCGTCGTCGACCGCCTGGGGAGCGACGTCGAAATCTCGGCCTACTTCGCCGACGGCGCCCCGCCCGCCGCCGTCGCCCGGCTGACGGAGACGCTCTCCGACCGCGAGGAGATCTCGCAAACGGTCTTCGTCTCCAGGGAGGAGGCGCTGGAGACGTTCAAGCGCCAGAACCCCGAGGACGTCCCGCTCCTCGACGAGTTGGGGGAGAACCCCTTCCCCGCGTCGATTCAGGTCCGCCTGGCAAGGGACCACCGCGACGCCGAAACGGTCGCGCGGCTCGCCGCCGACCTGGCGGCGGAGTCGATCGTGGCGGAGGTCGAGTACGGCCAGGAGTGGATCGGCCGATTCACCTCCTTTCTCGGTCTGGTGCGGGCCGCCGGCCTCCTGCTGGCGGCGATGATCGTGCTGGCGGTGGTCTTCGTCGTCTCCAACACCATACGCCTGGCGATCTTCGCCCGGCGCGACGAGCTCGAGATCATGCGCCTGGTCGGCGCCACCGACCGGTTCATCCGCGGTCCGTACCTCCTCGAGGGGATCTTCCAGGGCGGCGCGGGGACCGCCGTCGCGCTCGTCGCCTTGTGGCTCCTCTGGCGCTCCTCGGGGGCCGAGTCGGTGGCGTCGATCGCCCCCTTCCTCGGATCGTCGCGGCTCCTCTTCTTCTCCCCGCGGGAGGTGGCGCTGCTGGTGGCGGGGGGGATGGGCCTCGGGCTGGTGGGCAGCTACTTCGCCATGGGCCGTTTCCTCCGGAGCACCCGATGAGGACGCTCGTCCTGCTGGGACTGGCCACCGCGCTCTCCCCGACGGCCTTCGCCGCGACGCTCGACGAGACGCGGGCGCGCCTGGCCGAGATCGAGCGGAAGATCGACGGCGCCGCGGAGCGCGAGACGGCGTTGCTCGCGGCGCTCGACGAGATCGGCCGCGAGGTCGCCGGCCGCGCGGAGGAGATCGAGTCGATCCGCGCCGAGATGGAGCAGGCGCGTGCACGCTCCGAGGAGGACCGGCGGACGATCGCGCGCCTCTCGGCCCGGAGCGCCTCCAAGAAGGGCTGGCTCGCCGACCGGCTGCGCGCCACCTACATCCGCGGACGCCCCGGCTACCTGAAGGTTCTGTTCGCCTCCGCCTCCTACGCCGATCTGGTGCGCCGCTCGAAGCGGATGCGGATCGTCGCCCGGCGCGATGCGGCGCTCCTCGCGGAGCTGACCCGTGATCTGGCGGAGGTGACGCGGCGGCAGGCCGACTACGACCGCGACGTGGCGCTCCTGGCCGAGCTGGAGCGGGAGGTCCGCACCAAGAGCGAGAAGCTGTCGATCGAGCGCGCGTTGCGCGCGAAGCTGCTCGCGCAGGTGAAGGGGGAGCGCGCCGGATTCGAGAAGGTCCGCGACCAGCTGCAGGCGGCGGAGGCGGCGCTGACGGCGAGGATCGTCCGCTCGGCGAGCAGCCGCCCGCCGCCGCCGCCCGTCTCCCGTCCCTTCGCCGAGGCGAAAGGGAGGCTCGGCAGCCCGGTCCGGGGGGCCGCGGTGAAGCTCGGCTTCGGCCCCTATCGCCACCCCAAGCTCGGCCTGCCGATGCTCCACCAGGGGATCTCCTACGCCACCCCGATCGGCAGCGAGGTGCGCTCGCTCTACGACGGGAGGGTGGAGATGGCGCGCTGGTTCGCGTCGTTCGGCCAGGTGCTGGTGATCGACCACGGCGACGGCTGGCGCTCGCTCTACGCCCACCTCGCGCGGATGCTCAAGAAGGAGGGGGAGGCGGTGCGGGAGGGGGACCTGATCGCGACCTCGGGCGACACCGGAAGCCTGGAGGGCCCGCGCCTCTACTTCGCCATCTTCCGCGAAGGAAAACCGGTCGACCCCGCCGAATGGCTCGCGCCGTAGGGGCTCGGGGAGCCCCCCGAGGAAGCCCCAAGGGCGAACCGGTTAGCGCGGCTCGAACTTCACCGCGTCGGCGATGGCGTAGGCCCCCTCGGGACCGGAGGCGTGGAGCCTCACCCGCACCGTCGGACCGGGCGCCATCGCGAAGGTGCCCAACGAGACCCAGACCCCACCGTTCTGCCGCTGGTCGACGAGGAAGGCGGTCTCGCCGCCGGCGTGCGACACCGTGTAGCGGGCCTGCGGCGTCCGGTTGATGTCGGCGGAGAAGCGCACGTACACCTCGTAGCTCCGCGCCTCCAGCTCCGCCGACCAGATGGCGGGGTCGTTCGCGCCGGTCGTCTCGGCGACGCGGTACCCGGAGCCGAAGTAGCCGCTCACGTTCGTCGACTCCCACCAGGCGCCCGACGCGGCGAACGCGGCCGACGCGTCGTCGACGACGATCGCGCCGGGAAACGCCCCGGTCCCCGCCGCATCCCGCTTCGCGCGGGCGAGCTGTAGGATCTGCGATTTCCGCTCCAGCGTCCGCGTCCCGGGGCAGTCGGTGCTCGCCCCCGGCCACTGGCGGTGCCCACGGACCCGATCGCCGTCGAGCACGATGCCGAATTCGCGCGCGTAGTGCGCCATCGCCGCGGCCAGCCCGTCGATCTGCGCCTCGGACGGCGCCGCCGAGGCGTAGCTCCCCAGGAGGGCGATCCCCAGGTTTCCGGGATTGTCGGCCTCCACGTGGGCGCCGGTGCGGTTGGCGGTCGACCCCCCCCGATAAAATAAGCCGTCGGCGTCGACCGCCAGGTGGTAGCCGATGTCGCACCAGCCGTGGGCGTCGATGTGGTACGACTGCACCTGTCGCATCCGCGCCCGCGCCGCCGCGCCGCGCTCGCCGTTCGGGGTGTCGGTGTGGTGGAACGTCATCCGGTAGGGATCGTGCGGGTCCCCCTGGCAGACCGCCGCACGCGCCCCCCACGTCGAGCGCTCGGCGATCGGGAGCACGCTGTCGCTCGCCGGGACGGGGCCCGCCGGCGAGCCGGTTTCGGCGATCTCGGCCCGATCGAACAGCTCGACCGTGAGCGCGGTGAAGACCGGCGACGGAGAGCCTTCCGCCCGTACCATCTTCACCCGCGACCAGACCCGTCCGGTCGCCGGCAGGTCGAGGTGGCCGCCGAACAGCGTGGTGTCGAGCTCGGGGACGTACTCCTCGCGGTCGACCTGAACCGTTTTCCAGTCGGCGTCCCCCTCGGCGCGGACCTGCACCGCCGTCAGCCCCCCGAACGTCCGCGCGTCCCAGCGGACGCCGACGCGCGTGGCCGGCCGGTCCGGCGTCAGGTCGCGAAGATCGAACGCACGGTCGGCCTCGCTCGCCGGCAGGACGAATCCGGCGAGCGCCTCGGTCGAGTAGGTGAGCGCGGTGATCCCGTTCTCGCGGGAGACGCGGATCCCGTCCGACCGAGGATCGGTGTCGCAACCGGAGAGGCTCACGGCGGCAAGCAGAAGGATCCGGAAGACTCGGATTCGGGGATGATGCACGGGCGCGGCATCTCGCAACCCCCGTGCCTCGGCGGAAAGCCGCCGGCGGAGCGCCAACCCGGCGAGATGCGACGACATCGAACGAATCCGCGTCGCGCGCGCCGCCGCCGGCCTGCGAATCGTGCGTCACAGTTGGGACGGCGAGGAATCACCAAACGTTCACGATCGCGGCTCGAGCTTCACCGCGTCGGCCGCGACGTAGCTGCCGCTCGCCGTCCAGCAGGAGAGGCCGACCCGGGGGAGGTCCCCGGCCACGAACGGATAGGTCCCCAGGCTCACCCACCGGCCGCCGTTCACACGCTGGTCGACCGTCCGTTGGGCGGTGCCGTCCCGGTGGTAGACGAAAAAGGGGGCCGCCGACGCGCGGTTGGAGCCTTGTGAGTACCAGACGAAGACCTCGTAGTGGCGAGCCTCGAGAGGCGCGTTCCAGGTCGCCGGGTCGCTCACGCCGTCGGTCTCCCGCACCTCGTAGTCGACCCCGTAGCGGTCGGGCTGGGAGGTCGAGACCCACCAGTTCGGCGAGGCGGAGAACCCGGCCGACCGGTTGTCGACGATCACCGTCCCGGCGGGGGGGGGCGGCGGTGTCGTCGACCCGCCGAGTTTTTGGGCGATCGACTGCAGGATCGTCCCCTTCCGCTCGATCACCGTGGCGCCCGGACAGCCCGTCGATTGGCCCGGCCATTCGCGGTGGCCGCGCACGTGCGCGCCGTCGGCGGCGATCCCCCACGCGTCGGCGAGCCAGGCCAGCGCGGTGGTCAGTCCGTCGAGAACGGCGGCGGGGGGCGTCATCGCGTCGTAGGTCCCCAGCAGCGAGACGCCGATGTTGCCGCCGTTCTGCCCTCCGACGTGGCTCGCCGATCGCGCCTCGGTGGTGCGTCCCCGGTAGATCTGCCCGGCGGCGTCGACGACGAGGTGGTAGCCGATGTCGCACCACCCCCGTCCGTCCTGGTGGAAGGCCTGCATCTGCCGCATGCGGCTCTTCGCCGCGTTCCCGGTCTCGCCGTTCGGGGTGACGGTGTGGTGGAAGGTCATGCGATAGGGATCGTGCATCGCGCCGTTGCAGCGCGGCGCCCGCGCCCCCCACGCCGATCGCGAGACGATCGACGGCGCCGGAACGAGCGACGCCCCCTCCCCCCCCGCCGGTTCGCCGATCTCCTCGACCTCGGCGAGGACGAACGCTTCCAGGGTGAGCGCCCGCGGCTCGGGGGACATGGCGTCGGGATCGCGGGTGAGGTGGAGCCGTGCGCGAAGCCGCCCCGCGAATCCCGGTCCCGGAAGGTCGACGTGGCCGCTGTAGAGCGTGACCCCGCTCTCGGCGACGAACTCGGCGAAGTCGACGGCGACGGCGCGCCAGCCGCCCGGAGCCCCGTTCGCGAGGATCTCCACGCGCGTGTCGCCGCCCGCCTCCAGCACCTCCCAGCGAAGCGCCACCCGGTCGAACGGGCGAGAGACGTCGATCTCCGGCAGCTCGAAGCGACCCTCCGACTCCCCCGGCTCGAGCGCGATCCGCCGCAGCGCGGCCGGCTCGGCGTGGAAGGCGACGATCCCGTCCTCCTCCAGCCGCTCGAACCCGGGCTCCGCGGCGCCGGGACCGCACGACGAGGCCCCGAGGAAAAGCGCCAGCGGCAGCGGCGCGCGCCGTGTCGACCACACGCGCAGCGTCCAACGCGTTCGATCCAATCGCATCGTCGTTCCCCCGGACGGCGTCACGCCACCGTCCGACGGAGGAGAACGCAATCGAAGTGCCACGGCTCCCGGCGTGGCGCGATTCGGCGAAAGACGTCGACGCTTCGCGCCCCTGATCCGACGTGTCGACGAGGTCGCGTAGGCCGACGCGAACGCGCGATCGTCACCGCGCGTATCGCTCTCCGTGCGCCTCCGTCACTCTTGACCTTCCCCGCGGCCGGGTGGATACCCCCGCCGATGAGCACGACGGTTTCGCGGACGGTGCGCGCCCCCCGGGGATCCGAGCGCCGCTGCAAGGGTTGGGTGCAGGAAGCGGCGTTGCGGATGCTGATGAACAACCTCGACCCGGAGGTGGCGGAGCGCCCGGCCGATCTGGTCGTCTACGGCGGCTCCGGCAAGGCGGCGCGCAACTGGGAGGCGTTCGATCGGATCGTCGCCGCGCTCGAGCGTCTGGAGAACGACGAGACGCTCTTGGTGCAGAGCGGAAAGCCGGTCGGCGTCGTGGCCTCCCATCCCGACGCGCCGCGGGTGCTGATCGCCAACTCGAACCTCGTTCCGAAGTGGGCCACCTGGGAGGAGTTCCGCGCCCTGGAGGCGCGCGGGCTGATCATGTTCGGCCAGATGACGGCCGGCTCCTGGATCTACATCGGGACGCAGGGGATCCTGCAGGGGACCTACGAGACGTTCGCCGCCGCCGCCCGCAAGCATTTCGGACCCGACGCCGACCTGACGGGCCGCCTGGTGCTGACGGCGGGTCTCGGCGGGATGGGCGGTGCGCAGCCGTTGGCGGTCACGATGAACGGCGGGGTTTGCATCGCGGTGGAGGTCGATCCGGCGCGCATCGGTCGCCGCGTCCAACAGGGTTACTGCGACACGATCGCCTACGACCTGGAGAACGCGATCGAGCAGGCGCTGGAGGCCAAGCAGCGGGGGAAGTCGATCTCGATCGGCCTCCTCGGCAACGCCGCCGACGTCTTCCCCGCCTTCCTGGAGATGGGGCTCTGTCCCGACCTCGTCACCGACCAGACCTCGGCCCACGACCTCCTGCACGGCTACGTCCCCCGCGGGCTGACGGTGGAGGAGGCGGCGCGCCTTCGCGAGCGCGACCCCGGCGACTACCAGAAGCGGGCGCTGGAGTCGGTCGTGCGCCACGTGCAGGCGATGGTCGGTCTGGCGAAGGCCGGCAGCCACGTGTTCGACTACGGGAACAACATCCGCGCGCAGGCGAAGAGCGGCGGATACGAGGAGGCGTTCCGCTTCCCCGGCTTCGTCCCCGCCTACATCCGACCCCAGTTCTGCGAGGGGCGCGGGCCGTTCCGCTGGGTGGCGCTCTCCGGCGATCCGAACGACATCGCCACCACCGACCGGGAGCTCGCGGCCCTGTTTCCCGGCGACAAGGCGCTCCACCGGTGGCTGGCGCTCGCCGGCGAGAAGGTGAAGTTCCAGGGGCTGCCGGCACGCATCTGCTGGCTGGGTTACGGCGAGCGCCACACAGCGGGGCTCCTGTTCAACGACCTGGTGGCGCGCGGGAAGGTGAAGGCGCCGATCGTGATCGGCCGCGACCATCTCGAC
>CAYJRR010000073.1:0-23527 GCA_964372275.1 uncultured bacterium
ACCGGATCAACGTCGTGCCGTTCCTGGTGCCGGCGCTCCGGGAGCGGATCGGGGACATTCCGCGGCTGGTGGAGCATTTCCTCACGGAGCTGTGTCGCGAGAACGGCCGGCCGCGCAAGCAGCTCGCCCCCGAGGCGCTCGAGATCCTGCGCGGGTACGGCTGGCCGGGGAACGTGCGCGAGCTGCGCAACGTCGTCGAGCGGATGGTGATCCTGGCGAAGGGCCAGGTGATCGGCAGCGATGACGTTCCGGAGGACCTGCGCGAGCGGTCTCGCCGGTCGGCGGAATCTGGCATCGGGGAGGAGACGTCGGCAGACGGATCCGGAGAGGAGGCCGGATCGGCGGTCCCCGCTCTGGATGCGGCGACGTTGCGCGAAGCGCGCGCGGCGTTCGAGAAAGAATATCTCGCACGCAAGCTCGCCGAGTTTGGCGGGAACGTATCGCGTACCGCCGAAGCGATCGGACTCGAGCGGACGAACCTCCACCGCAAGATGAAGGCCTACGGCCTGGTGCGGTAGCGGATCCGGGATCCGCCCGGGCAGACCGGCGGGGTCGTGACGTCCTATTCGGTCGTGATCCGGTCGCGGATGCGCGCGAAAGTCGCTTCGCCGATCGACGGGACCTCGACGATCGCGTGTGGCTCGCGGAACGGGCCGTTCTTCTGGCGGTACTGCAGGATCTCCTCGGCCGCGACGCGCGTCATGCGCGGAAGCGACAGCAGCTCCTCCAGCGTGGCGGCGTTGATGTTGATGCGAGGCGCGGTCGTCGGCGCATCGGGCGGCGCGAGCGTGGCGGCAGGCCGGCGACCGACGGCGGCGCCGGCGGCCGGTGACGACGCCGCGGCGGCGGCGTCGGCCTTGGCGCCGGAACGCACCTTCGGCTCGACGCGCGCCGCGACCCGGTCGGTGGCGGGCTCGGTGCGCGGAACGGTCCTTGCCGGCGCAGGCTCGACGCGCGCGACGACGCGTTCGGGGTCCGGATTCGGGCGGGCTGGGGCACGCTCGGGCGTTGGCGCCACCTTCGGAGGCAGGAGGTCCGGCGTCGGTTCGAGCGGCACGATGCGGGCGGTTTTCGGGGCGGCGGGGACGGTCACTTGATCGACCAGCTTCACCAGCAGCCGCTTGTCGAGGCCGGGGACCTCGTCGAGCTCGTCGATCGACCGGAACCCGTTCTTTCGGTCCCGGTAGTCGACGATCGCCTTGGCCGCGCGCGGCGTCATCTCCGGGAGGAGCAACAGCTCGGGAAAGGTCGCGCGGTTCAGGTCGATCTTTCGCACCGGCGTCGGCTCGGGTGGCGGCGGCATCGGCCCTACCTCGAGCTCGCCCAGCGCCCGAACCAAGGTCAGCTTGGTGATCCCCGGGATCTCCAGCAGCTCGTCGAGGCTCCTGAACGGACCCTTCGACACACGCCGGGCCACGATCCGCACCGCGATCTGCGGGTCGAACCCGGGAATCTGCTTCAACTCCGCGGCACTGGCGGCGTTGATGTTCGTCTTGGCGGCCGCGGGGCCGGCCGTCAACGCCACCACGAGCGCCACCAGCGCGGCACCGAAGGGGGGAAGCAGGGGGCGCGGGGGCATCCCGCCAACCAGTCTACGGAACGAGGGGAGGCGGATCAAGCCGGGGCGATCCGAGTCCGAACCGTATCGGAAACCGAAACGGATCCGATCGGTGTCCGTAACGGTATCGGACCCGAACCGATCCGGTCCGATCCGACCGGGTCGGCTACTTGGGTCGGGTGCCGGTTTCGCCGACGCCGCAGCCGTTGGCCGCTTGAAGTCCCGCCGCTTCGGCGTCGGCGGCGGTCGGGTACTCGACCCGGTTCTCCTCCTTGACCCGGGCCAGGTGCCGGCAGCCGGCGGGGTGGTAGGCCTTGCCGAACCGGCTCGCGAAGACGGGCCCGGCCGCGGGGACGGCGCTCGCGGACGCGTCGGCGGCGCGGGCGACCGTGCGGCAACCGCCGGCGGGGCGAAGACCCGCCGCTTCGGCCTCCTCGCGTGTGGTGAACTCCATGCGGTTCTCCATCCGGATCTTCGCGACGTGCACGCAGCCGGCCGGGTGGAACACCTCGCCGCGGACGCTGGCGATGAAGGGACCGTCGCCGAGGGAAGGGCGGGCCGCGGCCGGATCGGGACGCCTCCGGGCGAGGTCGGAAAGCGTCGGGCGCTTCTGGGGCGCCACGCGCCAGCCGAGACCGTCGGTCTCGAGCAGGACGGCGCCGTCCAGATCGGTCCGGAAGATGCGCACGCAGTCGTCGGTCAGGGTCCGAAGCGCGTCGTCGTGCGGGTGGCCGTAGTCGTTCGCGCGGCCGACGCTGATCACCGCCGCGTCCGGTCGCACGCGGCGCACGAACGCCGCGCTCGTTCCGTAGCGGCTTCCGTGATGGGCGACCTTGAGCATCTCCGACGCGTCGACCCCGGCGTCGATCAGGGCCGCCAGCGTCTCTGGCTCGGCGTCGCCGGTGAACAGGACGTCCACGTCGCCGATCGACAGGCGCAGCACCAGCGAATTCGCGTTCTCGAAGGAGCGCACCGTCCGGAAGAAGCTGGTGCCCGGCAGCCAGCAGACGAGCGACGCGCCGTCGCCGAGATCGATCCGCTCGCCGGCACGCATCGCATGGACGTCGATCCGCCGGTCGGCGAGCTGTCGCACGAGCTCGCGGTAGGTCTCGGTGGTGTGCTCCGTTCCGGGATCGACGTAGCGGACCACGTCGAAGGCGGAAAGGACGGCGAGCATCCCCCCGATGTGGTCGAGATGGGGATGGCTCGCCACCAGCAGATCGATCCGACGGACCCCTTCCTCGCGCAGGGCTCGAACGACCTCCGGGCCCGCCTCACGGCCGCCGGCGTCGATCAGGATCGTCGTGCCACCCGCGGTCCGGACCAGCGCGGCGTCGCCTTGTCCCACGTCGAGGAACCGTACGCGATGGATCGGGCCGGTCGGCGGAAGCGGTGTCGGCCGCGATTCGCACGGCGCCGCGTGGGAAGCGGCCGCGCCGGGGCCCGAACCGGGCGGATCGGTCCTGGCGGGGTCGCCCGCGGCGGAGTCGCGCGAACCGCCGTGCGAGGCCGAACCGGCGGACCGCTCGGACTCGAGCGCGGCGAACGGATCCGGTGGCGTGACGCGGGGCGCGCAGGCGGCGGCCGCGATGAACAGCGCGGCGAGCGTCCCGGCGAGCGACCGCGCCGACGGTGCGGCGGGCGAGGAAGCGACTCCCTCGCTAGTCGTAGGAGTCTTCGCCGGTGGCGTCGTCGATCTCTTCGTCGAGGACCGGCTCGGTTTCGATCTCGAGGTCCTCGTCTCCAGCGAGCGCTTCGTCGCCGAGCTCATCGGCCTCCTCGTTCTCGACGGGATCGACCACCCGTGGGCCGCGGCGGGCGGGCGCCGGCGGCGGCGCCGCCTCGGCCGGTTTCTCGGCCTGGTCGGCGGAGCACTTCGGGCAGATCGCCTTCGGCTTGTGCAGGTCGTAGAACTTGGTGCTGCACTTGAAGCAGACGTGTTTGCGTCCGAGGTCGGCCATACCGTCTCGGTACGTTATGCAGCCTCCGATTTCTTGGCAATACCCGGCGGTCGTCGCTCGATCGGATCCGCCGCGTATCATTCGCCGCGTCGATCGCGCTCGCCGGCGACGCGCCGCAATCGCTCCGCGGCGTCGGGCGATCCCTTGGCGTCGAGCCAGGCGGCGACGGCGCTCCGCGAATCGGGATCGTCGGGACAGAGCGCTTCGGCCAACAGCGGATTACCGAGTGCCTCCGCCGTTCGCCACGCGACCTCGGCACCTTTCTCGGGCGCGACGGTGGCGAGCGCGGATCCCGCTTCGAGCGCATCGGCGATACGTCCGTGCCGGAGCAGGAATGCAAACCTCGCTTCGCGGGCGGCCAATCCGCGCGGGAAGAGCTCGACGGCGCGGAGGAGCTCGCGATCGGCCTCGTCGATCCGACCGCGCGATTCGTGGACCGCGCCCGCGCCGATCGCCGCGAACGGATCCAGGCGGTCGAGCCGGGACCACCGCACGTAGTGGTCGTCATCGCCGCTCTCGGCCAAAAGACGCGCGGCTTCGTCGTCCGACGGCCGCCCGGAAGCCGCTCGACGGGCCCAGTCTCGCGCAGCCGTCCGGTCCCCGCGCTCCAACGCGGCCTGCGCTCGAGCCCGGGGGAAGCTCGCGTGCAGCCAGAGGGCGGGCGGGCCCCCGAGTGCCAACAGCCCGGCGACGCCGGCGAGCGCCGTCCGGAGGCGCCGCCGCCGGTCCTCGCGCGGCACGCCGGCGACGACGTCGACCCCCGCCGGCTGCGACGCGTCGGCCCACGCGCGACCGGTGGCGATCCCGGTGAGGATCGCCACCCAGAGGGCGATCGACGGCGTCGACAGCACGACGTCGACCGCGCCCTGGATCAGGGGGACGAGGGCGGAGAGGAGCGCCGCATCACGAACGGGATCGTCGGATTCGTTTCCGCCGGCGCGGCGGCGGCCCGCCCGCACGATCACGGCGCCGGCGACGAGGAACGGGAGCGTGCCGAGCAGCCCTCGTTCGGCGAGGAGCTCGAGCGCGACGGCGTGCGCGTGCTCGATGCTGCCGAAGAACGTCCCGTCGGCGTGCTTCCAGATCGCGCTCCGGTAGCGACCCAGTCCGACGCCGTCGAGCGGGTGCTCGGCGATCAGGCGCGACGTCGCGTGCCAGACGGTGCGGCGTTCGGCGAAGGAGCGGGAGGTCGCGAGCTCCGAGGGGTGCCAGCGCGCCGACGCCGTCCAGGTGGCGGCCGCCGCCATCGCGGTCGCCAGCGCGGCGATCCTTCCCCATGTCGCGCGGCGGCTCCGAGGCGTGGCCCGGCCCGGGCGCCCGAGGAGCGCGACGCAGCCGGCGATCCCGACCGCGAGGTAGCCGGCGCGCGATCGGGTGGCCGCCACCGCGACGGCGAGGAACGACGCAAGGCCCAGGAACAGCAGACGGCGTCCGTCGTTCGCCCCGGGCACCGGGCTCCGGGCGCGGAAGAACGCCGGTCCGAACAGGCACGCGAGCGCTGCCGAGCCGACGAGCGCGGCGAGCTGACCGTGGCTGGCGAACGGCCAGGTGCGCCCGTGCACGGACGCGGCCGGATCGTCGCGCAGCAGCGTCGCGGCGGCCAACCCCACCCCCCCGGCCGCGAACGACGACAGGAGCGCGACCGAGGCCTTCCGGTCGGTCGACCCGAGGACGAGCCCGACGACGAACGCTCCCGCCAGGGCCGCCGCCAGCGAAAGCTGCCGGAGGGCGGCGTAGGGAAGGTCGCTCGTCATCGCGCAGAGCGCGGTGGAGGCGAGGAGCCCCGCCACCGCCGCCGCCACCGCCGCGACCTCGGCCAGCTGCGCGAGTCGCCGCACGGTCGCCGGCGCGGTCGCCACCACCGCCGCCAGCGCCGCGGCCGTGGCGAGTCCGGCGAGAGCGAGGAGGTCGTCGCGAACCAGACCGCGGTGCAGGACCGATCCGACCGACAGGAGGAGTCCGATCGAGACGGCGATGGTCAGGCGCCACACCGTTCCAGGGGGCCTAGCGCCTCGGGGACTCACCCGTGCGTGCCGTCCTTGGCGATCGGCTCCGGCTCGCCGATCACGGCCCCTCCGGGTCCTGCGGCGCCGCGGCCCTCGGCTGGGGAGGCGGCGCTCGCCGCCGCGCCGTAGCGACCGGCCTCCTTGTAGTAGGCGATCTCGGTCGGCTCGACGCCGTTGATGGCGTAGCCGACGATCTTGCAACCCCCCTGATGGAGGCGCGCGAGCAGGCGCGAGACGCCCGTACGCTCCGCCAGCTTCACGCGAACGACGACCACCACACCTCCGGCCAGGCGCCCCAGCACCTGGGCGTCTGCGAACAGGTCGCCCGGAGGGGAGTCGACGAGGACCACGTCGTACTCGTCGGACATCCGGCGAAGGAGCCCGGCCAGCCGCGCCGACTCGAGGAAGTCACCGGGGTTCGGCGGCGACGGACCGGCCGGAAGGAGGTCCGGTCCGCCGTCGCGTCCGCGGATCCGCGCCGAGTCGACGTCGTCGGCGTTCCCCGCGATCACGGTCGAAAGACCGGCCGGCGGCGACTTGAGACCGAAATGGCGGTGCAGCGCCGGACGGCGCAGGTCTCCATCGACCAGCAGCACCTTCAGTCCGGCCCCCGCGAGCGCCGTTCCGAGGTTGGCGGTGATCATCGTCTTCCCCTCGCCCGGCTTGGAGCTGGTGACCAGCAGGATTCGCGGCTCGAGCCCGACGAGCGAGAACTTCACGTTCGCGCGAAGCCCGCGCAGTGCCTCCGACCCGGCCGTCGCCGTGCGCGAGAAGATCTGCAGCGCGCCGTTCTCGCGGTACTCGAGCGCATCGCCCACGTCGGGGACCGAGCCCAGCACCGGATGGCTGGCGAGCTGCGTCACCTGCGCCACCGTCTGGATGCGCTGGTCGAGGGTCTCGCGCAGGAAACACATCCCGATGCCGACGAGCAGTCCGGCGAGCGATCCCAGGAGCGCGATCCGTACCCGGTTCGGGCGGATCGGGCGCGTCGGGCGCTCGGCGTACTGCACGATCGAGATCAGGTCGGAGGCGAGTGTCCCGGAGATGTTCGCCTGCTCCAGCTTCCGCGCCAGGACGCCGTAGAGCTCCATGTCGGCGCGGGCCTTGCCGGCGAGGATGTCGTAGCCGATCGTCTTCTTCTGCGAGGCGCGCTGCGTCTGCTCCACCTCGGCGATCTTGGACGACAGCCGGCTCACTTCGGAGCGCATGTGGATCAGGTCCGGGTGCTTCGGACCGTACCGCTGGTTCATGCGGTCGACCTCGAGCTCGGCGCCGATCTTCTCCTGGCGAAGTCGGTCGAGCAGCATCTCGATCCCGCTCGCCGACTCGTCCTGTTTGGGGGTGGAGCCGAACTGCGTCAGGTTCTGTTTCTCGACGTAGTCGATCATCGCCTCGTGCGACTGCTGGACCTTCGCCTCGTAGTCGACGATCTGCTGCTCCAGCCAGCGGATCGACTCCCACGCGCTCTCGTCGCGCTTCTCCTTGGTGAGCGAGACGTAGGCGTCGGCCACCGCCCGGCTCAACCCTTGCGCCCCGTCCGGGGTGGTCGACTCGACGGTGATCTGCAGCACCCGCGTTCCGGGGACTTTCTTCACCGACAGGCGCCGCCGCAGCTGCTCGACGGTGACCTTCTCCGACGGCACCGCCGCCGCCGCGCGTTCCAGGACCGGACGGGTCTGGAGGATGTAGGGCTGGGTGTCGAAGGTCAGCTGCTGGCCGTAGGCCGACGAGAGAAGCTCGGTGCCGACGACTGCCCGCCACGGTTCGTCGCCGATCGAGATCTCGGTGGTGGCGGCGTAAATCGAGGTCTGGTTCGCGGCGTAGAGCAGCGATCCCGCGATCCCCACCACCAGCCCGGCGACGAGCGTCTCCCACCGTCGCCGGAGGACGGCGTGAAGGTGGTGGAGCAGCTCGAGCTCGTTTCGAAGAGGGGGCACGGGGGTTGGGCTCCTTCTAGAACAGCCGCCCGGGGACGACGATCAGGTCCCCCGGCTTCAGCGCGACGTCCTTCCGGCGATCCCCGCGGTCGAGGATGTCGGCGAGACGGATCTCCACCGGCTTCGACGATTCGCCCGAGCGGTAGAGACGGGTGTTGTTTCGACTGGCGAACTCGGTCGTGCCGCCGGCCTTGAGGATGGCGCTCATCACCGTCTCCTCCGAACCGACCTCGAAGACGCCGGGCGACTTCACCTCGCCCAGGATCGTGACCCCGGTCTTGGGGGTGACCGTTCCCGCCTGGCCGCCGGGGATGAAGACCAGGTCGCCGGGCTCGAGCTCGACGTTTTGCGCGCGGTCTCCGGTCGTGAGGTAGTGGGTGAGGTCGGCGGAGATCACCCGCGGCGCCGCTTCGCCCCCCGGACCGCTGCCGGCCGCCGGCGCCTCGCGCCGGAGGATCGTGGCCATCCCGGGGAGCCTCGACTCGAAGCCGCCGGCCATCAGCACCAGCGAGAGCAGATCGTAGGTGCCGCGAAGGTAGTAGACGCCGGGCGAGCGGACGCCGCCGACGACCGAGACGTGGAAGCTGCGGAACTCGGCCACTTCGACGGTGACCTTCGGATTCTTGAGGAATCCGTCGCCGAGAGCCGCCTCGAGGGCCCGCGCCGCGTCGTCGACCGTCCGGTCGCCGATCGGGAAGGCGCCGAGCAGCGGATGGTCGATCGTCCCGCGCGCGGAGACCGGGAAGCGGCCGGAGATGCCCGTTTCCTTCCAGACGTCGATACGGAGGATATCGCCAGCGCCGATTCGATAGGTGGGCGAGGCGCCGGTGGGCGCGCCGCTTCCGGCCGCGGGCGGCACCGGCGGAGGTTCGGGGGTTGCCGTCGGGCGGGCCGGCCCCACGCCCCCGGCAGGCGGTGCGAGCGACGCGCTACCGGCGTCGACCGCGCGCGCGGGCCCGGGGAACGTCACGAGGAGGAGTCCCAGGACGGTCGTTCGGGCGCGTCGGACGCGGCACTCCATCACTCCCAGGCGACTCCGACGAAGATCAGGTGATTGTTGCTCCAGCCGACGTCGGCGCCGCCACCACGCCAGAAGCGCGTGCCGAGGTCGACGTTCATGCGCGATCGGAGCGGGAACGACAGGTGCGCGGCGACCTCGCCGGCGTCGATCGGGGCGTCGTTCGCGACGTCGTGGCTCTTGACCGTCACTAGGCGCGCGTTCGCGACGAGCATCGCGCCGCGCGCGAGACGCCGGTTCATCGTCGCCGCGACGTCGGCCGTCTTCTGGGGGAGGCCGTGGATGTCGAGGCCGCGTTCCTGGTACCCGGCGCGGATGCCGAAGCCCATCACCCGCGTCGCCTGCCAGGACAGTCCCGCCGAGCTCTCGACCGAGTCGTGGACCTCCTCCTCGCTCCGGGTGAAGGCGTAGCGCCGCAGCCCGACGTCCACGTCGGCGCTCATCGTCGTGTTCACCCGCCGCTGGGCCCGCACCGTGACCGCGCCGCTGTCGTTGTCGGAGCTCTCGATCTCGTCGTAGCGGCGCAGCGCGACGCCGCCGGAAAGCCCGACCCGCGTCAAGGGCGAGAGACTGCGCCAGAAGGTCTGCGCCACGCTCGTCTCGTTGTAGCCGGGGCGCAGGCCGGAGTCCGACTGGCCGTTTCCGTTCAGATCCTCGGCCGCGTCGAGCACCCCGTCGTCGTCGTAGTCCTGCTCCTCGGTCAGGGCGTCGAACGAATCGAACCGGGCCTGCGTCACCGTCGTTTCGCTGGAGACGGCGCGCGTGAGGCGGCGCTGGGCCGACACCGAAAGGCGGGCGTTGTTGGTCTGCACCAGGTCGGTCGGCGAATCGCTCGGCGTCGCGAACCCGGTCGGCGTCGCCGCCAGCTCGTCGGTCAGGTTCACGCTCAGCCAGTTCCGGGGGTTCGAGGCGAGCGTCAGGCGCCCGGTGTGGTAGAGGGTGGCGCGCTCACCGGGAAGTCCGTACACCGGAATGTAGTAGAGCGGGTAGTAGCCGACCTCCAGCCGCATCATCGCGCGACCGGTCGAAAAGCGGACCCATGGGGCGACCGAGTCGTAGACCTGGATGCTCTCGTCGTCGTCCGATCCGGGCTCCGAGAGGAAGATCCCGCGCGCCGAAGCGCCGGCCTGGAACGGACCGGACTGGGCCCGAGCCGCCGAGACGGGGAGCGCCAGCGCGAGGCACGTCAGCCAAAGGAACGTCTGGATCGACTTCACGGGGCCCCCGTCACGAACTTGATCTCCACCCGCCGATTGGCCTTGCGCCCGGCCGCCGTGTCGTTCGGTCCGACCTGGGCCGAATCGCCGAGCGACTTCGCGAGCAGCCGCGTCCCTTCGACCTTCTCGGCCTTGAGCGCGGCGGCGACCGCCTCCGCCCGTGCCAGGGCCCGGTTGATCGCCTGCTCCTCCGTCTGTCCCGCGTCCTTCGGCGAGTGGCCCTCGAGGACGACCGTCAGGTCGGGATTGGCCTTGAGGACCTCCGCGACCTCCTTCACCAGCGTCTTCGCGGCGGCGGAGAGTGTGTTCGCCGCGGAGTCGAACTGGACGGTGCGCGGCGCCGAGATGTCGACGGAGACCGTCTGCCCCTTGCTCGAGTAGGTCCGGCTGGTGCCGGCGGGCGGTGCCGCCACCGCGACCGTCCCCGCGCTCGGTTCGGGAGTCGCCGCCAGGGGCGCGATCGACAGGGCGGGGCAGGAGGGACCGACGTCGCCGCTGAACGACAGCGACGAGAGCGCCGAGCGGACCGCCTTGTCGGCGAGGCTCGACATCGGCTCGCGGCGTGCGCGCGACGAGGCGCGGCCGTAGCCTCGCCACACGGTGAGACGACTCGCGGTATCGACCAACGAGAGCGAGACGGCCACCGAGGCCTCGCCCCGCGGGCTCTGCGAGCGGTCGTGGTACTCGACCAGCGCACCGTCGAGCACGCTGCCGGCGCCCAGCGCGCGCCCGACCGCCGCGACGGTCAGCGGATCGCGCGCCTTCGGCATCACGATCTGTCGGACCTTCAGGTAGGAAGCGATCTCCTCGCGGCCCAGGACGGCGGTCGCGCCTCGATCCCGTAGGGCCATCGCCGCCAGGTCGGCGGTGGCGCGCCCGGCATCCGGCGACGAGGGGAGCGGGAGGAAGTCGACGACGCCGATGCACGCCGGGGTCACCGGTGCGGCGCTGTCGGCGGCCCACGCCGCGAACGACAGGAGCAGGAGCGTGGCGCCGACGGCGGACGCGTCGATGCAACGTCGGAGCGCCGGCCTCATAGTGCCCCCGTCGGTGCGAGCGCGTCGGCGACCGTCGCGGCCAATCCTTGCGAGATGGCGCCCAGCCCGGCTTCGCTGGGTCCGAGACCCGGTGGACCGTAGAGCCGCTCCCGCCAGACGACGTTCCCGGTCTCGACGTTCATCAATTGCAGGTCGAGCGACACGACCGGCGCCGGCAGACCGGCCTCGCGATCCAGATCGCGGAAGCCGAACTCCAGGACCTTGCCGAACAACGCGTAGCCCGCGCCGTTCGACGCCGCGGCATGGCGCAGCTCGACGTCGGAGGCGTTCCGCCCGACCGGAAGTGCGCCGTCGATCGAGTCCCCCAACGACAGACCGGCGTCGCGGAGCGACGCCTCGAGCAACCGTCCCACCACTTCGTCGGCGTTCTCCTCGGCGGTGAGGTTCTCGAGCGGCGCGAGCACCAGCCGCCCTTCGACGGGGTAGCGTTGCCGCGGCTCCTGGGCGAGCAACGACGGTCCGGACGCGGGGAAGCAGGCGGTGGCCCACAACGCCATCACGGCCGGAGTCCACGTACGAAACGGTGAAGTCGGTCGGTCGATCATCAGTCCCCTCGGTCGGTCCTGGACAGCGGGGTGAGCGGCAGCGGCCTCGACGGCGGCGGAGGCGGTCGATGGTCCGACGCCGACGCCGCGGACGCGGCCGACGCGCTGCTGGCGACGGCCGACTGCTGCAGGCCGTCGAGGTAGGTCCGCAGCGCGGCTTTGGCCGCGGCGAGACCCGCCGGATCGACCGACGTCGTCGCCGATCCCGCCAGCACGTAGTCGTGCGCCCGCGCGATCTGGAGGTAGAAGGAGTCCTTCGCCTCGCGTCGAAGCTGCAGAAGCTTGAGCACCGGGCCTCCCGGCGAGGCGGTGAAGCTCACGTCGTGAAGGCCGGCCGCAAGGTCGACGGTGCCCAGCGACACGATCCCCGGGGCCTGACCGGCGCTTCCCGCCCCGGGGACGCCGGCGTTCGGAAAGAGCTGCGCCCCGTCGAGGAGGACCATCGTCGGCGGCGGTCCCCCCAGGCCCGCCGCCAGGGTGTAGGTCCCGGCGTCCTTGATCTCGATCCGGTGGGCGAGACGGCCGGCCTCCGATTTGCTGTCGACGATCGTCGCCGGCATCAGCGTCAGGTCGGCCGCGGGCAGCTCGTCCTCCCACCCGCCGAGTCGCACCAGGGTCGTCGCCAGGTCGCCGTAGTTGAGCGCCTTCTCCTCCTGCCATCCCTTGAGAGGGGACAGGGGTGACGCCGCCTCGGGAACGAGGGTCAGGCTCCCGATCGAACCCCCCGGCGCGATCGCCACCGCGATGTCGAGCCATCCGCCCGGTAGCCGGACGCCGTGGAGGTCGACCGCCTGGCCGTCGTCTCCGTTGTTGGCCGACCGGGTGGTGTGCGTGCCGACGCTCACCAGGTGGGGGCCCCCCTTGCCCGAGACCCGCACGCTGTGACGTCCCGGCCGGCGGACGAGCGTCCGAAAGACGACCGTTCCGGCGGCCGCCGCCGGGGCGGTCCAATCGCCGCCTCCCGACCGTGCGACCCCTTCGCTCGTCGCCACGGCCCGTCCGAATCCGGCCGTCGCCGGGCCGGCCCCGTGTCCCAACACCTCGAGCGCCGGCCGGTCGAGGCGCCGGACCCACTCGCCGAAGGCGAGCTTCGTCTCTCCCGGGCCGAGAAGGCCGAGCTCCGATCCCAGCGCGTTCATCCATTCGACCTGGGAGACCCCTTCCGCCGCGCGAACGCTGCGCGCGCGCAGGAGGGAGATCGCGGTCATCCCGAGGAGCAGTTCTCGACGGTGCAGGTTCGATCGCATAGCCGCCGAAGGGTACCGTCGGCGGGGTCTAACCGTCAAGGAGGTCGTTGGATTTTCGAGGGAATCCGCTCCTAAAGCAGGTCAGTGGGGGCCGGAGACGCGGTCCCAGACGCCGTTCGATTTGCGGAAGACGAGCTCGTCCCCCTCGACCTCGACGCGGACCGCGTCCCCTTCGGTGAAGACCCCTTCGAGGATCCGGGTCGCCAACGCGTCCTGCACCCTTTTGGCGATCACCCGCTTCAGGGGCCGCGCTCCGTAGGCGGGGTCGTACCCCTCCTCGGCCAGCAGGTCCTTCGCCGCGTCGTCGACCTCGAGCTGCAGGCGCTGCGCCGACAGGAGCTTCTTCACCCGTCCCAGCTGGAGGTCGACGATCGTGCGGATCATCGCCCGCTCCAGTGGCCGGAAGACGACCACGTCGTCGATGCGGTTCAGGAACTCCGGCTTGAACCTCGTCCGCAGCTCCTCCGGCGGGACGTTGGAGGTGAGGATCAGGACCGCGTTCTTGAAGTCGACCGTTCGCCCCTGGCTGTCGGTGAGGCGACCGTCGTCGAGGATCTGGAGCAGGAGGTTGAACACCTCGGCATGCGCCTTCTCGATCTCGTCGAACAGCACCACGGCGTACGGCCGGCGCCGCACCGCTTCCGTCAGCTGCCCGCCCTCCTCGTACCCGACGTAGCCCGGCGGAGCGCCGATCAGGCGCGCCACGGCGTGCCGCTCCATGTACTCCGACATGTCGAGGCGGATCATCGCCTGTTCGTCGTCGAACAGGAACTCGGCCAGCGCGCGCGCCGTCTCGGTCTTTCCGACGCCGGTGGGCCCGAGGAAGACGAACGAGCCGATCGGGCGGTTGGGGTCCTGCAGCCCGGCGCGCGCGCGGCGCACGGCCGCGGCGATCGACGCGAGCGCGTGGTCCTGTCCGACGACGCGCGCCTTCAGCCGTTCCTCCATCTTGAGGAGCTTCTCCTTCTCCCCCTCCAGCAGGCGCGTGACGGGGATGCCGGTCCATTTGCCGACGATCGAGGCGACGTCGTCGGCGTCGACCTCCTCCTTGAGCATCCGCCGGTCCTTCTGGAGCTCGGCGAGCTTGGCGTTCGCCTCCTTGAGTCGGATCGAGAGCTCGGTCAGCCGGCCGTACTTGAGCTCGGCCGCCTTTCCCAGGTCCCCCGCGCGCTCCGCGCGCTCGGCGTCGATGCGGGTGCTCTCCAGCTTCTCCTTCAGCTCGCGGATCTCCGAAATCGTTCGTACTTCGTGCTGCCAATGGGCGCGCAGGCTGTCCGCCTCGGCGCGAAGATCGGCGATCTCCCGCTCGATCTTCTCCTGCCGTTCCCGGCTGGCCGGGTCCTTCTCCTTCCGGAGCGCCTCCCGCTCGATCTCCATCGAGGTCACCTTGCGGCTGATCTGGTCGATCTCGGTCGGGAGGCTGTCGATCTGGATGCGCAGCGAGCTCGCCGCCTCGTCGATCAGGTCGATCGCCTTGTCGGGGAGGAACCGCTCGGTGATGTAGCGGTCGGAGAGGGTGCACGCGGCGACGATCGCCCCGTCCTGGATCCGCACCCCGTGGTGGACCTCGTACCGTTCCTTCAGGCCGCGGAGGATCGAGATTGCGTCCTCGACCGACGGCTCCCCCACCAGTACCGGCTGGAAGCGCCGCTCCAGCGCCGGGTCCTTCTCGATGTTCTTGCGGTACTCGTCGAGCGTGGTGGCGCCGATGCAGCGCAGCTCGCCGCGCGCCAGCGCCGGCTTCAGCATGTTCGAGGCGTCCATCGAGCCCTCGGCCTTGCCGGCGCCGACCAGGGTGTGGATCTCGTCGACGAAGAGGATCACCTGTCCTTCGGACTCCTCGATCTCGCGCAGCACCGCCTTCAGGCGCTCCTCGAACTCGCCGCGGAACTTGGTGCCGGCGATCAGCGAGCCCATGTCGAGCGCGACCAGCCGCTTTCGCTTGATCGTCTCCGGCACGTCGCCGTCGACGATCCGACGCGCCAGGCCCTCGACGATCGCCGTCTTGCCGACCCCCGCTTCGCCGATCAGCACCGGGTTGTTCTTGGTCCGCCGCGAGAGCACCTGCACCACGCGGCGGATCTCCTCGTCGCGGCCGATCACCGGATCGAGCTTCCCCTTGCGCGCCGCCTCGGTGAGGTCGCGGGCGTACTTCTCCAGCGCCATGTACTTCGCTTCCGGGGTCGGGTCGACGACGCGCTGCCCCTTGCGGACCTCCTTCAGCGCGGCGAGGAGCTTGTCGCGCGTGACGTGGGCGGTCCGGAACGCCGATCCGCCGGCCCCCTTCTCCCCGGCGAGCGCCAACGCCAGGTGTTCGGTCGAGACGTATTCGTCCTTGAGCCGGTCGGCCTCCTTCTGTGCGGCGTCCAGGAGGTCGGACAGGCGGCGGGAGGCCCCGAGCTGCACGTCCCCCGACACCCGCGGACGCCTCTCGAGTTCGCGGGTGATCTCGGCCCGCACCGTGAGCGGATCGGCGCCGACCTTGCGGAGGAGCGCGGGGACGATCCCCTCCCGGTCCTCCAGGAGGGCCACCGCCAGGTGCTCGACGTCGATCTCCGGATGGGCCTGCCGCCGCGCCGCCTCCTGGGCGGCGGCCAACGCCTCCTGGGCCTTCACCGTCAGCTTGTCGAGTCTCATGGACGTGACGCTAGGGCGCGGGGTCGGAAGGATCAAGGGGGACGACCACCGAAACGCCGTGGTCGTTGCGCCAGAGGAAGAGGTGGACCCCGTCGCGGTCGTCGCGGCGATCGAGGAGGATCCGCACGTCGTCGAGGTTTCCGACGTAGTCGATCCCCAGGACGACGAGCACGTCCCCGGTCCGTACCCCGGCCTTCTCGGCGCGGGAGCCGGACGGGACCTCGACGAAGCGGACGCCGTGCGGAACTTCGGCCAGCCAGGCGCCCCCCAGTGACACCCTCGATTCGTCCGGCGACGGCGCGGGGACCTCCTCGGCCGTGAGCCGGGTTCGGGTCACCGTCCCACGGCGGAGGTAGGTGATCGACAGCGTCTCGTGCACCGCGAGGTCGCGCACGGCGGCCGTCAGGTCGTCGTCCGAGGCGATCGATCGGCCGCGCAGCGTCTGGACGACGTCCCCCGAGCGGAGCCCCGCGCGGTCGGCCGGCCCCCCGGGGCGAACCGAGAGCACCTCGCAGCCGGCCGCCGTCGCGGGCCCGAGCACGAGCCCCAGCCATGCGCGCCCCGCCGCGCCGCGCCGGAGGATCTCGACGATGGCGCGCTTGGCCACGTCGATCGGAAGCGCGAAGCCGGCGCTCCGCGAGGTGGGGCTCATCGCCGTGGTCACGCCGATCACCGCGCCGTCGAGGTCGGTGAGCGGCCCGCCCGAGGACCCCGGTTCGAGCGGCGCGTCGGTCTGCAGGAAGCCGGAGCGGATCCCCGCCGCGCCGAACGCGGTGAGATCGAGGCGCCGGTCCTTCCCCGAGACGATCCCGCGGGTGATCGTCGGCTGCAGGCCGAGCCCCATCGCCAGGACCAGCACCGGATCCCCCGGGGCGACCGGCTCGCTCTTGCCCAGCGGCGCGGCACGCAGGACCTTGGGCCGAGGACCCGGCTCGGGCCCGGATTCGGGCCCCGGGGGCAGGACGCGGAGCACCGCCAGGTCGATCGCCGGATCGGCGCCCGCGACACGAGCCGGCACGGTCGATCCGTCGGCGAAGCGGAGCCGGATGGCGTGGGCGTCGCGCACCACGTGGTGGCTGGTCAGCAGCAGTCCCGAGGGGTGGACGACGAACGCCGTCCCGAGCGCGTCGCCGCCCAGGCTGCCCTGGCGATGGGTGATCACCGCCGCCAGCGACGGGGCCACCCGCGCGAAGACGAGCGACTCGAGTGACGGCGCGCGCGTCGACGCCGGGGCTTCAACGTAGGGCGGCGACGGCGCCGGCGCATCGACCGGGGGGCTCCCCGGTGGCGCGGAGCCCGTCGCGCCGGCCGCCCCGACGACGAGCCGAAGTCCGAGGGCGTGCGCGCGCATCGGCCCCGGATACGACTAGGCGTTTCCCGAGGGGGTGGCGGTCGCGGCGTTCGCCAGCGAGAGGTAGCGCATCCTCAGCTCGGCCAGCATCACGTCGAGGAGCCGCTGCTCGCCGTCGGTGAGATTTCCCGCCGTCTTCTCGCGAAGGAGACCCAGGATGTCGATCGTCTGCTTGGCCTGGGGCAGGTCGACCTTCTTCTGGTTCGTCTCCGGGTGCGGGACCTCCCCGAGGTGGAGCAGGGCGGCCGTCGAAAGCGACATCAGGAACTGCTCGAAGGAAAGTGGTGGAAGATCGGTCATCGAAAGGGCCTTTCTCCTATGGAATGTCGAACGTGCGCGCGAGGCCGGCGCGCGGATCGAGGGGATGGGCGCGGTCGACCTCCTGCACCCGGCGTCGGCTTTCGGCATCCAGCTCCTTGGGGACGACGATCTGCAGTTGGACGTAGAGATCGCCCTTCGTTCCGTCGCGACGCGGGACCCCTTCGCCGGCGATGCGGAGTCGTTGGCCCCCTTGCGTCCCGGCCGGGATCTTGAGCCGGCGGAGCCCGCCGAGCGTCGGAACCTCGATCGTCGCGCCGAGCGCCACTTCGGCGAAGGTCACCGGAAGGTCGAAATGCAGGTCGTCGTCTTCGCGGCGGAGGACGTCGTGTGGAGCGATCTTCGCTTTCAGGTACAGATCGCCACGTGCCCCGCCCGGTTCCGCTTCGGCGCCGCGGCCGGGAATCTTGAGCCTGGTGCCGTCCTTCAATCCCGGCGGGATCTTGAGGTGGATCTGTTCGCGGCGGCCCTCGACGTCGACGGCGACGGCGCGAACGCCCCCCTTCACGGCGAGGAGGAACGGGATCTCGACCTCGACCTCCACGTCCCGGCCGGCGGCGGACTCTTTGCGCCGGCCGCGGCGCGTGCCGAACAGGTCGGCGAAGACCTCTTCGAATCCGCCGAAACCGAAACCACCGGTCGGCCCGCCGGCCGGCCGTCCGGCGCCGGGACGCGCCGTGCGCGTCTCGAAGTTGCGGAGGATCTCCGCCCACTCCGGCGTGCCGCCGAATCCGGCGCCGCGCGCCGCAGAGGCCCAGTCGATGTTGGGGGCGTCGGCCGTTCCGAAGCGGTCGTACTTCGAACGCTTTTCATCGTCTCCCAAGATCGAATAGGCCTCGGAAATGCGCTTGAAACGCTCCTCGGCCGCCTTGTTGCCGGGGTTCAGGTCCGGGTGGTACTTCCGGGCGAGCTTCTTGTACGCCTTCTTGATCTGCTCGGCGGTGGCGGTACGAGGTACTCCCAGCGTCTCGTAGTAGTCGTGAGAATTCCCGGATCTGGCCAAGAAGCTCTTTTCTCGCGAGGGGTTGTACGCCAGGAGGGGGCGTGCTCGCGGGTGGCAGCCCGGGGTTCGAGGCGACCTAAAACCTAGGGAAACGGCCCCCCCCTTGTCAAGGGACGGGACCTGAATTACCTAGAGGGTTGAATCGGTCCGCGCGTTCGGAGCATCGCAAGGGCCGTCAGGAGGTCGAACGGGCGCCATGTCGTCGCTACCGGTTCCGGCGGACGGTCTCTCCCGCTACATGTCGGAGGTGCGTCGGTTTCCGCTGCTCTCCGCGGAGGAGGAGCAGCGTCTGGGCCGGATCGTCCACGACGGTCTGGACGAGCATGGCATTGCCGTCGACGACCACGTCCGGCGCGAGGCGGCGAGTCGGCTCGTCACCGCCAACCTCCGCTTCGTGGTGAAGATCGCCCACGAGTACCGCCACTACGGGCTGTCGCTGATCGACCTGATCCAGGAGGGGAACCTCGGCCTGATGCGGGCGGTGTCGAAGTTCAACCCGCACCGGGGATTCCGGCTCATCTCCTATGCCGTGTGGTGGATTCGCGCCACGATCCAGGCGTTCATCCTCCGCTCCTGGAGCCTGGTGAAGATCGGGACGACGCAGGCGCAGCGGAAGCTGTTCTACAAGCTGCGCGCGACCAAGCGGGAGCTCACGGTCGATGGCGAGGCGCCGACCACCGCGGAGTTGGCCTCGGCGCTCTCCGTCACCGAGGAGGAGATTGACGAGATGGACGCGCGCCTGGCCGCGCGCGACTTCTTCCTCGATGCGCAGATCGACGGCGACGGAGGCGCGACGACCTACCTCGAGATGCTTCCGTCGGCCGATCCCACCCAGGAGGAGTCGCTGGGGGAGGCCGAAGAGGGCGAGAGCCTCAAGTCGATCGCGGCCGAGGCGATGAAAGGGCTGACCGAGAAGGAGCGTTTCGTCCTCGAGCGCCGCGTCATGGCCGACGAGCCGATGACGTTGCAAGAGATCGGCGACCGCTTCTCCATCTCCCGCGAGCGCGCCCGGCAGATCGAAGCGAACGCGATGAAGAAGATGCGCCGCGCGCTGGCCGAACACCGGCCGGCGCTGGCCGCGGTCGCGGCGGCTGGATAGCCGATCGGACACCTGCGTTCGCGCCAACCGCACCTCGGATCCGGGGGGCGCGGCCTCGTCATGCATTTCCCAGGGGAATCGGACGAGGCGGCGCCGGCATGTCGATTGCTCACCGCACGCGCGGTCGTCGGAGGCTCCCATGCGCGCGGTGTCCCTTCTCCTGATCCCCTTATCGTTTTCGTTCACGGCGCGGGCCGCGTCGGTCACCGGCGTCGTCGACGCGGAGAGCCCGCGCTGGGTGATGCTCAACGTCGGGTTCAACGAGACCTACATCGTCACCGGGCCGCTGGCGAAGAAGGTCGCGGCGCTCGACGGGATGCGTCTCACCGTCGAGTTCGAGAAGCGGACGAAGGTTCCGGGTCGCGGCGAGCCCGGGATCGAGATCACCTCCTACAAACACGGGCGCACCGTGGTGACGATCGACCCGCCGGAGACACCGGCGGCGGGAGGCGGGACGGTCTCGATCGATCCCCCCGATGTGCCGATCCACGACGGACCGATGATCGTCACCCCGGCGGCGGCAGGCTCGAACGGCGACCGCGCCGATGAGACCCGCCCCGAGCCGCCGCGCCGCCGCGCGCGCCGCGCCGGAGCGTCCAGCAGCGGCGGGACTCCCCGATAGCGCCGACCACGGCGGTCACGTCGGCGACGTCGCCGGTTTGCAGGCGGCGCGCGCGGAGTCGAGCTTCTGGCGCACGCCGTCGTTCTCCGCGGCGTCGGGATGGTGCTCCAGGAATCGCTCGATCGCGCGCGCCGCGTCGCAGGGGCGATCCATGCGGCGGTAGACGGCGGCGAGATTGAACGGGATGTTTCGCAGGCGCGGTTCGTTCACGATCGACCGCTCATAGTCGGCGGCGGCCTCGGCCAGGCGGCCGAGCTGCTCGTAGCAGATCCCTCGCCACCACGGGTAGTCCTTGTCGGCGGGATCGGACTCGATCAATCGCGTCGCCTCCTCGACCGCGAGGCTCCATTGCCCGAGCCGCTTGTGCGCGCCGTAGGTCACCCATCGAAGCCGCGGGTATTCGCCGCATTCCTGTAGGAAACGGTTCGCGCGCTCGATCGCCCCTCGCGCGTTGCCCGCTTCGAGCATCGACTCTCCCAGCTCGACGATCTGCGTCCGGTCGCACGGTTCGGCCTTCAGGCGTTTCTCCAGGGCGGCGATCCGCTCCGCGCGATCCCCGTAGTCGAACGGCGGCCGCCAGAAGACGGCGGCGACGACGGCGGCGACCCCCAGGCCGAAGACCGCCAGCGCGGCGAGCCCCGCGTTGCGGGCGGTCCGCTCGCGGTGGCGGGTCCGGAGCGTCTGCGCGCACGTCGGGCACGCGGGTTGGTAGCGTTCGAAGAGGAGGCAGGCGCCGCACAGTGGCGCGAGGCAGGCCGAGCAGCTCGCCACGGCGGCCGCCTCCGGGTGCGCGCGGCAGTGGGCGGTCGACATGCGGGGAGTGGATGCGCCCGGAGGGGCGGCGTCAAGTCGAGTCGGAAAAGGGGAGGCGGACCGGAACAAGGTGCTTCCGGCCGGCGTGGTCGAGGCGTTCCAACACCACGGTGACGCCGTTCGCGTCGACGACCGCCGGGGCCCGTTCGAGTCCGAGCGGCGTGCCGGTCCGGACCAGCGTCGTCTTTCCGTCGCGATCGGCGACCAACGCACGCCAGCGCGTTCCGGAGGCGCGCACACCGAGGGCGGCGACGCGAAGGGAGCGAAGCGGGGTGGGAGGAGGGGCAGGGGTGGCGGCGGCGTCGGAGCCGGTATCCGAATCGGGATCGGTAGCGGATTCGGTACCGGACCCGGACGCGGGGCACTCCAATCCGCGTCGCCTCTCGCCCGTCCTCCGCACCCGACATCCGTGGGCCGCGGCGATCGCCTCCAGTGCCACCGGCCAGGGGATCCGGCGCATCGTGAGGTCGGTCGGCGGGAGGGGCGGGGCGTCGATCGCGAGGTGCGCGACGGCGGCGATCTCGGCGAGGATCTCGTGCGTCGGCGCGGCGCCACGGTCGAGCGTCACCGAGGCGAGCCGGGCGCCGGGAACGCCGGAATCGTCCGGGTCGCGCGGCGGTGGCGGCCGGTTCGCCGGCACGAGCACGTCGACGGGGCCGACGCGGTGCGCGGAAGCCCCGAGCGCCTCGGCGAGGCGGCGGACGATCCCCGCCCAGCCGCCGCCGAGATGGCCGCGAATCGGCGACGCGCGCGTCTCGTGAGCGACGACGACATCGCGGCGGTCGAGGTCGGCGAACAGCCGGAGCACCGCGCCCGGGTGGGCGCCCGACAGCGATACGCGGAGCGCCCCCTCGTCGGGGAGCGCGGGGGGCGGTCCGTCGCCCGTCTCCTCGTAGAGGTCGACCTTCCACTCGACGTGGGGATGGCCGCCGCTGGTGAGGTTCGCCACGAGTCGGCGGTAGGCGTCGAGCCAGCGGGCGCCGCCGGCGCGCCCTTCGATCGTCACGTTTCCGGCGTTCCAGGCGATCTCGTCGATCGGTGCCAGGTCGTCGGCCACGAGCTCCGGCGCCAGCGATTCGGCGAGGGGCGCCCGGTCGGCGAGGATCTTCGCGAGCTCCTCGCCTGCCTCCCGGTCGGTCCGGGCGCGGTCCTCCGCATTCGCCGGACGCGGGTCGCGGCGCGCCCGCAGCAGGCGGGTCGTGAGCCGGTAGCCGCCGGCGGCGGCGGGCCGGAGGCTCCAGCCCTCGACGACGCCGGCGCGGGCCAGGGCTCTCGCGCAGACGCGCAGCGCCGCGGCGTCGGGGCCCTCCACCATCACCTCCGTCCGCACCCGCTCCACCGATCGGCGGAGATCGCGGGAGCGCTCCTCGAACGAAAGATTTCGTAGTGGGGGCCGGGCGCACCCGCGGCGGATGGCGTCGTCCGTGCCGTGGAGCCGATCCTCGAGCGTGGAGAGCCGGCCTTGCCGCGGGCGCTCGGCCGCCGGGAGCGCCGTGGCTGCGAGCGCCGCCACAAGGAGGACGATCGGCGAAGGGATCGGAGCGCGTGACACGGGCGTCTCGAGCGCAGCAAACCTCACCGCGCTCGCCGGCGCAATCGGCGGAGGGCCGATTCCTTGCTTCCGTCGGATGCTTCGCGGTAGTACGAGATCATGCGTACCCGAATCGACGCGCGATGGAGTCGACCCGTCCGACTGGTGACGATCGGAGTCGTCGCCACGGGGGCCGCGCTCGGCTGCGCCGCGCTTTGGACCGAAGCCCCTCATCCGGGGGACCTCTTCGACTCGCCGCTTCCGGGACTCACCGACGAACAGATGCTCGCTTTCCTCGAAGGGGACGAGAACTTCGGGCGCGTCTTCACTGCCGATGAAGGGCTCGGGCCGATCTTCGTGCGCGCCAGCTGCTCGCACTGCCACATCGCCGACGGCCGCGGCACCGTCGACGAGATCGTGACCCGGTTCTCGCTCGGCACCGACCTGCTCCTGTCGGCGGGAGGGCCGCAGCTCCAGCCGATTGCGATCCCCGGCAGCCTCCCCGAGGCGCTGCCGGACGGCGCAGACGTCTCGCGCCGCTTGCCGCTGCCCGTCTTCGGGATCGGGCTGATCGAGGCGATCCCGGAAGAGACGATCCTGGAGAACGAGGATCCCGACGACGAGGACGGCGACGGCGTCTCGGGCCGCGTCAACTGGGTCCCCGACCAGCCGTTCGTCGCCGCGCGCGAGGAAGGGGACGACGGTCCGAAGGCGGGGCGGTTCGGATGGAAGGCGAACTTCTCCTCCCTCGTCGACACCGTCGTCCACGCCTACCACCAGGACATGGGGCTCACCACCGACTTCCTGCCCGAGGAGGACGCCAACGAGCAGGCGGGCGGCACGGGACTCGGCGACTTCGTTCCCGACCCCGAGCTGACGGCGTCGCACGTCCTGCGGACGATCACCTACGTCCGGCTGCTCGCGCCCCCGCGTCGCGGCTCGATCGACCTCGAGGTGCAGGACGGGGAGACGACCTTCCTGTCGATCGGGTGCGCCAAGTGTCACGTGCCGTCGATGCTCACCGGGGAGAACCCGGTTGAGGCACTGTCGCAGGTCGAGGTCCCGCTCTATTCGGACCTTCTCCTCCACGACATGGGGACGGGTCTCGCCGACGATCGGCCGGACGGCGGCGCCTCCGGCCGGGAGTGGCGGACGAAACCGCTGTGGGGGACGCGGCTGGTCGGGACGTTCCTCGACGGCGAGCCGGTCTTCCTGCACGACGGACGCGCGAAGACCCTCGAGGAGGCGATCCTGGCGCACGGCGGCGAGGCGCTGTCGGCCCGGAACGCGTTTGTCGCCCTCGACGACGACGGCCAAGACGCGGTGATCGCTTTCCTCGAGTCGCTCTAGATGGAGGACCGCCGCCGCCGCGAGTTCGTGGTGCGGGCCGCCTGCGCCGTCGCCACCGGCGCCGTGGGCGGCTGCGCGATGTACCGCACCTACCACGGAACCGTCGTCGACGGGCGGATCCGGATGCGACGGGAGGAGTTCGACCTCCTCGCCGAGCACCGCAAGAGCGTGCTGGTGACGGCGCCGGGGATCGTGGAGCCGGTGATCCTGGTCGATGCCGGGGGCGAGCTTCGCGCCTTCTCGTCGACCTGCACCC
>CAYJRR010000074.1:0-23138 GCA_964372275.1 uncultured bacterium
CCCCCCGGCCCGCCCTGAGCCGCCGGGCTGTCTTCGAGATCGCTCCCTTTCCCGCCGGTGGCGCCGACCGTCCCGTTGAAGAGCGCGGCGTTCCCGGCCTTGAGCACGATCGTCCCGCCGGCGCCGCCCCCACCGCCACCGCCCTGGCTACCGCTTCGGACCTGTCCGACGGCGCCGTTGGCCAGGATCGACCCTTGACCCACGAGCTGACCGGCGGCGATCAGCAGGATCCCGCCGCCGGCTCCGCCGTACCGGGCTTCGGAGCTGAAATCGAGGTGTCCCGCTCCGCCGCCGCCGCCGAGCAGCAACCGCTCCGGCACGCCCGCAACCACCCGTGACCCGCCGAGTCCGATCGTCAGATCGGAGGGGGAGGGGTCCTCCTCCTTGCCTCCGTTTCCGCCCTGGCCCGCGTTGCCGCCGCCTCCGCCACCGGCGTTGTCGGCGTTCCCTCCGCCCCCGCCGTTGGCGAAGTTTCCGCGGCCGGCGCGGAGGCTGGTCTGGGTGAAGGAGCGCGCGTCGAGACCCTCCCCTTTGCCACCGGCCCGGTTCACGTCGAGCGGGTAGTCGTTGCCGGTCTCGTGAAGGTTGCTGTTGCCGGTCGCGTTGGGCGAGCCGCCGCGGAATCCGATGTCGCTGGCGGTGATCGAGCCGCCGTTCTGCACGGTCAGCGTATCGCGGACGAGGAGGGCGACGACGCCGCCGGATGTCCCGTTCCAGGCGGCGCCCTGGACCTTCGTGTTGAACGGGACGTCGAGGTCTTCGTACTCCGGCACGGTGCAGGCCTGCGCGCGGGCGATCCCCGAGGTGTAGAAGCGCGTCGAGAGGCGCCGGTCGACGGCGAGCCCGCCGTCGGTGCGGACGGCGGTGACGCGGAGCAGGCTCCACAGGCCGGCGGGTCCGTCCTCCTCGGTGACCGGTGCTTGGGAGGCGGAGGCGGCGAACTCGGGGTTCTGCATCTGGATTGCGAGGAGCCGTTGCCCGACCGGGAACGAGCCGGCGTTCGCGAGATAGAGGACGCTCGCCCCGGTCGACGTGGTCGACGTCAGGAGCGCGACGCAGCTGTTGATCGTCTGGTTTCCGGAGACGATGACGCTTCCCGCGGCCCCGGTCCCGAGGTCGAGGCCGTCGAGGATGGGGGTCGGGGCCGCCGAATCGGTCGGCGTGCCGTCGGGCTCGTCGAGGTCGCCGTGCAGCTCGAACTTCGCGCACGCGAGGTGCGCGACGACCACGGTGACCCCGAGCAACGCCCACCCGTGTCGCCGGGGGGAAGGGGGGGGATTCCCCCACGGGAGCGCGAAGGCGCGGACCACCGTTCCATTCTACAATAGGGGTGGAACTCCATGATCCTTCTCGCCGCGCCCGCGTTCGATCCCCCGAAGACCGTTGGGGTCGTCGTCCTGCTCGACGACGCGCAGATCGCCGGCGAGGTCGAGGCGCGCATCGAATCGCTGCTCCGGGAGTCGGTCCTGTTCGAGATGCGCTCGGCCGAATGGCTCGCCGCCGAAGCGGCGCTTCCGTCCGAGGCGCCGCCGACCGAACCGTCGCCGGAGAAACGCAAGCAGGCCGACCAGCTGTTCGCCGAGGCCTCGGCCGCCTACGACGAAGACCGGGAACCGGTGGCGATCGAGAAGCTGACCGCGCTCTCGGCGCTGATCGACAAGGATCCGTCGTTCTCGGTCCTCGACCGGGCCAAGCTCTACCTGTGGAAGACGGCGATCTACCTCCTGCTGAAGGACGAGCGGCAGGCCGAAGTCGACGCCACCGTCGCCATCGCGCTGATTCCGGATCTCAAGATCGATCCCGACGAGTTTCCGCCGCAGGTCGTCCAGTTCGTGTCGAAGGTGCGGGAGTCCAAGCGTGTCTTCACCGCGACGGTGAAGACCTTTCCCGCCCACGCCAAGATTCTGCTCGACGGTCGCGCCGTTCCGGGCAGCTTCAAGCTCCTTGCCGGCAAGAGGTACCAGCTGACCGTCACGGCGCCGGGTCGCCGATCGGTGACCCGGCCGGTCGAGCTCGCCGCCGATCAATCGTTCAAGGTCCGGCTTCCGCTCGCCGTCCCGCCGGCCACGGAGACCGCGCTCAAGGGCCTCACGACCGGCGCGCCGGCGGAGGCGTCGTCGTCGGCGGCGACCGCGGTGGCCGCCAAGATGGGGGTCGACGGTCTGCTCCTCGTCACCGGACGGAAGCTCCCCGGCGGCGGATCGATCGAGGTCCGGTGCGCCGCCGTCCACCTGGGGGAACGGACGGTGACGGTCGGCGAGACCCAGACGGTGGAGGTCAAGAACGCGGCGACGCTCGCGGTCTGGGGGCGACGGATGCTCGAGCGCGGGGCGCGGTCGAACGAAGGTGTGGTCCATCCGCTCGATCCGTCGGCGGTCGCGCGCCGGCAGGTAGCGGGCTGGGCGCTGGAGTCCGGGGCCGGCGCGCAGGTCTCGATCCGCGGACGGGAGCTCCTCGGCCGCGGGGGGATCGGGGCGAGCACCGCGTTCGCCGGCGTCGGGCCGGTCGCCTGGGCCGAGGCGGCCCGCGGGCGCTTCCACGCGGCGATCGAGGGCGGCTGGATCGATTACGGGATCTCCTCCACCCGGGCCGACCTTTCACCGGCCCGGAGCGCGACGGTCGACGGCGGGGCGACGGGATTCGGCGAAGTCCGGGCGGGCTATTCCCATCCGCTCGGCGGAGGAGGGGCACCGACGTTTCGCGTCGGGCTCGAGCTGGCGGCGGCGTACGAGCGCCATGCCGCCGACGACGTCGAGTCGCTGCACCTGCTCACCTCCCACCGGCGCCTGGCGGTCGACGCCCGGCTGACCGGACGCGCCGTCCTCGCCGTCGGGCGGATGCCGGTGGCGATGCGTGCTCGTCTGGCGGTCGGTCCGTGGAGCGACTGGCGGGAGGAGCCGTCCGGGGCGTCGGGGAGCTCCCCCGCGCCGTCCCCGAGCGTCGGCGCCGCACTTTCGGTCGAGCTGGACCGCGGGCGTTGGGCAGGGCAACTCGGATATTCGTTCGAGCGGCGGAGGGTCGACTTCTCCGGGCCCGCCAGCGCCGATTTCGAGGAGCCGCTCACCGACGCGCGGATCGAGGAGACGATCCAGGGGGTCGGCGTGACGATCGGGTACCGGTTCTAGAAGAACCAGCGGACGCCGATGCCGCCGTCGACCTCGGTGTCGACGTCGTCGACCACCTCGACCGCGAGCGCGATCTCGGCGAACAGCTCCAGCGGGGGGACGGAGTCGAATCGCATCGTGATCCCCAGCGGCGCCCGCGCCTCCAGCTCGGTGTCGTCGTCGTCGTCGAAGCGCCCCTCGTCGTCGTCGACCTCGAGCGCGCCGCCGACGCCGGCGAACCAGGCGATCGACACGTTCGATTCGCGGACGAACGGCGCGCCGACGAAGAGCCAGTCGAGGTGCAGATGCAGGTCGGCGCCGTCCCCCGCTCCGAGCGCGGCGTCGAGCGCGCTCGACGGCGTGAGTCGGATCTTGGCGGAGACGCCGGTCGGATCGCCGATCACCACCCCCAGGCCGGCCGATCCCGGCGCGCCGGACCCGGCGCGCGCCGGCGATGGCATCGCGAACAGGGCGACGAGCGTCGCCGCGGCGAGTGGTCGCATGCCGGGATCATAACGCCGCAGGGGTTCGGCAGCGGATTCGGGGGAGGCTCCCCGAGGAGCGCGTAGGCGCGGACCGATTCCCGAGGAAGCCCGAAGGGCGGACCGTCCGCGCCGGCGGCGACCGGCGTCACCGAGGTATACTGCCCGCGATGGTCCGGGTTTCCGCGTCGCAGGGGGGAACGTCCGCGGCGGCGCCGGGCGACTTCGAGCTCGGAGTCCCGGGCTTCCGCTACGCCGATCTCTGGGTCGAGACGCGGCTCCAGGACCTCGCCGGCGCCTTCGACCGTGCCTTGACCGAGGCCGACGCCGCGCTGGCGGAGCGCTGGACCGCCTACCGCGCCGCGAGCGGAGCGTCGCTCGGCCCGGTGGAGGAGAGCGCGCTGCTGATCGCCGTGGCGGAGCACCTCTCGCGGTTCGTCGCGCGGCTGTTCCGGGTGGAGGTCGAGGTCGCCGCACTCCGGGGGCGCGTCGACGCCGACAAGCCGATCTTCCGCATGAAGACCGACCTCCTCGCGCGGCGGGTCTTCAAGAAGGGGACCGCGCCGCGCGCCGCGGCCGACGACTTCCCGGCGCTCGACGCGGCCGTCGCGGCGCTGTTCACCGTCGCCTTTCCGGAGAAGCGGGGGGCCGCGGACGCGGAGCGCTCGGTCGCCGAGGCGGTGACGGCGTTGCTCGACGCCGAACGGCTCCTCGGCAAGCGTGACCGCGCCGGAGGCGAGCCGCTGCCGCCGCCGTTGGCGAAGATCGTCGCCTCGGTGCGGCGGGCCGTCGGCGATGCGCGCGACGACATGACGGCGGTGCGCACGGCGATCGATCTCCTGGAGCGGTGGTCGTTCGCCCGCTCGCTGCACCCGGATGGGCGCCGGCAGATCCGGGACTGGGTCTCCTACCGCCATCCGCGGCCGCTCGACCACGAACGGCTGGTGGAGCTCCGCCCCGCCGACCCGATGATCCCCGAGTCGTTCGAGGGTCCGCCCGAGCACCGGCGTCGCCGCGACGGATTCGTCCTCACCGACCGTCGCGGCTCGTTCCGCGAGGTGCAGGGCGAGATCGAGTACTGCCTCTACTGCCACGAGCGCGAGAAGGACAGCTGCTCCAAGGGGCTTCCGGCGAAGGAGGGGGGCTTCAAGCAGAACCCGTTGGGGATCCCGCTCGCCGGCTGCCCGCTCGAGGAGCGGATCTCCGAGGCGCACGCGCTCAAGGCCAACGGGGACTCGCTCGCGGCGCTGGCGGTGATCGCGATCGACAACCCGATGGCGCCCGGGACGGGGCATCGCATCTGCAACGACTGCATGAAGGCCTGCGTCTTCCAGAAGCAGGAGCCGGTGAACATCCCGCAGGCCGAGACCGGGATCCTGACCGACGTGCTGTCGCTGCCGTGGGGGATCGAGATCTACGGGCTGCTCACCCGCTGGAACCCGCTGAACGTGAAGCGGCCGGTGGCGCTCCCCTTCAACGGGAAGACGGTGCTGGTGGTGGGGCTGGGGCCGGCCGGCTACACCCTTTCGCACTACCTCCTGAACGAAGGGTTCGGGGTGATCGCCGTCGACGGCCTGAAGATCGAGCCGCTGCCGGAGGAGCTGGTCGGTGGAAACGGCCGGACGCCGCGGCCGATCCGCGACCAGGGGGAGCTGTTCGAGGCGCTCGACCGGCGCGTGCTCTCCGGGTTCGGCGGCGTCTCCGAGTACGGCATCACCGTCCGTTGGGACAAGAACTTCCTCACTCTGCTCCAGCTCACGCTCTCGCGGCGCAGGAACCTGCGCGTCTACGGCGGCGTGCGCTTCGGCGGGACGATGACGATCGAAGACGCGTGGCGGTTGGGGATCGACCACGTGGCGATCGCGACCGGCGCGGGGAAGCCGACGATCATCGCCCTCAAGAACAACCTGATCCGCGGGATCCGCAAGGCGAGCGACTTCCTGATGGCGCTGCAACTCACCGGCGCCTTCAAGCGCTCGTCGATGGCCAACCTCCAGGTGCAGCTGCCGGCGGTGGTGATCGGCGGGGGACTGACCGCCATCGACACCGCGACCGAGCTCGCCGCCTACTACCCGGTGCAGGTGGAGAAGACGCTGGAGAGGTTCGAGGTCTTGTGCGCCGAGCGCGGCGAGGAGGCGATGTGGAACCTCTTCCAGGACCGCGCGGAGAGCTCGATCCTGAAGGAGTTCCTGGAACACGGCCGCGCCGTGCGGGAGGAACGGGCGCGCGCGGCGCTCCTCGGCGAAGCGCCCGACTTCCAGAAGCTGGTGCGCGCGTGGGGCGGCGTGCAGATCGTCTACCGCAAGCGGCTCGTCGACTCGCCGGCCTATCGCCTGAACCACGAAGAGGTGGTGAAGGCGTTCGAGGAGGGGGTCCGCTTCGTCGAGAAGATGAGCCCGGTGGAGGCGGTCCCGGACCTGTGGGGGGCGGTTTCGGCGATGGTGTTCGAGCGCCAGGCCTACGAGAACGGGAAGTGGCGCGCCACGGGCGAGAAGGTGACGCTTCCGGCGAAGACCGTCTGCGTCGCCGCCGGGACGAGCCCCAACGTCACCTACGAGAAGGAGTACCCGGGCACCTTCGAGATGGACGCCCGGCGCGAGTTCTTCCGCGCCCACGAGGCGAAGATCGCCGACGACGGGACGGTGGAGCTCGTGCCGGCGCCGGAGGAGGAAGGGCCCAAGGGGGCGCGCGGCTTCTTCACCTCCTACCACAACCCGGAATTTCCCGGACGACTCGTCAGCTACTTCGGCGACAACCATCCCGTCTACGCCGGGAACGTGGTCAAGGCGATGGCCTCGGCGCGCGACGGTTTCCCGCACGTGCGCCGGCTGTTCGCGCGCGAGATCGACCGTCTCGACCCCGCAGGCTTGCCTTCGCACGAGGCGCGGTTCGAGCGGATCGCGCGGACCCTCGACGACGCGCTGCGGGCGACGGTGGTGGCGGTGAGGCGCCTGACGCCGACGATCGTCGAGGTGGTGGTGCGCTCCCCGTGGGCGGCGGAGAGGTTCCGGCCCGGACAGTTCTATCGGCTCCAGAACTACGAGCGGTTCGCGCCGGCGGTCGACGGGACGCGGCTGCAGATGGAAGGGATCGCGCTGACCGGCGCATGGGTCGATCGCGAGCGCGGCGAGCTTTCGCTGATCGTCCTCGAGATGGGCGGCTCGTCGCGGCTCTGCAACACGCTCGTTCCCGGGCAGCCGGTGGTGGTGATGGGTCCGACCGGAACGCCGACCGAGATCCCGAAGGGGGAGAAGGTGGCGTTGGTGGGAGGGGGCCTGGGGAACGCCGTCCTCTTTTCGATCGCCAAGGCGCTCAAGGACGCCGGGAGCCAGGTCCTCTACTTCGCCGGCTACAAGCACCTGACCGACGTCTTCAAGCGCGACGAGATCGAGTCCTTCACCGACCAGGTCGTCTGGTCGACCGATCCGGGAAGCCCGCGTGTCGATCCACGTCGGCCCGACGACAAGAGCGTCACCGGCAACATCGTGCAGGCGATGATCGCCTACGCCGACGGCACGCTGGGGCCGATGAAGATCCCGCTGCACGAGGTGACGCGGATGATCGTCATCGGCAGCGACCGGATGATGGCGGCGGTGAAGATGGCGCGGAAAGGGCCGCTGGCGCCGTTCCTCCGCAAGGACTGCGAGGCGATCGGGTCGATCAACTCCCCGATGCAGTGCATGATGAAGGAGATCTGCGCCCAGTGCCTGCAGAAGCACGTCGATCCGGAGACGGGGGCCGAGCGTCCGCCGGTCTTCTCCTGCTTCAACCAGGACCAACGATTGGACGAGGTCGACTTTCAGAACCTGAACGACCGGCTCAAGGCGAACGGCGTGCTGGAGAAGCTGACCAACGCCTGGCTCGACCGCCTGCTGGCCCGCGGCGTGCGCGAGGGGACCGTCACGCTCCAGGCGGTTTGACGTGGGCCGCGAGGCGCTGGCCGGGCTCGCGGCGTTCGGGGTCCTGCTCGGCGCCTATCAGCTTCACCTCGGGACGCCGTCGCTGTGGGGGGACGAAGCCGATACCGGGACCTTTGCGCGGATGGTGCTGGATCGCGGCGTTCCAGGGGTGACGCTCGGACGGAACGCGATCCTCGGCGCGGCGTGCGAAGACCCGTCGGGGCGTGCCCCGTGGCTTCAGGTCTACGTCGGCGCGGCGTCGATGGCGTTGTTCGGTGACGACGCCGCGGGTCTGCGGCGGCTGTTCGCCTTCGCCGCCGCGCTCGCCTTCTTTCCGCTCTGGGGGTTGCTGCGGGGACGGGTCCGCGCGGCACCGTGGGTGGCAATGCTCGTCCTGCTCCATCCGCAGACGGTGCTTTTTGCGAGGCAGGCGCGCTACTACCCGCTCGCCATCCTACTCTTCACGGCGGTGGCCTGGCTGTGGCTCGACCTCCGGCCGTCGCGACGCGCGCGCCGGATCGGGCTCGTGGCGGGCGCAGTGCTGTTGTTCCAGACGCACCCGGTCGTCGCGGCGGCGGCGTGGATCTCGGTGCTCCTGCACGCGGCATGGTCTTCGAAGGCGCGCGTGCTCGAGGCGGCCCTCTCCGGGATCGTCGGTCTGGCGGGCTGGGTCGTGATCTACGTCTCGGTGCCCGACATCGGCGCGCCGGCATCCGAGCCCTCGGCGTCGCTCCTCGCGCGGGCGCCGCAACTCTGGCTGGCGAGGACCGGGGTGGGGCTCGCCGCGACGATCGCCGACCTCGACTACGTGGGGGTGCTGCCGGTCCTGGGATGGGGGGCGTTGATCGCCCTCGCGCTCGCGCGGCGGCGGGTGGCTGCCGTCCGCGAGGCGTGGATCGGAGCCGGAGGGTTCGTGTTGCTCGCGCTCGCCGTGCACGCCGGGGTGGTCGCGGCCGTGATCGGTGTCGAGACGATGCAGAACGTCGCCGTGCTGCGCTACCTGCCGCATCTCGTGGCGCTCGCGCCCGTGCCGCTCGTGCTCGGCGCGGAGGCGATCCTGCCCCGGCGTTTCGCCGCGCTCGCGGCGGCGGCGCTCCTTCTCGGCGTCAATCTTGCCAGCCTCACACACTGGTGGCGTCCGTTCGAGCGGCGGCCGCAGCCGGTCTCCTGGGCCGTCCCCACCTTCCGCGAGATCGTCCGCCCGCCGCCCGACGACCTCGGCGCGATCGTCGGGGCGCTGGTCGATGCGGTGCCGGGAGACGGCGCCGTGGCGCGCGTCGTCCCGGATCTCTGGATCGACGTCGTGAACTTCTACACCGCCGGTGAGCTTGGCATCACGCCGGGCGTTCCACCGGCCTCCGAATGCTGGCGTCGCATGACCGCGCACCTGTCGGCCGACGAGGCCCGGCGCCGGATCGAGGATCCGGACGTGGCGGTCGTCTTCGGCGCCACCGGCGCTCCGCCCGGCTACGAATCGACACTGCTTCCTTGGCGCCGCGGCCCGCCGGACGGAACTCGCCCGGAACTGACCCGCCACACGTTCCACGGCGCCGACGGCGGCGCGGTGCCCGTGCTCCTCGCCCACCGCCACTAGAGCCGGTCGGGGTCTTCGCCGAAGAGTTCCGACAGCAGGCGGCGAAGCAGCGCGTTGTCGGGGCTGTCGCGGAAGGCGCGGATCGCCTCCTCGCGGACGCGGGCGGGGTCTTCGCGGAGGCCGCGTTCCAGGCGATCGACGCGGAAGGGGTCGACGTAGCGGTATTCGCGGGCGTCGATCACCGGGCGCAACGACGGCAGATCGCGCAGGAAGACGATCGCCGAGTCGTCCCAGTGTACGAGCCTCCACTCCGGCAGCGTGAGCAGCAACCGGTGGAAGAGGGGTCCGCTCGCCGGCGTGACCGGGATCCGCTTCAGGAGGAAGGCGCCGATGCCGTAGGCGTCGACGATGCGCCGGAACTCCTGCGGGGACCGGTTCACGCCGAGGTAGTCGCGTTCGTAGAAGGTCGGGTCGAGGACGTAGCCGTGGAAGAAGACCGGCGGGTCGCCGTCCCAGGCCCAGGCGAGGTAGCTGCCGAACTCGTGCTCGTTGAAGATCCGCGTCCCCTCCGGGAGCGTGCGCGCGAAGGCCGCGGCCCTCTCCGGGACCGACGCCGGGTCGACCCCAAGTCCGACGCGGCGCGGTCCGGTCGGGGTCGAGTAGCCCGAGACGGCGATCCTGACGATGCAGGCGAGCGCGACGGCGGTGACGGCGGCGAGCGAGAGGCGATGCCGGCGGCTCGGGCCGGGTGTGTCCGACGCGCCTGTCGCGCCGGCAGGGGTCCGGCGTCCGTCGAGGGCGGCGAGCACCGGCAGGGCAAACGCGGCGGTGGTGACGAAGCGGATCGCGGAGAGGCCGAGCGCCGTGAGGCCGCCGAGGCTCACCGCGGCGAACCAGGGCCGCGAGCCCGCCCGAAACGATCGGACGACGAGCGCCGCCACCGCGACGGAGAGCGCGAGGAAGAGCCAGACCTCGCGCGTGCCGCGGTAGGCGGAGGAGAGCGTCGGCATCCACTCGAAGTAGTGCTTGCGCATCAGGGCGCCGTGCGCGCCGGTGGAGCCGGCGATCGCCCACCACAGGTTCATCGGCCCGGTCGGGTGGAGGAAGGTCGTCGCGACGCAGGCGCCGAGGAGCGGGAGCGATCGGCGCCAGTCCCCCGGACGCGCCGCCGCCGCCGCCGCCACGAGCGACAGGCCGGTGACGATCCCCGAGTGCGCGTTGGTCCAGACGGCGAAGATCGCCGGAATCGCCCACCGGGCCCGTGTCGGCCGCACGAGATCGGCGCCGAGGAGCGCCAGCGTCCAGGCGCCGGCGACGTCGGAGACGAGCGAGGAGCGCTCGATGAACCGATCGCATCCGGCCCAGAGCGCGAGCAAGGTCAGCGCCGGCACCGCCGCCGAGCGGTTCCCCGCGTGGCGCGCGAGCCACAACGGGGCCGCGGCCCCGACCACCACGAGCAGCGTCTTGGCCAGGACGAGACCGTCGAATCCGCCGGCGAGGTAGAGGAGGTAGGCGCCGAGGTGCGAGCCGCCGTGGACGATCCAGTCGGGAGGGACCTCGGTCTGCGCGAAGAGGAACGGATCGCCGGCGGGAAAGGCGCCGTCGCGGAAGAAGCGGCGGCCGATCGCCAGGTGCATGTAGAGGTCGTCGCTCTTGCACGGGAACAGCGCGAGCAGGGCCGCAAGGCCGAGCGTCGCGGTGCACGCGACCGCCCAGAGGCGCCGGTCGACACGTTCCATCGACGGGTATCGTAGGGGTTCGGAGAGGCCCCGAAGAAGCGCGAAGCGCGGAACGTCTCGTTCCCGTCCATCGCCTCGGCGCGGCGCATCCGGTAGAGTGCGGCCGTCACCGCAGGGGGGAACCGAGCATGCGAAACTGGATTCGGAGGGTGGCGGCGTGCCTGCTGGCCGCGGCCGCCGGTTGCGACGCGGACGGGCCGGTCGAGATCTACGTCCTCTCCTACGACAACGACGCCGACGAGATGCGACTGGCCGCGCGCACCGTCGAGACGATCGAAAGCGTCTCCGAGGTGCGCGGCGCGGTGACGCGTCTGGTCAAGGAACCGTCGATCGCCGCGGAGGACGGCTCGATCCGGCTCGACGGGGGCGAACCGGCGACCGCCCTCTTCACCGAGCGTTCCGACGGAGCGCTCGTTCCGGAGGATTGGGACTCGCTCCTGCTCCTCAGCTACTACCACCACCTGGAGGCGTCGGTCGCCTACTTCGAGTCGCTCGGCGTCGACACCGCAGAGATCGTCCCCCTGCCGTCCTACTACCGTCTGGAGTACGGGCTCGAACAGTCGATCGTGGGACTGGTCGACAACGCGGCCTACGTCCCGTCGCTCCACGCCTTCTTCCTGTTCGACCCGTTCTTCCTCGACCAGGTGCCGTTGGCCGCAAACGACGGCGTCGTCACCCACGAGCTCGGCCACGCCGTCTTTCACCGGATCCTGAACGGCGACGAGCGGGAGTCGGTGGAGTATCGCGAGAACTGGCCGCCCGAGGCGGTGGCGCACCTGGGAGGCTTGCACGAGGGCCAGTCCGACGTCTTCGCCGCGATGCAGTTCGACGAGCCCGACTTCTTCCGCTTCAGCGTTCCGCAACGGTTCAACGACCGGGACATGGAGGAGGTCAGGACCCTCACGCCGGCGCTCGTCTCGGCGCTGGGGGACGGGAGCGCCGAACCGCACCAGGTCGGGGCGGTGATCGCGTCGGCAATCTGGCGGGTGTCGGAGACGGTCGGTCGCGACCGGGCGGCGGAGATGACGCTCGCGGCCGAGGAGGCGATCGCCAGCCAGGACCTCGGCCCCGATTTCCGGATCAGCGACTTCCTGGTCCGCTTCGTCGAGGAGGGGGACGCCGGCGAGCAGGCGGCCGCGTGCGAAGCGTTCTGCGATCAGTTCGACGCGATCCAGGAGGAGATCGATCCATGCGCCTGCCCGTAGTCCTCGTCGTGGCGCTCCTGCTGGCGGCCGGCCACGCGTCGGCCGCGCCGGAGGATCCCCTCACCCGTACGCGACGTCCGCTTTCGGGCGATCCGCCGTGGAGGACCGCGGTTCTACTGGGCGCCGGCCTGGAGGCGGTCAACACGGCCGGCGGGCGGCACGAGCTGATCCGCGATTTCCAGGTCCAGGCGGCTCATCGACTCTCGCCCCTCTTCACCGCGCGCGCCGTCTACGACTACTCGCAGCTGCGCGAGGGCGGGGCGTCGGGTTTCGAGGCGGTGACCAGCTACTCCTCGATCGCCGCCCGCGCCGACGTGACCCTCGGCACGCGGCGCGAGCAGTTCGTCGTCGGCGCCGGCCCGGCGCTGGTCGTCACCGCCTCGCGCCTCACCGACGACCTGGCGGGGACGAGCGTCGGCGGAATCGCCTACCGTCCGGCGCTCTCCTACGGCGCGGGGCTTCGGTGGATGGCGGGCTCCTTTCCGATGGCGATCGACTTCACCGGTCAGCAGCGTTGGACGCGCCACGACTTCCGCGCGGTGCTCTCCTTCGGATGGCCGCTGCTGGCCACCCGACGGGCGCCGGCCGAGGAGGGAAAGGGGTCGATGCGATGAGCGCCGTCATGTCGAAGATCCTCGCCGCCGGCCGCCGACCGTTTCTCCTCGGGCTGGCCGTCTACCTGGGTGGCTGCGCGACCCTTTCCAGCATGCAGGGGGCGCGCACGGTCGAGCCCGGCCGCACGCGCGTCGGCGTCCACGGGAGCCTGCAAGGCGGCATGATTCCGGGGTTGGAGAAGCTCCTGCCGGAGGACGTCCCGCCGGTGCCACCGCCCCTTCCGCAGGTGGAGATCGAAGTGCGCAACGGTCTTCGTGAACGCTGGGACTGGGGGGCGCGACTCTTCCTGCTCGGCGTCGCCGGGGACGTGAAGTTCCAGTTCCTGGACGGCGAGCGGTGGGCCGGCGCCTTCGCGCCGGGGGCCTCGATCGTCCACCTTCCCGGGATCCCCGACCTGTTCTACCTGAACGACCAGGTCACGCACTCGGCGAGCGAGCTCGACATCTTCCTCCCGGTCCTGTTCGAGCGGCCGGTCGGCACCTCCTCCAGCCTGGTCTTCGGTCCGAAGATTCTGGCGCGCCACTACTGGTACACGCTCGACGCTCCCGAGTTCGTCGGCCGCAGCCGCCGCTTCCTCTACGACGTGGGAGGGACCGCCGTCTTCCACTGGCGGCGGACGAAGAAGTGGTCGTTCCCTCTCGAGGTCTCGGTCTTCCGCGACCTGACCGAGTCGACCGGCTGGTCCTACTCGCTGGGCCTCGGGATCGCGATCCAGGACGGCCGACGCGACGTCGTCCATCCGGCGGAAGGGGACGCCGAGCATTGAGCGCCGGGCGCAGGGCGTTGGTCGCCTTGCATGCGCGTCTCGATGCGTGCGTGCGCTGCCCCGAGATGATCCGCCCGGTGGTCCACGGGCCGCCGGTCGTGAGCCGGATCTACGCGCTTGGCCAGGCTCCGGGCCCGCACGAGGCGAAGTTCGGGCGCCCGTTCGCCTGGACCGCCGGCAAGACGATGTTCCGCTGGTTCGAACGGACGCTCGGCGTCGACGAGGCGACCTTCCGTGCGCGCGTCTACATGGCGGCCGTCGCCCGATGCTTCCCGGGGAAGGAGCGCGGCGGAGGCGACCGGAAGCCCGATCCGGGCGAGATCGAGCGCTGCCGGGAGTTCATCGCCGGCGAGGTGGCGATCCTTCGGCCTCGTCTGGTGATCCCGATCGGCGCGCTGGCGATCGAGCAGGTGCTCGGCCGGAAGGCCCCGCTCGCCGAGACGGTCGGAAGGCCGCTCCGCGCGCGCTTCCACGGGGACGAGGTCGACGTGATCGCCCTGCCGCATCCGAGCGGCGCGTCGACCTGGCATCGCACCGAGCCGGGGATCGGGCTGCTCGCCGAGGCCCTCGCGCTCCTCGGCCGCCACCCCGAGTGGCGTCGCGCCTTCACTCGAGCGCGGTGAACTGCACGCCGGCGTACCAGGCCAGGACCTCGTCCCGCGCCGCCGACAGCGCGGCCGGCGAGCCGGCGGCGCTCACCACCACCACCCGCTTGCCCGTCGGGACGAAACGCTCGACCACGCGCAGCGACTCGCCGGCCGGCGTCAGCCCTTCGGCCACGACGTCGCACGCCGCGAAGCCGCGGAACCGGTTCCGGTCGACCGAGATCGCCGTCACCTTCGGGAGGAGCGAGCGATACTGGGCGCTCCAGTTGCGATTGCAGATCGCGTCGATCGTCACCCTGTCTGCGTCGTAGACGCTGGCGAAGAGGTGGAGCTCACCCGCCTCCGCCGGCCGCCGCCAGTGGACCTCGACGATGCGCACGCCGTCCTCCTCCCGCGTCCTCTCGGTCGAGCTCCACCCCGCGCCCGACGGTCTCACCGTCATGATCGACCCGTCGGCGCTCGCCACCGACTCGGAGGTCGGAGCGCTCTTCGGGGTCGCGGAGGGGGGGGCGGTCCCCGTCGTCGGCAGGCCGCCGCGCCGCTCGATCCCACGCGTCAGCGCGAGGTAGGCGATCAGCCCCATCACCGCAACCAGGAGCGCGAACGAAGCGCGGCGAGTCACGCGCCGTCAGTATCCCACGCTTCGTCCCCGTTCGGGGCTCACCGTTCGCTGCGACCTAATTGAACTCGGCGATCGCGTCCCAGCGCGATTCGATCGTCGCCAGGATCGGCGGCCCGCCGGAGACGCTGAAGGTCCACCAGCGGTACTTGATCACCGAGATCTTCCCGTCCCACGCGCTGTCGGGGCTGTCGGCGAACCAGCCCATCCACTCCGCGGGGACCGTCCCCTGGCCGTCGTCGGCGAAGCGGCAGAGCAGGATCCGCCCCGGGGCGAACGGCGCCTGGATCTCCTCCTCCTGGGTGATCCAGACGAAGACCGGCCGACCGTCGGGGACCGACGTCCAACTCAAGGAGAGCGGCTGGTCGTTGTCGAGGAGGACCGGAAGCGGATTCCAGAGGTCCGGGGAGGTGACGGTGATGTCACCGGGACCCTCGAGGCTGACCGAAAAGGCGCCGACGTCGGCGCCGCCCGGCGCGGAAAGGGTGTAGGTCGCGTTCGGCTGGTAGGCGTTGGCCCCGGTGGAGCCCATGTAGAAGAGGGCGCCGAAGAAGTCGAGCTTCCCGAGCGAAAGGGTCCCCCCGTTTCCGGCGAAGGCGATCGCATCGCCGGCGTCCTTCCCTTGCATCGACATCTGCGAATTGTCGGGGGAGACGTTTATGCAACTGTCGAGCGCGACGTCGTCGTAGTAGTGGAAGAGCCCCTGCATCGCGGCCCCCGCCGTCGACAGAGGCTGCGGCAGGAACCACGCCGCCCCTTCGAGGTCGTCGGTGCCGGTGTTGCTGCGGAGGCGCTGGATCCCGATCGTTCCGCCGATCGTTGAGGGGATCGTCGTCTCCTGCGCCGGCCCGTTTCCGCCGCCGCCACCGCCACCTCCACCCGTCCCGCCGTCGTCGTCGTTATCGCCGGACGTGCCGTCGTCGTCATCGTCGCCGCCCGTGGTGCCGTCGTCGTCATCGCCCCCCGGAGGGGTGGTCGCCTGCCCGGTGGTGATGCCGCCGCCGCATCCGGCGGTGAGCGAGAGAAGGATCGACATCGACAGCAAGGCCGCTCGAACGCGCATGGCACCTCCGCGCGAAGACGGCCCCGACCGCCTTCGACGTCGGTGCGGGCAAAGGCAACCCCCATACCATCGGACGAAATCGACGAACCCCTTCGTTGCCAGATGCTTACCGCTGACTGAAGAATCAAATTGAATCGCCATTCGTGCGGGCGCGGCGATCCCCGTCACCGGCGGTATCGCGTGTGCCAGGGCGGACGCAGGTCTAAAAACCGCGTCCGAGGAAGCTGCCGACGGCGATCACCGCGCCGGCGACGATGCACGCCCCCGCGAAGAAGAGCTTCATCGGGTAGATCCAGCTCCGCCGCACCTCGCCGCCGACTCGCAACTCGCGCAGCTCGAAGTAGGGGGCCGGCCCGCGGCGATACCAACCGAGCGCCTCCACCTCGCGTCCGATCAGCCCCGGGACGCGGGTCAAGGCGAACCACCAGTGCAGCACCGCGAACGGCGCGCGATAGTCGAGGAACAGGATCCCGGTCTTGTCCTGGAGCACGACGTCTTCGGAGAAGAGGTATCCGGGCTGTCCACGTCCGATCACCTTCCCGCGCAGGCGCGCCGGGATCCCCCGCACGGGAGAGACCTTCACCCGTTTGAGCAGCGACGCCACCGAGGCCGCCGGGTAGCCGTTCTGCTCGGCGTCGAGGTGATAGGTGAAGAGCGTGCTGCCGAGCAGACCCAAGCCGAATCCGAGCAGCGCGCTCCCGGGCACGGCGGCCGGCGACAGGAGGGCGAGCGCCGCGAGCGCCATCCCGCCCGCGAGCACGAGCGGAAGCACCTTGATGAAGAGGTCGACCGCGAACTCGTCCCAGAACGACTCCGGCTGCTTGCGGTCGAAGACCACCAGCGGGATCTGGCCCTGCTTCAGCGACAGGGCGGCGAGCGCCTGCATCCGGCGCGCGGGAAGGGGATGGGTCGAGTGGAGCTCGAACCACCGGGCCCACGGGTTCCACAGGTCCCACTGCATCGCCGCCACCAGGTTCTCGCGGCTGAACGCTCCACCGGCGTAGGACGCGGCCGCCAGGTGGCGGGCCGCGCCCGGATCGAAGATTCCGAACGCCCGCGCCCCCGAGAGGAGGCCCCCTGTCGACTCCGCCGACTCGCCGGCCGCCTTCGCCGGACGCGTCTCGACCAGGCCGTAGGCGATCTTCACCAGGGCGGACGAGAGCGCGTTGGCGTCGTTCGTCGCCTCGGCGGCGAAGCGGTCGGCGTGGTACTCGCGCGTGCGCGAGAGGAGCAGCACCAGGTATTCGGAGACGACGTAGATGAGGTACGCAACGATCGCCGGGAGGACGAGCTGACCGCGATTCTTGCCACGCCCGCGCGACGCCCGGAGGAGCGCGCGGTAGAGGCCGTAGCAGAGGATCGGGATCGCCCCCGCGAGCGTCATCACCACCGCGTCCCAGTGGACGACGTGGCCGAGCTCGTGCGCCACCACCGCGCGCAGCTCCCGCTCGTCGAGCAGGTCGATCGTTCCGCGGGTCAGCACCACGCGCGCGTTTCCGGGGTGGTGTCCGTAGGTGAAGGCGTTGGGGGCGCCGTCGTCGATCAGCCCGAAACGCGGGATCTTGATCCGGTGTCGCGTGGCCGTCTCCTCCAGGAACGGGCGCAGATGGCGCGGCAGCTCCTGGATCCCCACCCATCGCATCCCGTTCATCCAGCGCAGCGACAGGTCGAGCAGGAACGGCCCGATCAGGTACTGGAGGAACAGGAAGCCGAGGGTGAGCGCCACCGCCGCCGAGGGGGCGAGACCGGCCTGTTCGGCGGCGACGACGAAGGCGAGCCCCACCAGGAAGGCAAGCCCGCCGAACACGGTGACGCTGCGCAGGAACAGATTGGGAATCGACGGGACCGAGGCCAGGAGCGCCGCCTCTTCGACCGGCGCCGCCTCGTCGGGCGCGCCGCCGTCACCGCCGGCGAACCGGCCGGTGGGTCGCGACCGCTGGCCGCTGCCGGGATCGAGTGAGACGAGGCTGCGATCGCGAAGGCGGGAGAGCTCCTTGGCATCGAACCAGATCCCCTCGCACGCATCGCATCGGTCGAGACGGTAGGTCGGATCGAAGAGCCCCCCTTCGGACATCGATCCGCCGCAGCGCGGACAGATCGCCGTCGATCGCTTCGGATCGAGCAGGGGCCCGGCGAGAGCGGCGGTGACCTCGTTCGGCGAGGCCGAAAAGAAGCCGGCCTCCCCCTTGTCGAGCCAGGTCCCCTTGCACGACGTGCAGAAGTCGACGAGCACTCCTTGGGAGAGGATCTCGTGCAGCGGCTTCTTGCAGCGCGGGCAGTTCACGTCGCCATCATACGACGGTTGCGGCCGGTGCCCGCGGGGCGGGAGGGATCGCCAGCGCGACCAGCGCCGGAACGACCGAGAAGCCGGCGGCGGCCAGGAAGAGGGACGGTCCTCGGTCGAGCGCGTAGAGCGGACCGGCCGCCAGGTTCCCGAGGAAGGTCCCCAGCCCCATGGCGACGCTTCCGATCAGCGCCTGGGCGGTGGCGCGCAGCTCCGGCGGCGTTCGCCGTACGATCGCGTCGACGAGCGAGACGTAGAAGGCGCCGTAGCTCATCCCGTGGAGCGCCTGCGCGGCGACGATCCACGCCGGTCCGCCGTACGCCGTGAGGCTCCAGCGGATCGTTCCGAGCGCCGCCGAGGCCGCCATCACGTGGCGCGGGGCGATCCGCGCCAGCCAGCGGGGGGCGGTCGCCATCACCACGATCTCGGTGGCGACCGCGATCGCGATCGAGAGTCCGATCGTCAGCGGACCGCCGCCGCGATGCTCGACGTGGGCGCCGAAGAAGTTGTGGTAGGGGCTCAAGGTGATCCACTGCAGGCAGCCGGTGGCGAGCACGAGCGCGACGCCGGGGGACCGGAAGAGCCGTGCGGCGTCGGAGCACCGCGGAGGCGCGGGGGCCGCGGAACGCCCTCCGACCGGGGCGAGGAAGGCAAACGGCGCGGCGGCCACGGCGAGCCACGCGACCATCACGATCGCCGCATGCGACGAACGGGCGGGATCGCTGCCCGCCATGGCGAGCCCGAACAGGAGGGAGGTCGAGGCGAAGCCGATCGAGCCGAACAGGCGGCTTCGGCCGAACGCCGAGGGCCCCCCGAGCGCCGAGCGCGCCGGCTCGCGCTCGAGAAGCGAGACGGTCGACGCGTCGGCGAGGCCGGCGATCGGACCGTGGGTCAACGCCAGCAGCACGAACGCCACCGCGAGCCATCCGGTCGAGGGCGGGAGGAAGAACAGCGCCGGAACGGCGGCGCCGAGGGTGGCGACGACGCGCAGCACCCGCCCGATCCCGACCCGGTCGGCCGCCACGCCGACGAACGGCTGCCAGACGAGGTAGACCAGGTTCCGACCGGCGAGCAAGAGCCCGATCGTTCCGCCCCCGACGCCGCGAGACTCCAGGAACGGCGTGAGGTACGGGACGCCCAGGCCCCCGCCGGCGAAGTGGAGGAAGTAGAGGGCGCGCAGTCCGATGAGGGCGCGGCGCGCGGCGGGGATCGGAGGGCCGTCGGCCATGGAACTGCCTTGACGTCGCACGCCGGGGCGGCGGCGATCTCGGGGCTCACCACTCGAAGGTGGTGTTCGTGGGGGTCTCCTTGACCACGGTTTCGGGTTCGCGCGAGGTCGCGACGACCGTCCCCACCACGACCGTCGCGGCGACGGCGCCGACCGCCCCCCAGAACAGCGGCCGGCGGTAGATCGGGCGCGGCGGCGCGCGTTCGGGCGGCGCCGCCGGGTTCCGGCGCGCGAGAGGCTTCAGGCGGACCGGAATCCGGTGCCGGCCGCCGGGCTGCACCTCGACCACCTGCAGGAACTCCACGAACCCCGGCTTCCGCACCATCAGGCTGTGCTTCCCTTCGGCGACCTTCAGCGGTTCGCGCAACGGCGTCGTCCCCACCCGCGAGCCGTCGAGGAGGATCTCCGCCCCCGCGATCTCGCAGCTCACCAGCACCGCGCCGCCGGTCTCGAACAGCAAGCGGGCGGCGTTCCGCATCGCGCGCACCGCTTCGGTCTCGCTCCCGGTCACGGTGGTGCTGAACGGCCCGCGCACCGTCGCGCGCCTCCCGACGTCGACCATTCGGACCACCAGCCGGTGCTCGTCGCCGATCTTGGAGACGCCTCCGAGCACCAGGAACGAGAGCCCGATCTTCCGTCCCACGTCGGCCAGGCACCCGTCGTCCTCGCACCGGTCGCGCGCGTCGGCGGTGGCCACGCCCAGCTTCAGGTCCGCCTCGCGGAGGTCGACGGCGATGCCGTACCCCTGTCCGGCGATCTCGGCGGACAGCACGTTCCGCAGCATCGTCGCCATCGGACCGCCTTCCCCGAGGGTGGTGAACGGGAGCACCAGCACCCGCGGGGGGGACGGAGCCGGCGGCGCCTGCGCCGATGCGCGGCCGGCGAGGAGCCCCATCGTCGCGAGGAGGGCGATCGGCCGGATCATCGATTCCCGAAGGCGAGCGTACGACCGGCGCCGGCCCCTTGTCACGCCGAGGATTCGAGCGGACGCGCATCGCTTGGCGTTTTTGCCGGACCGGAGTACACCCTCCCGCGCCATGTCGACCGACGGATTCGAGCGAACGGTACGCGCCCTGGGGGAACAGATCTTCGCGGCGATGGAGGGGAAGAGCCCCTCCGTCTTCGACAAGGAGTGGTGGTCGGGAAAGATCATGGAATGGTCGATGAAGGACGAGGCGTTCAAGGTCGACATGTTCCGCTTCGTCGACGTCCTTCCGGTGCTCAAGACCCCCGACCAGGTGGCGCAGCACCTGCGCGAGTACTTCAACCGCCCCGGCCAGGAGACGCCGGCGTTCGTGAAGGCGGCGGTCACCGCCGCGGGGATGGGCTCGATCGCGGGACGGATCGCCGCGTCGACGATCAAGAAGAACGTCACCGAGATGGCGGAGCGGTTCATCGTCGGCACCACCGGCAAGGAGGCGATCCCGACGCTCGAGGGCCTGCGCAAGGAGAAGGTGGCGTTCACCGTCGACCTCCTCGGCGAGGCGACCGTCTCGGAGGAGGAGGCGCTCGCCTACCAGGCGCGTTATCTGGAGATCCTCGACAGCCTGGTGGCGGAGGCTGGGCGGTGGAGTCCGGTGCCGCAGATCGACGAAGGGTCCGACGGCGACGTCCCGCGGGTGAACGTGTCGGTGAAGATCACCGCGCTCTACTCGCAGATCGATCCGATCGACTGGGACGGCTCCGTCCGGCAGGTGAAGGAACGGCTGCGTCCGATCTTCCGCAGGGCGAAGTCGGCGCGGGCCTTCGTCAACGTCGACATGGAGCAGTACCGGTTCAAGGACCTGACCTACGCCGTCTTCCGCAGCCTGCTCGAGGAACCGGAGTTCGCGGACTACCCGCACGCCGGGATCGTGGTCCAGGCCTACCTGCGCGATTCGGAGAAGGACGCGGCGGAGCTGATCGAGTGGTCGGGACGGCGGCCGCGTCCGATCACCGTGCGCCTGGTGAAAGGGGCGTACTGGGACTACGAGACGGTCCTCGCCGAGCAGCGCGGCTGGCCCTGTCCGGTCTTCTCGGAGAAGTGGGAGACCGACGCCAACTTCGAGAAGGTGGCGACGCTTCTCCTCGAGAACCGCGCCCGGATCCGGCTGGCGGTCGGCTCGCACAACATCCGCAGCATCGCCCACGCCATGGCGACGGCGCGGCGCCTCGACGTTCCCCCGCGCCAGGTCGAGTACCAGATGCTCTACGGGATGGCCGAGCCGGTGCGCGCCGCGTTGGTCAAGCTGGGGGAGCGGGTGCGGGTCTACGCGCCGGTCGGGGAGCTCCTTCCCGGCATGGCCTACCTGGTGCGACGCCTGCTGGAGAACACCTCGAACGAGTCGTTCCTGCGGAGGGGGTTCGCGGAAGGGGTATCCCACGACGTGCTGCTGGCGCCACCCTCGGCGAACGGATCCGGTCGGATCGGATCGGATTCGGTACCCGGTACCGATACCGATCGGAATCGGACCGATCGGATCCGATCGGACGCGGGCGGGATTCCGCCCTTCCTGAACGAACCGCACGCCGACTTCTCGCGACGCGAGAACCGCGAGTCGATGTCGAGGGCGCTCTCCGCCGTGCGCAAGGAGTTCGGTCGGACGTGGCCCCTCTACCTGGGAGGCAAGGAGGTCCGCACCGACCGGGTCGTCGACTCCCTGAACCCGGCGAATCCGTCGGAGGTCGTCGGCCGCGTCTGTCAGGCGGGCCGGGCCGAAGCGGAGAAGGCGATGCAGGCGGCCCAGGCGGCGTTCCCGGCGTGGCGCGATACGCCGGTCTCCGTCCGCGCCGACTACCTGATGAAGATGGCGGCGGAGATGCGGCGGCGGAAGTGGGAGCTTTCGGCGACGATGGTCTTCGAAGAGGGGAAGACCTGGCGCGAAGCCGATGCCGACACCGCCGAGGCGATCGACTTCTGCGAGTACTACGCGCGGGAGATGCTGCGCCTCGGGCGCGCGAGAAACCCGCGGCGTCTGGGGGCCGTGCCGGGGGAGGCGAACGAGCTGTTCTACCAGGGCCGAGGGGTCGGGATCGTCATCTCGCCCTGGAACTTCCCGCTGGCGATCCTCACCGGGATGGCGGTGGCCGGGATCGTGGCCGGGAACACGGTGATCGTGAAGCCCGCGGAGCCGGCGATGGTCATCGCCGGCCTGTTGAACGAGGTGTTCAAGGCGGTGAAGCTGCCGCCCGGCGTCGCCAACTTCTGCCCCGGGAAGGGATCGGAGATCGGGCAGTTCCTGGTGGAGCACCCGGACACCGCCTTCATCGCCTTCACCGGATCGAAGGAGGTGGGCCTTGGCATTCTGCAGGCCGCCGCGGTGCGGCGCCCCGGGCAGCGGCAGGTGAAGCGCGTCATCTGCGAGATGGGCGGGAAGAACGCCGTCATCGTCGACAACGACGCCGATCTGGACGAGGCGGTGCTGGGGGTCGTGCAGTCGGCGTTCGGCTACCAGGGGCAGAAGTGCTCCGCCTGCTCGCGGGTGGTGGTGCTGGAGGAGAACTACGACGAATTCGTTCATCGCCTCGTCGAGGCGGTGAAGTCGCTGGAGATCGGCCCGCCGGAGAGCCCCGCCTACGCGGTCGGCCCCGTCGTCGACGCCAAGAGCCAGCGGAAGATCCTGGAATACGTCGAGATCGCCAAACGCGAGGGGAAGATCGCCGTCTCCCGCGAGATCCCCGCCGACCGGGCGAACGGCGGCTACTACGTCGGCCCGACGGTGGTGGTCGACCTGAAACCCGAGTCGACGATCGCCTGCGAGGAGATCTTCGGGCCGGTCCTGGCCGTCCTCCGGGCGAAGTCGTTCGACGAGGCGCTGCAGATTGCGACCGGCGTCGAGTTCGCCCTGACCGGCGGCGTCTTCAGCCGCTCCCCCGAGAACATCGCCAAGGCGCGCCGCGAGTTCCGCGTCGGCAACCTCTACATCAATCGCGGCATCACCGGCGCCCTGGTCGAGCGGCAGCCGTTCGGCGGATTCCTGATGTCGGGGGTCGGCAGCAAGGCCGGAGGCCCCGAC
>CAYJRR010000075.1:0-22689 GCA_964372275.1 uncultured bacterium
CCGGATCGACGATCTTCCCGCGACCCATCCCATCGTGACCACCGCCGGGAAGCACCGCCTCGCGGTCGTCTCGCCGGGCCGACGGGAGGTCGTTCGCAAGATCGAACCGTCGGCCGACCAGACGATCACCGTCGGGCTTCCGGTGCGGTTCGGCGACGACCTCGACGCGCGTCTGAACCGGATCGCGTGGGCGGCGGCGCCCGAACGATCGGATCTGCGGGCCCTGGTCCGGGACCTCGAGGAGCTCCGTTGCGATTGGGCCGCGGTGATCGCCCACCGGCGCACCACCACCGTCGAGGCGCGGGTGTCGTTGATCCGCCTGGCCAACCGCCAATCGTTCGCGATGGAGGCGGCCGGACGCGAGGGCCTGGCGACGCTCGTGTCGTGGACGGCGACCACGCTGCGAGAGGAGTCGGCGCGCGGTCCACGTGCGCCGGGACCGACGCCCCCACGCGATCTCCTCGTCGAGGCGCGCGCGGGGTTCGCGTGGTCCGAACGTCGGCGGACGATCACCGACACCGCTCCAGAGGGGGAAGGCCGCGAATGGGCCATCGCGCTCGGAGGAATCGGACCGGCGATCGCGGCCGAGGTGAGAGTCGGATCACTCCTGGCCGCCGCCGACGGCGAGGCACGGAGCTACGACCTCTCGCTCCTCGAGGTCACGACCCCCGCCGGGGGGGCGGCCCGCGTGGGAGGCGGCACGACGCTGGCGGGTCGGGCGGGCGCCGGGTATGTGCGGAGCATGGGTCCGATCGACCTCCGCGCGCTCGTCGGGCTGTCTTGGGAGCGCCACGCCGCGCGCGACCTCTCGATCGAAGGGGACCTCGGACTGCTCCCGTCGCACCGGCGGACGGCGGTGGAAGCGGTCCTCTCCGGTCGCCTGGAGCGCGAATCGGGGGCGCTTCCGCTCCGGTTCGACGCCGCGCTGCGGATCACTCCGTGGAGCGTCTGGACCGAGGAGCCGGCCGGGACGACCGGCACGACGCCTCGCCCCGGCCCTTCGTTCGGCTGGACGCTCGGGGTCGAGAGCCGGAGACGCGTGGGCTGGAACGCGTCGCTCGCGTTCACGGGGGAGCGTCACGAGATTCGTTTTCACGGCACCGGATCGGCGCGCCTCGTCCCGCCCCCGCAGGATGCGCGGCTGGTCGAGTGGCGACACGCGCTCGTCTTGAGCGCCGGCCGCGACTTCTGATCCGCGGCGAGCGACGGTGCAACCCGTCGGCCGTCACAAGCGCCCCGACGTCACTCCACCGTCACCGACTTCGCCTTGACGTCGACCTGGACCTGGAGGTCGGCGCCGGCGGCGACCTCGATCTGCTTCTCGAGGACCGCCTTCGACGAGGGGTGGACGAACCGCAGCTTGTGCTTCCCGGGCGTGAGCTCGTGGTTGCGGAGCGGCGTTTCCGGCGCGACGAGCTTGCCGTCGATCCAGACCTCGACCCACGGCTTGGCCTTCACCGAGATCCGCGTCGGGCCGCCCGCCTTGGGGGACGCCGAGGCCGCCTTCGGCGCCGGAGCCGCGGCCGTCGCATCGGAGCCGGCCTTTGCCTTCTTGGTGAAGTCGACCTCCACCACCGGCGCCACCGGTTTCTTGGTGAAGTCGACTTCGACGACGCTCGCCACCGGCGAGGCCACCGCTGCGGGCGTTGCCTCGGCCGTCACCGCGGCCGACTTCGCGGCCGGGGTAGGCGATCCTTTCGGAGCCGCGGTCGTAGTCGGCTTCGCCTTCGACGCCGGGGTGGGCGCCGCCTTCGCCTGACTCCGTTCCTTCGCCAGCTGCGCCGCCTTCGCCAGCATCTTCTCCTGGGCCTGCAGCGTCTCCTTCGCGAGCGCCGACTCGATCGCCGCCGCATCCGGAGGTGGACTGTTCGCGGCGGACGCGGCCGGAGCGACGACTACGTCCGCGGGCTTCGCCGCCGGCGGCGCGGCGACCGCCGAATGCGCGGGTGGAGGGCTTGCGGCGACCGTCTTCGCCCCGGCGGCGGCCGTCGCTCCCGGCTGGGTATCCGGGGCCCGCCCCGAGCGCGCCACGAACCAGGTCGTCACCACCGCGATCAGCACCACCGCGGCCGTCGCCGCCGGACCGATCCACCGCGGGCGCGGCGACTTCATCGCGAGCACCCGCGAATAGGACTGGATCGCCTCGGGGGGGAGGCTCGACCAATTCGGCGGCACGTGCTCCTCGATCGCCACTGCCGGTGAAGACGGCGCCGGCCGCGAGAGCGTCAGCGTCCTCGGCGGCGACTCGGCGGTGGTCGTCTGCGTCGCCTCTTCGGTGGCGCCCCCGGCGGTCGCCGCCCGCGGGACCTCGCCGGTCGCCGCTCCCGGAGCCATCGTCCACCGCGAAACGTCGTCGAGCCACGCCGGACGGACCGTCGACGTCGACTCCTCCTCGGGCGGCGGACCCGGGGAGTGGGCGGTCGAGGTCGGCGGCGCGGCGGGGGAGCCCAGGTTCGGCGCCGGCGGAAGGTCGGACTTGGAGTAGTCGAGTGTTCGCGATTCGATCGACGACTCCTTCGACGGCTCGTTGACGTCGAGCGAGCGCTCGCTTTCGAAGAGCCATTGCACCAGCCACGCCAGCGCCTGCCGCCCTTGCACCACCCCTTCCGGCCCGAGCACGCCGCCCAGCGCCATCTCCAACTCCAGCGCCGTCTGGTAGCGATCGGTCCCCTTCGACTGCAACAGCCGCCGCAGGACCGATTCCAACTCGGCCGGACTGCCCGCGAGCTCCTCCGGGCTCAACGCATGGAAGCCGGATATGCGCGCCGCGATCTCGGCCGCCGTCGACCCCTGGAACAATCGCTTCCCCGTCGTCAGCTCGTAGAGGACGAGCCCCAGGGAGAACAGGTCGCTCCGCGCGTCGAGCGGGCGCCCCGCCGCCTGCTCCGGGCTCATGTAGACGAGCTTCCCCTTGATGTGACCGACCGCTGTCTTCGACGCGAGCTCGGTGCGCTTGGCGATCCCGAAATCGGTCAGCTTCACCTCGCCGTTGAACGAGACCAGGATGTTGTGCGGCGAGACGTCGCGGTGCACCAGCGTCACCGCCTTCCCGTCGATCTCGGTTCGCGAGTGCGCGTAGCCGAGCGCCTTTGCCGCCTCGAGGGCGACGTAGAGGATGACGACGGTCGGCATCTGCTCGCGCTTGTCGCGCATCCGCTGGAACAGCGCGCTCAGGTTGGTCCCGGGGACGTACTCCATCGCGATGAAGTACTCGCGCTCCCCGGCCTGCCCGAAATCGAACACCTGCACGATGTTGGGGTGGTAGAGCGAGGCGACCAGCTTCGCCTCCTCGATGAACATCGAGACGAACTCCTGGTCGTCGCTGAGCTCGGGCAGGACCTTCTTGATCGCCAGCGTCTTCTGGAAACCGGCCGGCCCTTGGGCCTTGGCCTTCCAGATCTCGGCCATCCCCCCCACCCCGACGCGGCGCACCAGCGTGTAGCGGCCGAAGGTGGTCATGCGAAATTCAAGTGTACAACAACGCGCCGCCCGGCCGCATTTCCGACCGGTGTTGGGCAGGTTGTTGCCCACCGCCTTCCCCCCGTGTTACCTCCCCAGGCGCATGCGCGAGCTGCACGTTTCGCGGATCACCGAGACGGTCGCCGAACTCTGCCAGCGGGCGTGCACCGACCTGCCGGAGGACGTCGTCGCCAACCTGGCGAAGGCGTTGGGAAAGGAGCGGTCGGAAGTCGGGCGCGAAACGCTGCGCGACATCGAGTCGAACCTCCGGATCGCGAAGGACGAATCGGTCCCCCTCTGCCAGGACACCGGCTTCACCGTCGTCGTCCTCGACCTCGGTCAGGAGGTCCACCTGGTCGGCGGCGATCTCTCGGCGGCGGTGAACGACGGCGTGCGCAAGGGGTACAAGGAAGGGTTCCTGCGCACCTCGATCCTCCAGGACCCGATCCGCCGCGACAAGAACACCGGTGACAACACACCGGCGGTGATCCACACCCACCTGGTTCCCGGCGACAAGGTGGCGATCTCGGTGCTTCCGAAGGGGGGCGGCTCCGAGAACAAGTCGGCGCTCAAGATGCTCACCCCCGCCGACGGGCTGGCCGGCGTGAAGCGGTTCGTGATCGACACCGTGTCGAAGGCCGGTCCGTCGGCCTGCCCGCCGCTCACCGTCGGCGTCGGGATCGGCGGCACCTTCGACCACGTGGCCTGGCTGGCGAAGAAGGCGATCTTCCGCCGGAGCGGCGAGCCGTCGCCCGATCCCTACTACGCGGCGCTCGAGCGCGAGCTGCTCGACGAGATCAACCGGCTCGGGATCGGTCCGATGGGCCTGGGCGGCTCGACCTCGGCGATCGCCGTCCACGTCGAAGCCCATCCCTGCCACATCGCCAGCCTCCCGGTGGCGGTCAACATCCAGTGCCACTCGGCGCGGCACAAAGAGGCGATCCTGTGAGCGCGCCGGCCGGCCCGATCCGGCTCTCCGCGCCGCTCACCGACGAGGCGCTGTTGCCGCTGCGGGCGGGGGACAAGGTCCTCTTCGACGGCGTGATCTTCACCGCGCGCGATGCCGCCCACAAGAAGATGGTCGAGACGCTCGACCGCGGCGAGAGGCTCCCCGTCGACCTCGCCGGGCAGGTCCTCTACTACGTCGGACCGTCGGCGGCGAAACCGGGGATGCCGATCGGCAGCGCCGGCCCGACGACCGGCGGACGGATGGACCTCTGGTCGCCGCGGCTGATCGATCCCGCCGTCGGGGTGAAGGCGATGATCGGAAAGGGGGGGCGCGGCGCGAAGGTGGTCGAGGCGCTGGTCAAGCACCGCGCGATCTACCTCGCCTCGACCGGCGGCGCCGGCGCGCTGCTCGCGCGGCGCATCGTCGAAAGCGAGGTCGTCGCCTATCCGGAGCTCGGTCCGGAGGCGATCCGGCGCCTGGTGGTGAAGGAGTTCCCGTGCGTGGTGGTCAACGACACGACGGGGCGCGACCTCTACGCCGAGAACCTGGCGAAGTACCGGGACCCGTCCCTCGGGCCCCCGCCGCCGCCGCAGACCGGAGAGTAACGTGACCACCACCAGGACCAGGAGCCAGACGACGTGAAGATCCACGAGTACCAGGCGAAGGAGATCCTGCGGACGTTCGGGGTGCCGACGCTCGCCGGAAAGGCCGCGACGACGGCGGAGGAGGCGGAGGCCGCGGCGCGCGAGCTGGGGACGCCGGTGGTCGTCGTCAAGTCGCAGATCCACGCCGGCGGTCGCGGCAAGGGGCGCTTCAAGGAGCATCCCGATCTCGGCGGCGTGAAGGTGGTGAAGAGTCCGGCCGAGGCGAAGGCGATCGCCGCGAAGATGCTGGGGTCGACGCTCGTCACCGTCCAGACCGGCGAGAAGGGGCAGAAGGTGCGCCGGATCTTCGTCGAGGCCGGCTGCGACATCGCCCGCGAGCTGTACCTCGGGATGACGCTCGACCGCGCCACCTCGCGCGTGACGATCATGGCCTCGGCAGAGGGGGGGGTGGAGATCGAGGAGGTGGCGGCCAAGCACCCGGAGAAGATCCACAAGGCGGCGGTCGATCCGGCGGTCGGCTTCCAACCCTACCAGGGGCGGAAGCTCGCCTTCGGGCTCGGACTCGACAAGGAGACCGGGGGCAGGTTCGCGAAGTTCTGCGCCTCGCTCTACCGCGCCTACGTCGAGACCGACGCCTCGCTGGCCGAGATCAACCCGCTGGTGATCACCCGGCAGGGCGACGTGGTGGCGCTCGACGCCAAGTGGAACCTCGACGACAACGCGCTGTTCCGCCACAAGGAGCTCGAGGGGTACCGCGATCCCGACGAGGAGACGCCGGCGGAGCAGACGGCGCACGACCTGGGGATCAACTACATCCAGCTCGACGGGAACGTCGGCTGCATGGTGAACGGCGCGGGGCTGGCGATGGCGACGATGGACGTCATCAAGATGACCGGCGGCTCTCCGGCCAACTTCCTCGACGTCGGCGGCGGCGCAAACGAGGAGCAGATCACGCAGTCGTTCAAGCTGATCGTCTCCGATCCCAACGTGAAGGCGATCCTGATCAACATCTTCGGCGGGATCATGAAGTGCGACGTCGTCGCGTCGGGGGTGGTGGTGGCGGCGAAGAAGCTGGAGCTGAAGGTGCCGGTGGTGGTGCGCCTGGAAGGGACGAACGTGGAGCAGGGGAAGAAGATCCTCGCCGAGTCGGGGCTGAAGCTGACGCCGGCCGACGGGATCGGCGGCGCGGCGGCGGCGATCCGGAAGGTGCTGGCGGAGGGCGCCGAGGCGCGCGCCCAGGCGGGTGGGCGATGAGCGTGTGGATCGACAAGAACACGAAGCTGCTCGTCCAGGGGATCACCGGAAAGACCGGCGAGTTCCACACCCGCCAGTGCCTGACCTACGGGACGAACGTCGTCGCCGGCGTGACGCCCCACAAGGGGGGGGACCGGTTCGACGACAAGGTCCCCATCTTCGATACCGTCGCCCAGGCGGTGAAGGCGACCGGCGCCAACGCCTCGGTGATCTTCGTGCCGCCGCCGTTCGCCGCCGACGCCATCCTGGAGGCGGTCGACGCCGGCGTGCCGCTCGTCGTGGCGATCACCGAGGGGATCCCGGTCGCCGACATGGTGAAGGTGAAGCGCTCCATGGTCGGCACCGCGACGCGGCTGATCGGACCGAACTGCCCCGGCATCATCACCCCGGCCGAGTGCAAGATCGGGATCATGCCGGGCCACATCCACAAGCCGGGCGACATCGGCATCGTCTCCCGCTCCGGGACCCTCACCTACGAAGCGGTCCACCAGCTCACCGTCCTCGGGATCGGCCAGTCGACGGCGATCGGCATCGGCGGCGATCCGGTGAACGGCACCAACTTCATCGACTGCCTGCGCGCCTTCCAGGACGACCCGAAGACGGCGGGGATCATTCTGATCGGCGAGATCGGCGGGACGGCGGAGGAAGAGGCGGCGGCGTTCGTGAAGTCGTACGTGAAGAAGCCGGTCGTCGGCTTCATCGCCGGCAGCACCGCCCCGCCCGGCCGCCGCATGGGCCACGCCGGCGCGATCATCGCCGGCGGCAAGGGGACCGCCGCCGAGAAGAAGGCGGCGCTGCGCGCCGCGGGGATCGAGGTGTCGGAGAGCCCGGCCGACCTGGGCGTGACGCTCGCGCGGCGGATGGGACGCCCGACCGAGCGCGTCGCCTGACGCCGTGACCTCATTCCCGGATCGGATGGGATCGATCGGTTCTCGTTTCGCCATCCGCGCCGCGATCCTGCTTCTGATGGCGATCCCCGGCTGCCGGCCGGCGAGGGGTCCGGCGGCGCCGTGCGCGGTCGACGGCGCGAGACTCCCCCCCGCGCCTGTCTGGCCGTCGCCGCCGGACTGGGAGATCCGCTCCATCCCCAAGCCGATCAACGGCTGGATCGGGAGCATCGCCCTCTCCCCGGACGGTACGGAGGCGGTCTATTCGAACGCTCCGGCCGGCGACTTCATCCCGACCGAAGACGGGGTGATGCTGATGCGGATCGACCTCGGTCCGGAAGCGAACCCCTCGCTCGTCGAGCTCCCCGGGGACGCGCTTCGGAACTTCGCTTCGCTGTCGTGGACGGCGAACGGCGTCGCCTGGGCGCACTGGTCGGCGGTCGGCGTCGCCTGGCCGGCGAAGGGGTCGGTGCGGGTGCTGCGCACGATTCCGAAGCCGCCCGGCGAAGAGAAGCGGCCCACCTTTCCGCTCCACACCTCGGTCGCCTGGGCCCCGGGCGGCGACTGCCTCGCGGCGACGGTCGAACAGCCCGGCAACCGCACCGAGGCGTTCGCCTGGAAGACGGCGGGGGCGAAGACCGACTCGCACAGTCGCGAGATCGCCCCCTACGAGACGATCGCCGCCTGGCTGCCGGAGGGGCTGCTGCTGGTGCGCACCACCGGAGGCAGCCCCGCCACGGCGCGGACCCTCAACCTGCCGTCGGGCGAGGAGCGCCCGGCGCACGCGCCCCCGCGCTCCGCGCAGGCGTTCACCTGGATCGGCGGCGGGTGGCTGGCGATCGACGAGGCGGGTGTCGTCCGCCACCATCCGGCGGCGATTGCGCCACCCGGCGCCGCGATCGCGTCCGCCGCCGCGCCGTCGGCGCCGATCGCCGCCGTCCCCCCGTCGCTCGTCGCCAAGCCGGGCGACAAGCACAAGTTCCTGCGCATCGCCGCCGCCGCCAACGGCCGGGCGCTCGCCGTCGAGGAGGCGGTGATCGCCAAGGGGAAGAACGAGCGGCACATGCACATCCTCACCGTCCGCGGCGGTGGTTGACCGTCCGGCCCGGGTTGGACTAGCGTCCGCCCCTTTCGACACCCGGAGAATCCGATGGAACGCACCCTTTCGATCGTCAAGCCCGACGCGGTGGCCAAGAACGCCATCGGCGAGATTCTGAGCCACCTGGAGAAGGAGGGCTTGCGGCCGATCGCGATGAAGATGATCCACCTCTCCACCTCGCAGGCGGAGGGGTTCTACCACGTGCACCGGGAGAAGAAGTTCTTCGGCGATCTGGTGACCTTCATGACCGAAGGGCCGGTGGTGGTGATGGCGCTCGAAGGTCAAAACGCGATCGAGCGCTACCGCAAGGTGATGGGGGCGACCGATCCGGCCAAGGCCGAGGCCGGCACGCTGCGCAAGCGCTTCGGGACGAACATCGAGCGCAACGCCTGCCACGGAAGCGACGGCCCCGACACCGCGCGCTTCGAGATCGGCTACTTCTTCTCCGGCCTCGAGCTCTTGCGCCGCGGTTGACCGCCGCGCCGCCGCTTCGAACGACCGGCGGAGCTCGCGCCACCCGGCGCCGATCGACGCGCGGCCTTCCGCGGCCGGTGGCGCGAGAGGACCACTTTCACCAGGTCGGTGGTCGAGATCCCTTCGACGAGCGGGATCAGTTCCACCCGCCCGCCGTAGCTCCGAACGAATTCGGAGCCGACGACCTCCTTGCCGGCGTAGTCGGCCCCCTTCGCCAGGACGTCGGGGCGCACGTCGCGGATCAGGCGCTCCGGGGTGTCCTCCGGAAACGGCGTGACGTACGCCACCGCCGCCAGCGACGCGAGGACCTCCGCCCGGTGCGCGACCGGCACCACCGGCCGCGTCGGCCCCTTGAGCCGCCGCGTCGAGTCGTCGTCGTTGACCCCCACCACCAGCACGTCGCCGAGCGCGGCCGCCCCCGCGAGCGATCGCACGTGCCCGGCGTGCAGCAGATCGAAGATGCCGTTGGTGAAAACGATCCGCCGTCCCGCCGCACGCTCCCTCTCGAGCGCGGCGCGCAGGTCCCACGGATCGGCGATCACCCGTCCCATCGACTCATAGCCTACCGCGAAGCCAGCCCGCGACCTCGGCGGGCCGGTTGGTGATCAATCCCCGCACGCCGCGCGCCGCGAGCGTGCGCGCGGTCGGCTCGTCGTCGACCGTCCACACCACGATGCGCCCCCACCCGCGCGCCACCTTGGCCGCCGTCTCGGAGAGGCGCACGTCGGGATGGAGGAAGTCGGCCGCGGCGTAGGCGGCCATCAGCCACAACGGGCGGCGCTGGCCGCCGCTTCGCAGAAAGGCGGTGCGCCACCGCCGGTCGCGGGCGCGCAGCCGGCGCAGGATGCGCGGGTCGAACGAGGAGACGACGATCCCGTCCTCGCGTCCGTGGGCCTTGAGCACCCGGACGACCGGATCGACGAGCATCCTGGCGCCGCGTCCGTGCTTGATCTCCACGTTGACGATCCCGCGCCCGCGCGCGAGGTCGAGCGCCTCCGCCAGCGTCGGGATCCGCTCGCCGCGGAATCCCGCCCCGAACCATCCGCCCGCGTCGAGCCTCCGCAGGTCGGCGAGATCGCGGTCCCAGACGGCCCCCCGTCCGTCGGTGGTGCGGTCGAGGGTGTCGTCGTGGATCACCACCGGCACCCCGTCGCGCGAGAGCGTCACGTCGAGCTCGATCCCGTCGGCGCCGTCGCGGAACGCCCGCTCGAACGCGGCCCGCGTGTTCTCGGGCGCCACCGCCGACGCGCCGCGATGCCCGAGGATCAACGGCGGCACGCGGCCCCTCTCGCGATCGTCACGATGCCACGCGGAGGCACGTCACTCCTTCGGACGCTTGGCCTTGGTCGGAACCTCGTCGGGCGGCGCCTGGACGTTCACCGCCGTCACACGGCGCTTTCCCAGCTTGGCGGACAGGACGGCGAACATCGTTTCGCAGTCGCGGCAGATCGCGGTCCCGGGCGAACCGTGGACGTTCGTGTCGAGGTTCTGCTTGCCGCATCGAGGACAGAAGTTGAGGAACTGGTTCATCGCGCTGTCCGGTCGGTCACGGTGAAGGAAGTCTACCCTGGGGACGGCATGTCCCGGGGGGTGAACTCCCAACCCTCCGAGGCCCCCGGCACGGCGCCATCGACCCGAAAAATCGTTTCCGAATCCGACACCTTGGGAGCGAGGAGGGGACGCTGGTGCCGAGGTCCGGAACTTGCGACGCTTCGGGCCCGATGTCGACCCCACGTCCCCCCTCGCCGCCGTCCGATCCGGCTCCCGCCGCCCTTCCCCTTCATCCCGCCGCGGAGACCGCCGCCGATTGGCGTCCGCTCTACGATGCGCTCGTCTCGTTGGGCCGCGACCGCGACGCGGCGCTGCTCCTGCAGCAGAAGTCGGTTCCCGCGGGCCTCGACCGGCGGCAGGTGTTGGGGATCGGCCCGCTTCCCGCCGGCGTCGACCTGATGGACGAGGCGACCTTCCAGGCGCAAGTCGGCGCCTTCCAGGCGAAGGCCGACGGGGTGCCGCCGGCCGCCGCGGCCGATGCGCCGCTCTCCCCCGAGGAGGAGGAGGCGATTCTCGAGATCCGCCTCGAGGACGAGATCCCCGTCTCCGACGACCTGGTCCTGGCCGCCGAAGTCCCGACGATCGCCCCGCCGACGCCGGAGCCCCCCGTCGAGCTCTCCTTTGCCCCGGCGCCCGCCGCCGCCACGGTACCCGCGGCATCGCCGTTGCGCAGCGCCACGGAGACGGCGTTGGAGCGGCGCGTGCGGGAGCTGGAGGCGTTGCTCGCGCGGCGCGAAGAGGCGCTGGCCTCGGTACAGCGGACCGACCGATTGACGATGCTCTTCAACCGCGACGCGCTGCTCGAGGCGGCGGAGCAGGAGCTTGCGAAGTCGCGCCGCTTCGGCAGCGATCTGGCGCTGGCCCTCTTCGAGCTGGAGACGCCCGGAACCCTGAACGCGAAGTACGGCGAAGGGGCCGCGGAGCGGCTGATGATGGCGCTCGCGTCGGCGATGCGCCGCACCGTGCGCCAGATCGACGTCGCCGCGCGCGTCGGCGGCGGCCAGTTCGCGGTGCTCTGCCCCGGCACGGGCCTCTCCGGCGCGCGCCGCCTGATCGAGAAGGTGCTGGGCTCGCTGGAGATCGAGCGCCGCGCACACGGCGCCCCGGCCGACGGCGCCGTCACCGCCGCCGCGGCCGCCCGCGAAACGACGGGCCCCGCGATCGACCGCGTCCCCGACCTCCTCGAAGCCGCCCAGCGCGCCCTTCTCTCCGCGCGGGCGACCGCCTGGAGCGGGCCGGCCTTCTCGCCGGCGGCCTTCGCCGCCGCGTCGCCCGCCGGCGCTCCACTCCCGCCGTCCACCGTGCTCCCGCCGGGCGCCGGTTCCTTCCCGTTCGGCGGCGGATTCCCGATGGGAGGTCCCGCCGGCGCTTGACTTGGAGGTTCCGTTCAGTAGGATTCGACCCCCTTCGCGGCCACCCGCGCGAAGGACGACGGGCCGGTAGCTCAATTGGCAGAGCAGCAGACTCTTAATCTGCGGGTTGTAGGTTCGATGCCTACCCGGCTCACCCGAACGCACGAGGCCCCGCCAATACTTGGCGGGGCCGCTGCATTCGCGCACGGTCCCACCCAGCTCGCGCCGAGGCCCCGCGCGAAGAGGGTGAGACCGGCCTGTCACATCTGTGTGGTTTCGATCCGGCGTTTCCAATACGCTGCGGCGCGTGAACCGAACGCCAAGTACATGCGCCCTGCTCCTGTCCGCCCTGTCGCTCCACGCCTCTTGTGCGAAAGATACAAAACAAGGCGGTTCCTTGCCCGGCGTGGAGAGCTGCGAGCCCGGGCAGGCCATTCGCACGATCCACGAGGATGGAACGGTCGAGTGCGAAGTCGACGACGATACGAACACGAACTACTTGGCAGGTGCGGGGATCGTTCGATCGGGAAATACGTTGGGACTCGACTTCGCGCGCAACAACGTCTGGAGCGGCTCCCAGAATTTTGACGGAGGAGCCGCGTTCCCCGGCGAGGGAATATGGGATCCGTCAGGCTACGTCGGCATCGGGACGGAAATCCCAGCCTCGAAGCTGCACGTGGTGGGCGGAGACGTCTACGTGCAGGGCGGCGGCTACGACTTCGTCCCACCGGAGGGCGGAGCAGCGGATCTTGCCTTCTACCGCGGCGGAACGGGATTTGGGGTTCTTCGGCGTTTCGCTCCAGATTACACCGTCTTTCAGATCTGGGCCCCGCCATCTTCTCTCGGAAGCTATGAAGCGACGCTCGCACTCGTCCGGGGCGATGAGCCGAACGTGGAGTACGTGGACCTCTACAACAACGGCTACGAGTCCGAGTCGCAATACGGCGTGCGCATGCAAAGGCGGGGCTCAGGCCAGTTCCGAGACTTCGTGTTCGACTATTCGGATGGCTCGACCAAGACCGAGGTTCTCCGCCTCCAGCCGTCCGGAAACGTCGGCTTCGGCACCAAGTTTCCTCGAGCTTCGATCGACGTGAAGGGCGGCATCGGTCTGGCAGCGGACGATGGAACCATCACCTGCAACGCCGGGAATGCCGGGCTCATGATGACCTGCCTTCGCAACGACCTAAAGCGCATCTGCGCGTGCGTGGAGACCAGCGCCGGCGTGTTCGACTGGGTGCAGGGCTTCTAAGGGGTATCATTCCCTTCCCCGCCGTTCCCGTTCCGTACTCCTTCTCCCTCTCCCGCAACTCCACTGGCAGAGCAGCAGAACGTATTGGCCGCCCGGCCGTCGGCGTGTAGACTGCCCCGCTTTTCATGAACGCCCTCGCACCGGTATCCGGAGCCGCCCTCCGCCGGGCTCTGCTCCCTCTCGGCGCGCTCAACCTGCTGGTCGCGCTCGCGATTACCGCCCCGCTGCTTCGCGGAGGCGGATTGACGACGGCACGCCAGGTGGCGTTCGCGGTGGTCGCAATGGCGGGGTACCTGGGCACGGCCTCCCTGGCAATCGGAGGCCTTCTCGCAATCGCATCGTCGTTCCCACGGGCGCGGACGGCGATCCTGTGGCTCGCACCGGTCTCCTTCACCTTGCTCCACACGGCGCTGTTCGTCGACGTGCGCGTCTACAAGATGTTCCGATTCCATTTCAACGGGCTCGTCTGGCAGACGGTGACCGCTCCCGGCGGATGGGACTCGCTTCACGTGCCGACGGCGGACCTCGTCGCCCTGGCCTTCGCCGTGATTGCGTTCGCCGCGGCGCAGCGGCGGATCTTCGGCGACATCGTGAGGAAGTCGAGCGACAGGCCTTGGCTCCCGGCGCTCACGTGGAAGCGCGCCGTTCTCGGCATCGCCGTCCTGGGTGTCGCGGAGCGTACGACGTTTGCGACGTTCGACCTTCTACGCGATTACGAAATTGCCCGCGCCGCCCGGGTTGTGCCCGGATATCAGCGTTTCACCGTGCGGCGCTTCGCCAAGAGGTGGTTCGGCTGGAAGCCTGGTTCCGCGGATCTCGCTTTCTCCGGGAAGCCCAAGGCGTCCTCGAGTGGGCTTCATTATCCGGTGAAGCCGCTCGCCTGGAAGGCACCCGAGCGGAAACTCAATTTCCTTTGGGTGGTGTTGGAGAGTTGGCGCTACGACGCCTTCGACGAGAACCATTCCCCCGAGATCTGGAAGATTTCGAAGGGCGCCCACGTTTTCGAGAATCACATCTCCGGGGGAAACAATACGACCTTCGGCGTGTTCACCATGTTCTATGGGCTCTATGGCTCCTACCGAAACGCATTCCTCGCGGAGCATCGCGGGCCGGTTCTGGTGGATCGCCTGCGCGAGCTCGACTACCGGTTCGCGATCTACTCCAGCTTTCCGATGACATGGCCGGAATTCCGAAAGTACGCGTTCGTCGACATCGCAGACTCCGTGAAGGACGCATGGCCGCACGAAGAGTCGGCGAAGAACGATCCGCTCGTCGTCGACGACTTCCTCTCCTTCGTCGACCGGGGCAAGGCGGACGGGGACCGTCCGTTCTTCGGGTTCCTTCTGCTCGACTCGTCGCACGCTCCCTATACGTTCCCCCCCGACTTCGCGAAGTTTCAGCCGTACACGCGGGACGCGAAGTTCGTGCGGTACATCGACGTCACGCAGCGCGCGCCCGAGATGCGCAACCGCTACTTCAACGCCGTTTTGTGGGAGGACTTCCAGGTCGGTCGGCTCTGGCGCGAGCTGGATCGGCGAGGCGTCCTGGACGAAACGGTGGTGCTGATCACCGGCGACCATGGAGAGGAGTTCAACGAACACGGCTTCTGGACGCACAGCGGAGGCTACACACCTGAACAGGTGCAGGTTCCCGCGATCCTCCATTGGCCGGGGAAGGGCGCGAGCGTCGTCACGCGGCGCTCGGGACACGAGGACATCGCACCGACGATCCTCGAAGCTCTGGGCGTGCAAAACCCGCCCGGAGACTACAGCCAGGGCCGCTCGTTGTTCGACGAAACCGGCAATCCCTACGTCGTCTCCTGCGGCTGGCGCGACTGCGCGATCATCGACGACCTCGGTTATGTCGTCTTCGGCCTCGAGAATCACTACTCCATGTCCTTCGACGTGCTCGACCGGCAGTACGTGAGCGTCGCCGACCCTCGCTCCGCACTCGCGTCACGCGGCGATCGGATGTTGTCGATCATGCAGGAGCTGGGCCTCTTCCTGAAGTGAGGCCCACGCGCGGCGAGCCTCCGGGGCGAGGATCGGCCGGGTCCTTGCGGGCTGCCCCGGCGGGACGCTATCCTGCCGTCTTTTTTCGATGGCCTTCGAACGACCCCTCCTCGACCGAGAGACGGCCCGCCGCGCCCTGTTCGCGCTTACCCTCGCGAACCTGCTTCCCGCGTGGCTGCTCACCCACCGGCTGGTCACCCTCGCCGGCCCCACGGTGGGCGTGAAACACGCGATCTTCCTCAACGCCGCGGTGCTCGGGCAGATCGCGGCCCTCTTCGTGCTGGTGGCGCTCCTGCTCCTGCTGCTGACGCGGGCGAGGGCGGGCCTCCGGGTCCTGCCGGTCGCCGCACCGGTCCTGTTCGGCCTGCTCGGGTTCTTCCTGCTGATCGACGTGGCGATCTACGGCCACTACAAGTTCCACGTGAACGGGCTCGTCATCAGCGTCCTCTTCTCACCGGTGATGCGGGACGCGATGGACGTCGAGGCGAGCAACGTCGCCTGGGTGGTGGGGATCGGGGTCGCTCTCGTCGTCGCCGAAGGGATCCTGTTCGGATGGCTTCGGCGCCGGGTCGCGCCGAAGCCCTGGCGCCCGCGATGGGTCGCGCTCGCCGCGATCCCCGCCGCGCTGCTCCTGGTGGAGAAGACGATCTACGCGACCAGCGACCTGTGGGGTGAACGGCACGTGATCCGCTCGGCGCGGGCGGTGCCGCTCTACGTGCGCACCACGGCGCGCAACTTCGCGCAGCACTTCGGCTGGGCGCCGCGGAAGATGGCCACGGTCCGCGTCCGCCCGGTCGACCCGAGCGCCCACACCCTGAAGTACCCGAAGGTGCCACTGGAGTTCGACGAACCTCCGACGCGGCCGAACATCGTCTGGTTGAACCTCGAAGGCTGGCGCTGGGACATGTTCAGCGAGGAGAACACGCCGAACCTGTGGAGATGGTCCCGGGGGGAGCAGGTGTTCGACTACCACATCAGCGGCGGGAACCGCACCGCGACCGGGGTCTTCAGCCAGTTCTACGGCCTGTACGGGAACTACTGGGACACCTTCCTATCGGAGCGCCGCTCCCCGGTCCTGGTCGACCGCCTCCAGGCGCTCGGTTACCGCATCGACGCCGACGCCAGTCGCGAGGTCGGCTTCTTCGACATGCAAAGCAGCACCTTCGTGAAGATGCCGGAGGTCTACCATTTCGAGTGGGAGACCAACGACTCGGCGATTCGCGATCAGGCGATCGTCCGCCACCTCCAGCGGTTCGTGGAGTCGGCCGTGGCGGAGGGGAAGCCGTTCTTCCATTGGTCGCTCTTCGACAGCTCGCACGTGAAGTACTACTTCCCCCCCGAGTTCGCGAAGTTCGAGCCCTACGCCAAGGAGGTCGAGTACCGCGAGATCGGGATCTCCGAACAGCGGCGGATCGAGGCCAAGAACCGCTACCGCAACGCGGTGCTCTGGGAGGATCACCTGGTCGGCAGGGTCCTCGACTGGCTGAAGGAGAAGAAGCTCCTCGATACCACGGTGGTGATCGTCACCGGCGATCACGGCGAGGAGTTTTACGAGAACGGCCACTGGACCCACGGCGGCGGCTGCACGCCGGAGGTGGTGCGGGTGCCGCTGATCGTCCACGTGCCGGGCCGAACCCCGGCGACCTTCTCCCACGTCACCTCGCACCACGACCTGGTGCCGACGCTGATGGAGATGCTCGGCACCACCAATCCCGCCTCCGACTATTCGCTGGGCCGTTCGCTGTTCGGCGAGGAGCGGGTCCCCCACGTCGTCGCCTGCGGCTGGGACCAGAGCGCGCTGGTCGACGAGAGCGGCTGGCTGATCTTCGGCAACGACTTCCAGAATCCGCTCGACTACGAAGTGCGCGACCCCGCCTACCGGGAGGTCCCCGATGCGTCGAGCGAGGTGGAGAAGCGCACCGCGCACGTCGCCAGCGCCATCCGCAACATGAACGCCTTCCTCAAGTAGCGGCCATCCGCGGGAACGGCGATGCCGCCGCTTGTCCCCTGCGGTTGCCGCCCTAGCGTCCAAGCCAGGAGGCGACCGATGGCAACGGACCGCGACCGGGCCGTGTTCGGGGGGGTCGTCGCCGGTTTCGTCGGCGGACTGGGGCTGTCGGTCTTCATGGCCGCGACGACCGCGGCCAAGGGCGGGGACGTCTGGCAGGCGATGAAGGGGGCCGGCGCCCCGTTCCTGCGCGAGGCGGCGATGCGGCCCGGCTTCGACGCGGGACCGGTCACGGTCGGCCTGTTGAGCCACTTCGCCGTCTCGATCGGGTGGGGGATCCTCTTCGGCGCGCTCTTCTACGGCCTCCCGCGCGCCGCGACCCTCCTCGCCGGCGTGCTGTGGGGGATCGTCGTCTGGGTCGCGATGTTCTACGTCGTGCTCCCGGTCTTCGGCCTGGGCGAGATGGTCGCGCAGGTCCCCGTCTCGGCGGCGATCCTGGAGCACGTCCTGTTCGGCGTGCTCGTCGCCGTCGGGTTCCTCCCGTTCCAGCGGCGGATCGGCGGGCGCGTGCCCGCCGCCCCCGCGTGACCGACTACCCCTTCGCCCGGGCGGGCTTCAGCTCGATGCGTCTGGCCTGCAACTCGGGGCTCTTCGGCATCGTCAGCGTCAACACCCCGCTCTTGAGCTCCGCCTTCACCTTGTCGGTGTCGATCCCCTCGGGGCACGTGAAGCTGCGCGAGAAGCCGCCGTAGGACCGCTCGTAGGTGTAGTAGGTCTCGTCCTTCTCCTCCCGCTCCGTCTCCCTCTTGCCGCGGACGGTCAGCCGCGAGCCGGAGACGGTGATCTCCAGGTCGTCCTCCTTCACCCCCGGCAGGTCGGCCTCGATCACGATCCCGTCCTTGGTCTCGCGGACGTCGAAGTCGGGCGAAAACCCACGCTTCTCACCCCGGTGCGGTCCGAAGAACTCGACGAACGGATCCCACCGCATCATCTGACGGAACGTGCGGAACGGGTCCCAGCTCCACTCGGGCTCCGCAAGCGCACGCTCACGACGCACGGAAATATCGGCCATTGTCCTTGTCCTCCCTCACCTCTTTCTAATCATCGGACGGCGGGGACGCGACCGACGAAGCGCCAGACGGCGCCGAAGGTGAGCGGCGTGGTCTCGACGTCGATCAGGCCCGCGTCCCGCATCGTCCCGGCGAAGGTCTCCGGCGACGGGAAGGCGGCGATCGACCGCTGGAGGTGGCGATACTCGGCGCGGCCCGCCAGCAGCCCCCCGAGCCGCGGAACGACGTGGTGGACGTGGAACCGCGCCGCCGCCCCGAGCGCCCCGCCGCGCGGCTCGACCAGCTCCAGCACGCCGACGCGCCCCCCCGGGCGGACGACGCGCGCCATCTCCCGCAGGGCCGCCACCCGGTCGGGGACGTTGCGGATGCCGAAGGCGATCGTCGCGGCGTCGAACGCGCGATCGGCGAACGGCAGCCGCTGCGCGTCCCCCTGCACGAAATCGACGGCGCCGGCGCGGAACGGCGGAGACCGCCGCCGCGTCTTTTCGCGGGCGACGGCGAGCATGCCGCCGGACGGGTCGAGTCCGACCACGTCGGCGGCCGTCGGCCCCCGCGCGAAGCGCAGCGCGACCTCGGCGGAGCCGGTCGCGACGTCGAGGACCCGTCCGCCGGGCGCAACGGCCAGCGCCTCGACCAACGCGCGACGCCAGCGCCGGTCGAGGCCGAACGACAGCAAACGGTTCAGCCGGTCGTAGCGTGCCGCCACCCGGTCGAACATCGCTCCGCTGCCGGGGATCGGAGGGTCCGTCACGCCGGCCATCCTACTCGACCCCAGTCCCGGTGCGCGCCCTGCGACGCCGGATGCGCTACGGTCCGGGCGAGGCCGTGGTGCCGGCCCGCTCGGTCCGGTTCATCTCCATTCCGCAGCAGCAGCGCGGCGCCTGGTTGCCTCCGCCGGGCCCGGCCCCCTTGGTCACCGTGATCTCGCAGCCGCAACGGTCGTTCGAACAGCGGTAGACCTCGTTCTGCCTCAGCATGCTTCGTCCCCTTTCATGGAGGGGCCGGCGCCGCCGCCTCGCGGGACGGACCGATCAAGTCGACGAGTCGGCGTTCGATCTCCTCCAACCGCTCGATCCCGGACCGTAACGATCGCCGGTAGATGCGGTCCTCCGTCCGGGTGAGCTCGGTCCGAAGCCCGTGCAGATGCAGCCCCAGGGCTTGGCGGAGCTCGCGCGCCTCCTCCAGCGTCAGCGACAGGTCCAACGCCGACCCCTCCGCCTCATCGCGTAGGGCCGGCCGCCGCCCGCGCACGCGCCCACGACCGGTCGCTCGACGCGCATCTTTGGCTGCGCATCGGGTCGGCACCCAACCGACGTACGGAACCCGAGGAGGCGAGGATGATCTGCAAGGAGTTGATGAAGACGCAAGTGGAGTGCGTGACGCAGGACGAGGCGGTGGAGGTCGCGGCCCGGAAGATGCGGGACGCGAACATCGGTTTCCTTCCGGTCTGCGACCGGCAGATGAAGGTGCTGGGCACCCTCACCGACCGGGACATCGCGATCCGCGTCGTCGCCGAACGGCTGCCGATCGCCACCAAGGTCCAGGAGGTGATGTCCAAGGAGGTCGTCTCCTGCCGCCCCGAGGACGACATCCGCCGGGCCGAGGAGCTGATGGGCCAGAAGCAGAAGTCGAGGATCCTGTGCCTCGACGCCAACGGCAAGCTCGCCGGCGTGATCAGCCTCTCCGACATCGCGCAGCGGGAGGAGGCCAGCCGCACCGCGAGGATCATGCGGGAGGTGACGGGGCGGGAAGCACGGGTGCATTAGCCCGCGTCGCGGCCATCGCCGGGACGAAAGGCCGCTCCGTTCCGTTCCCTTCCCCCTCTCTTTTCCACTCCCTCTCCCGACACCTTCCGCCGAACGACCGGAACGGGAGAGGGAGAAGGAGAAGGAACGGAAAGGAACGGGAACGGAACTGGGGATCCGGAACGGGGTTTCGGACTACCGTTCCTCGATCATCCGCAGCAACCGATCGACGTCGTACGGCTTTGCCAAGAGCGGCAGGTCCCTCTCCGCCGGCAGGTCCCGCGGGTTCGCCGTCAGCACCACGATCCGCACCGGCGGGAGCCTCCGCTCCTCGTAGACGCGGAGGAACTCGACGCCGTCCATCACCGGCATCCGGACGTCGAGCAGGATCACGTCGGGAGGGTGTTCGTCGATCGCATGGAGCGCCTCGACGCCGTTGCCCGCCTCGACGGGGTCGTATCCGGCGATCCGCAGGACGTCGCAGAGCGCCTCCCGGATTTCGACGTCGTCCTCGACCACGAGCACGCGGGGCGCGCGCCGTGACTCGATCTCGACCGGCACGCTGACGGGTGCGCTCATCGAGTTTCCTCCCAGGGCCGATCTATACCGCATCTCCGTGGCCGCCATCACGTGCATGCTTTTCATCCGGCCGCCGCCGGGACTCTCCCCATGCTCACGCGGCCTTGCGCGGGGGCGCCGGGAGGGGATAGGGTTCGCCGGTTCGAATCGCCATCACCACCAGCGAGGGTGGCGGAATTGGTAGACGCGCCGGGCTTAGAATCCGGTGGGTTATCCCTTGTGGGTTCGAGTCCCTCCCCTCGCACCAGTCTCCGGAGGAGTCTCCCGTGCAGGTTCAGGTCGAAAACGTCGACGGCGTCACCCGCCGGTTGAAGGTGGTGCTTCCCAAGGAGCGGGTCGAAACCGAGTTGGAACAGGTCTATCGCCAGCTGCAACGCGATGTCACGGTGAAGGGGTATCGCAAGGGGAAGGCCCCCCGCCCGGTGCTGGAGCGGATCTACCGGCCGCGGGTGGAGGCCGACGTCACCCGCCAGCTGGTGGAGCAGAGCTACGCGAAGGCGGTCGAGGAGGGGAAGCTCTCTCCGGTGGCGAGCCCGGTGATCCACGAGACCCGGCTGAAGAGGGGGGAGGAGTTTTCCTACACCGCGACGGTCGAGGTGAAGCCGGCCTTCGAGCTGCCGGGCTACAAGGGGTTCGAGGTGAAGGTCCCGCGCCCGCCGATCACCGACGCCGACGTCGAGGAGCAGGTCAAGGGGCTGGCGGAGCGACGGGGGCAGCTGGTGCCGGTGCTCGAGGACCGTCCGGTCGGCGGCGAGGACGTGGCGATCGTCGACTACGAGACGTTCGTCGGGGGTGCCCCCTCACGGGAGCCGAAGAGCGAGGGGGTGACGCTCGAGCTCGGAAAGGGGATCCTGATCGACGAGTTCGAACGAGCGCTCCCCGGGATGAAGATCGGCGAGACGCGCGCGGTGGAGGTCGCCTTCCCCGCCGACCACGCCGACGAGAAGCTGGCCGGGAAGCGGGTCCTCTACCGGGTGACGCTCAAGGAGATCAAGCGGCGCGAGATCCCGGCGATCGACGACGCGTTCGCGCGCGAGGTGAACGCCGAAAACCTGGACGACCTGCGAGCCAAGATCCGGGTGGAGATCGAGGCGCACCGGGCGGAGGAGCGCAAGAAGGAGGTCCGCCGGCAGCTCTTGGACCGCGTCCTGGAAAAACTGCAGGTCGAGCTTCCCAAGGCGATGGTCGATCGCCAGCTCCGCGCGCTCTACCAGTCGGCGCAGAACGTGCTCGGCGGCGACCGCGTGCTCGACCGGCGAACCTTCGAATCGCTGAAGGACCGGCTCAAGTCCGAAGCCGAACGACGGGTGCGGGAGCTGCTGGTGCTGGAGGCGATCTCCGCCGCCGAGGGGTTGAGCGTCACCGAGGCCGACGTCGAGGCGCAGTTCGAGCGGATCGGGCAGCGATACGGTCAGAGCCCGGCGGCGGTTCGCGCCTTCTACATGCAGGAGGGCCGCCTTCCGGCACTGGTAAACATGCTGGCCGAGGAGAAGACGCTTGATTTCCTCGAAAACGCCTCCAGGATAAGCGACTAAATTTCACGCGCCAGGGCCGCCACTCCAGAAAGAGAGTCCGACATGCCGTTGATCCCCATCGTCGTCGAGCAGACCCACCGCGGGGAGCGCGCCTACGACATCTATTCCAGGCTCCTCAAGGACCGGATCATCTTCCTGGGTACGGCGATCGACGACGACGTCGCCAACCTGACGATCGCGCAGCTGCTGTTCCTCGAATCGCAGGACCCGGACCGCGACATCCACATCTACATCAACTCGCCCGGGGGCCTGGTCACCGCCGGCATGGCGATCTACGACACCATGCAGTACATCAAGCCGGACGTGGCCACGATCTGCGTCGGCCAGGCGGCGTCGATGGCGGCGCTCCTGCTCGCCGCGGGTGAAAAAGGGAAGCGACACACCCTCGCGCACGCCCGGGTGATGATCCACCAGCCGATGGGCGGGTTCCAGGGGCAGGCCTCCGACATCGAGATCCACGCCAAGGAGATCCTCCGCATGAAGGAGGAGCTGAACCGGATTTTGGCCCACCACACCGGGCAGCCGCTCGACCGGATCGCCAAGGACACCGACCGCGATCGGTTCCTCTCCGGGCAGGAGTCCAAGGAGTACGGAATCATCGATAAAGTCGTTACATCCCGCGAACTTCCGATCACCAAGGAGAAGGAGCGGGAGGACCCTCCGGGGGGGCGCCGCTAGGGCGAAGCAACAGGGATCGCTCGGGAATCCCCCGGCCAGCTGCTAGACTGCGGGGTAGGGGGCGTTTCGGGCACGCGTAGCCGACGGGGACGGGCCGATTCGATGCCGGTGAATCGCAAAGGCGACCAGGATTCGGGGAACCTGTGCTGCTCCTTCTGCGGAAAGTCGCAGAAGGAGGTGAAGAAGCTCATCGCCGGTCCGACCGTCTACATCTGCAACGAGTGCATCGAGCTCTGCATCGAC
>CAYJRR010000076.1:0-22573 GCA_964372275.1 uncultured bacterium
CGCTCCTTGACGAGGCGACGGCGGCGGCCGAGGCGATGACGATGCTGCGGGCGTTGGCCGGCGGCGGGCGCGCGACGGGGAAGGGGGCCGCGTCCGGTCCGGCGACCGGCGGCGCGTTCTTCGTCTCCAACGGATGCCACCCGCAGACGATCGAAGTCGTGCGCACGCGGGCGACGCCGCTCGGGATCCACGTCGAGGTCGGCGACCACCGGCGGATCGAGCCGGCGAGCGGGTTTTTCGGCGCGCTGCTCCAGTACCCGGCGACCGACGGAGCGATCCACGATCTGCGGCCGTTCTGCGAGAAGGCCCGCGCGGCCGGTGTGCGCGTAGCGGTGGCGGCCGACCTCCTGGCGCTCACCCTGCTGACGCCGCCCGGGGAGCTCGGCGCCGACGTGGCGCTGGGGAGCACGCAGCGATTCGGGGTCCCGATGGGATACGGCGGGCCGCACGCCGCCTACTTCGCCACGCGCGCCGAGTTCGCCCGCGCCATGCCGGGCCGGATCATCGGCGTCTCCGAGGACGCGTCAGGGAGGCCGGCGCTTCGGATGGCGCTGCAGACCCGCGAACAGCACATCCGCCGCGAGAAGGCGACGTCGAACATCTGCACCGCCCAGGTGCTGCTGGCGGTGATGTCCGGGATGTACGCCGTCTACCATGGGCCGTCCGGGCTGAAGGCGATCGCGGAGCGGGTGCACGAGCGGACGGCGCTCCTGGCCCGCGCGCTGGCGACGCTCGGGATCCGGCCGGCGCACGATGGTTTCTTCGATACGCTGCGGGTCGACCTCGACCCGACGGAGGCCGATCGGGTGATCGCGGGCGCGCTCTCGCGGGGGATCGAACTGCGCCGCATCGCCCCGGGGTCGATCGGGATCGCGCTCGACGAGACGACCTCTCGCGCCGACCTGGAGGCGGTCGTGGAGGCCTTCGCATCTCCCGCCGCCGTTCCGGGCGCGCCGGGGGGGACGGATCTGCCGGATCTCGAGAAGCTGGCGGCCAACGGGGCGCTCCTCGCCTTGCCGGCATCGCTGCGGCGGACGAGCGCCTTCCTGACCCATCCGGTGTTCCACGCGCACCGGTCGGAGACGGAGATGCAGCGGTACCTGCGGCGGCTCGAGGCGCGCGACCTGTCGCTGACGCACTCGATGATCCCGCTGGGGTCCTGCACGATGAAGCTAAACGCCGCGTCCGAGATGACGCCGGTCACCTGGCCGGAGTTCGGGCGGATGCATCCGTTCACCCGGGAGGGGAACGCCGCGGGCTACGCCAAGATCTTCCGGGACCTCGAGCGCTGGCTGGCGGAGATCACCGGCTTGAGCGCGGTCTCCCTTCAGCCGAACGCCGGGAGTCAGGGGGAGTACGCCGGACTGCTCGCGATCCGCCGGTACCACGAATCGCGCGGCGAGGGGCATCGAGCGGTCTGCCTGATCCCGCAGTCGGCTCACGGCACCAACCCGGCATCGGCGGTGATGGTCGGCTACGACGTCGTGGTGGTGAAGACCGACGACGACGGGAACATCGACGTCGCCGACCTGTCGGCAAAGGCGGCGGAGCACGCAGGGAAGCTTTCGGCCCTGATGGTCACCTATCCCTCGACCCACGGCGTCTTCGAGGAGTCGATCCGCCAGGTCTGCGAGATCGTCCACTCCAAGGGCGGGCAGGTCTACATGGACGGCGCCAACATGAACGCCCAGGTCGGCCTCACCAGTCCCGGCCGGATCGGCGCCGACGTCTGCCACCTGAACCTGCACAAGACCTTCTGCATCCCGCACGGCGGCGGCGGACCGGGGATGGGGCCGATCGCGGTGGCGCGGCATCTGGCCCCCTTCCTCCCCTCGCATCCGCTGGAGCGTCCCGCCGGCGCGTCGGCGATCGGACCGGTGAGCAGCGCGCCGTACGGGAGCGCCAGCATCCTGCTGATCTCGTGGATGTACATCCGGGCGATGGGGCCGAAGGGGCTCACCGACGCGACCAAGATCGCCATCCTCAACGCGAACTATGTCGCGGCGCGGCTGGGGCCCCACTATCCCGTCCTCTACAAAGGGAAGGGGGACCGGGTCGCGCACGAATGCATCCTCGACCTGCGGCCGCTGAAGAAGAGCTCCGGGATCGAGGTGGAGGACGTGGCCAAGCGCCTCATGGACTACGGCTTCCACGCGCCGACCGTCTCTTTCCCGGTGGCTGGGACGATGATGGTGGAACCGACCGAGAGCGAGTCGAAGGCCGAGCTCGACCGGTTTTGCGACGCGATGATCGCCATCCGCGAGGAGATTCGCGAGGTCGAGCAGGGCCGCATGCCGCGGGAGGGAAACCTCCTCAAGAACGCCCCCCATACCGCCGAGGTGTTGCTCGCCGACCCGTGGAACCGGCCCTACACCCGCGAGCGCGCCGCCTATCCCGCCCCCTGGCTGCGCCGCTCCAAGTTCTGGCCCGCCGTCGGCCGACTCAACAACGCCCTCGGCGACCGCCAACTGGTCTGCGCCTGCCCCCCACTCGAGTCGTACCTCCAACGCGCGGCAAGCTGATCGCCATGGCTCGCGGAGTGGGTTGCGCGAACGGCAGCCGACGCGGCGAATTCGGCCGCGCTACGCCTCTTCCTTCAGAAACTCGGCGTACTCGGCGGCGCTGAACAGCTCGTCGAAGTCCTTGCGGTCCTCGATCTTGACCTTGACCATCCAGCCGTCGTCGTAGGGGTCGTGGTTGATGCGCTCGGGCGACTTGACGAGGTCGGCGTTCACCTCGATCACCTCGCCGGAGATCGGCGCGTAGATGTCGGAGACGGCCTTGGTGCTTTCCACCACGCCGAACGCTTCCTCGCGCTCGAGCCGGTCGCCGGCGCTCGGCAGCTCGAGGTAGACGATCTCGCCCAATGCCTCCTGCGCGTGGTCGGTGATCCCGACGACCGCGTGGTCTCCTTCGATTCGCACCCATTCGTGCTCGCGGGAGTATTTGAGGTCCTTGGGGATCGCCACGCGTCGCTCCTTTGCCAGTCGGGAATCGAAGTCGTCAGGCCGCCCGGGGGCGCTTCCAGAACGGCGTCTCCACCACCACGACGCGGCGGGGCTCGCCGCGGATCTCCACCGAAAACTCGCTTCCGACAGCGGAAAAATTCGCGTCTACGTATCCAACGCCGATCGGCTTGTCAAGCGACGGGGACTGCGTGCCGCTGGTGGTGACGCCGATCCTCCGTCCGGTCTGCGGGTCGATCAGCGGATAGCCGTGGCGCGGAATGCCGCGGTCGACCATCGTGAACCCGACGAGCTTCCGCGCCGGGCCGGCGGCCTTCACGCGCTCCACGGCCTCGCGTCCGACGAACGGCCCCTTGGCCGTCTTCACCACCCAGCCGAGTCCGGCTTCGAGCGGATGGGTCGTCTCGTCGATGTCGTTCCCGTAGAGCGCGTACTTCATCTCCAGGCGCAGCGTGTCGCGCGCGCCGAGCCCGATCGGTTTCAGTCCGTGCGGCCGTCCGGCCTCGAGAACGGTGGTCCAGACCCGTTCCGCCTCCTCGGCGGGGACCGCCAGCTCGAATCCGTCCTCGCCGGTGTAGCCGGTGCGGGCGATCACCGCCGGGCATCCGACCACCTTCGCTTCGACGAAGCGGTAGGTACCGACCGGATCGAGCGCGGCCCCGGTGAGCGGCTGGAGGATGGCCGGAGCCATCGGACCTTGCAGCGCGATCAGCGCCCACTCGTCGGAACGGTTCTCGAGCGTCGGGGCGTCGACCCCCAACGAGCCGAGCCGCTCCCGCATCCAGGCGAAGTCCTTCTCGACGTTTCCGGCGTTGACCACCACCAGCCAACGGTCGGAGGCGCGCCGGTAGACGATCAGGTCGTCGACGATCCCGCCGTGCTCGTAGAGCATCAGGTTGTACTGCGCCTGCCCGACCGCCACCTTGGCCACGTCGTTGGTGAGCAGCCGATGGAGCCATTCCGTGCTGCTCGGACCGTGGACCTCGAACTCCCCCATGTGCGAGACGTCGAACAGTCCGGCGGCGGAGCGCACCGTTCTGTGCTCCGGGATCACCCCTTCGTACTGGACCGGCATCTCCCACCCGGCGAAGGGGACGAGCTTCGCCCCGAGCCGCCGGTGCGCCTCGTGGAGCGGCGTGCGTTTCAACGCCGAGGGTTGTGTGGGTCGACCGTCCGCGCTCACGCCGTCCGCCTTTCCGCCGCGTCGAGGGTGTTTCGCAGGAGCATGGCGATCGTCATCGGGCCGACCCCGCCGGGCACGGGGGTGATCCATCCGGCGCGTTCCGACGCCGCCGTGAACGCCACGTCCCCCACCAGGCGCGACTTCCCGTCGGGGAGCGGAACCCGATTGATCCCGACGTCGATCACCACCGCCCCCGGTTTGATCATCGAGCCGTCGATCCGCTCGGCGCGTCCGACCGCCGCGATCACCACGTCGGCCTCGCGGACGACGGCGCCCAGGTCGGCGGTCTTGGAGTGGGCGATCGTCACCGTGCAGTCGCGCCGCAGGAGCAGGATCGCCGCCGGCTTCCCCACGATGTTGCTGCGCCCGACGACCACCGCGCGTCGCCCGGCCAGCGGAACGCCGGCGCTCTCGAGAAGGTGAAGGCATCCCGCCGGCGTGCAGGGCAGGAGGGACGGTTCGCCGAGCACCAGTCGCCCGACGTTCACCGGATGGAAACCGTCGACGTCCTTCTCCGGGTCGATGGCCCGAAGGACCTTCCGGTCGTCGATCCCCCTCGGTAGCGGGAGCTGCACCAGGATTCCGTCGATCGCCGCGTCCCGATTGAGCCGGTCGACGAGCGCGAGGAGCTCCGCCTCGGACAGCCCGTCCGGAAAACTGTGCTGCACCGAGTGGAACCCGACCTCCGCGCACGCCTTGTGCTTGGAGGCGACGTAGACCGCCGACGCCGGATCGGTTCCGACCCGCACCGTCGCCAAACCCGGGGGCCGTCACTTCCGGCGGGCCAGGTCGGCCGCCCGCGCCCTCACCTCCGCGCGCAGGGTGGCGGCGATCGCTTTCCCGTCGATGATCGTCGCCGCCATCCTCGAGGCGCTATGGTCTACCGCGCGCGCGAGGCGCTGTAAAGGAGCGGCCCTTCGATCAGGCTGCGGACGCACCCGCGGAGTCGGGCTCGATCCGGGTGAGCCAGTGCGTTCCGCTCACGCCTTTGAGCTCCGCTTCGAATCTCGACGCGCGCAGGGACCCGGCGCGGAGCATCGACGCGACTTCGGCGTCGCCGGCCACCGTTTCGGTGATCACCACCTGACCGCCCTCCGCCTTCCCTTCGATCCGCGCGGCGTAGTTCACCGTGCTGCCGAAGTAGTCGAGGCGGTCGTTGGCGTTGATCACCAGACAGGGTCCGGCGTGGAGGCCGATGCGGACGACCAACCGGGGCTCTCCGCGGCGGTCATTGAGCGCCGCCAAGCCGCGCTGCATGGCCAGCGCCGCCCGAAGTCCGGCGGCCGGACTGGGGAAGGCGGCCATCACCGCATCGCCGATCGTCTTGACCAGCGCTCCGCCCTCGGCGCGGACGGCCTCGAGCAGGACCTCGAAATGGTCGCGAACCCGCGCGTAGACCGGGGCATCGCCGAACTTTTCGTAGAGCTGCGTCGAGCCCTTCAGGTCGGTGAACAGCAGCGTCACCGATGAGACACCGAGCCGAACCCCTTCCTTCAACACTTCGGTGGAGAAGAGGTCGCGAAACTCCTGGCACGCGGTGACCATCGCGGCGCTGGCCGCGTCGTGGGAGCTGGTGGCCAGCGCCAGTCCGACGCGGGCCGGGCTCGCCAGCTCGTTCACCAGCTCGAAGCGGACGACGCCGGGCGCCGCGGTGGCGTTCGATCCCGACGCGCCGGCGGCGGCATCGGCGCGCACGCCGAGCTCGTTTACCCGGACGGCGACCTCCCGCGGCCCGTCGGCCACCTGCAAGGCGATGCGGTTCTCCGAATCGCCGCGCATCACCACGTAGTCGCCGACCGGAAGCTCGATCGTGAGCGACCGGCGCTCGCCGGGTTCGAGCACCTGCTGGAACAGGACGCCGCGACGGCGTGCCGGGGCCCCCATGCAGAAGACAACCGGCTCGACCGTGCGGATCCCGGGATGCACCGCGAAGCTGACCTCCACCATCGTGTCGAACGAGGAGGCGTACCGAAGGTCGCAGCTCGGGCACGCCCCCTGCTCCTCGAGCTGGCCGAGGTCGGTGTTGCGCGTGACGGGCATCCGGCAGTGCGGGCAGTTGACGTCCCACATCAGATCGACCAGTCCTGCGCGCGCGGCGTGGAGAAAGAGGCGCAGGACCGCCAGCCGGGGAAGACCCCACTGGTCGGCGAGCTCGAACGGGCGCATCCGGAGCACGTCGACGTCCGGGCCGCCCGCAAGCAGCGTTCGCAGGCGGGTCGCCACCCCCGGCTCGATCGAGGAGATCCGCTCCAGCCCCTCGCGCAGCCGCTCGGCGCCGCCGGGGGCGAACCCCGCGCTGTTCGCGGCGTAGAAGGCCCGGCCGGTCGCCCGCGACGCCCGCGCGGCGGCGTCGAGCGTGCGAGCCATGCCCCGCAATTGGAACCGCGTGACGGCGCGGACCGGTCCGCGGAGCCACCGCCTTCGCGCCGCGATCTCCACCCAGAGCCGGACTCGCGTCGATTCGCCCGCCGGGCGCGATACCGGCTCGAGCTCCGCGCCGAAGACGTAGGTCGCGGCCGGACCGCCGTGGAAGGCGCGGTAGACCTGAAACTTCCGCGGTCGGACGAATTCGTACGGACCTTCGTCCCACGCGAGCGGCAGGAACCCCTTGGACCGGACGGTGGCGCGGGTGTTCCCGTAGCGTGCGTCGAGGAGCCGCGAATCGACCCGTGGAATGCCGACCAGTCGATTCAAGGAGTCGGTGTCGGCGACCCAGTCCCACGCCGCGTCGGGCACGACGCCGTCGAGCACGAACTCCTCGGTGATCCGATCCGGTGGCGCCGGCACGGAAGGATCGTACCACGGGGCGCCGCCCCTACTTCGAGGGCTTGCGCGCCTTCGGCGGCTTCGACTTCTCCCGCTTCTTCGCGCGCGGGTCGAGGTGATCCCCCGGACGCCGCGCCGGCGTGCCCCGCGGGTCCTCGTTCGTCATGCTGCCGATGCCGATCTCCTCGCCTTCGTCGTCGGGCTTGGGGGCGTCGGACTCCTTCGGGCTGCTCGATCCCCCGCCGGCGTAGTCGGTCTTGTACCAACCCGACCCCTTGAGCGCGAAGCCGGTGCTCGAGATCATCCGTTCGAGCCTGCCCTTGCACCGCGGAGTCGGGCAGGAGGTTTCGGGTCGATCGGTGATCTTCTGCCAGATCTCGTGGACGTTCTTGCACTTCGAACAGCGGTACTCGTAGATCGGCATCGCCACTTCCTCTGGATTTCCGTCGAGTTTGCCACGAGAAATGGCAATGGTGCGGACCGTTTGTCAAGAGCTGCGACATTGACTTCGCAGCGTCGCCGGTGGGACGATTTTCCGGGGGTCGTGCCATGAATCGCCTCGCCACCGCGACGTTGCCGGTCCGTCGCCGCTGGGTGAGCGTGGCGCTCAAGATCTCGGTCACCACCGCGCTCCTGGTGACGATCGCGGTCGTTCTCGCCTTTCTCATGGCGCTGTCCGGCCGGCCGGTCGCCGAGTGGGTGAACGTGTACGGGCTCGCCATCCTTTCGGCGTCGCTCTTGTTCACCCTGTTCCTCGACCGCGCGCTGACCAAGCCGATCAAACGGCTGGCGTCGCACGCCACGCGCATGGCGCGAGGGGACTACGGCGAGTCGATCGTCCACGACAGCGAGGACGAGATCGGGGAGCTGTTCGCCGCGATGGAGTTCCTGCGGACGTCGTTCCTCCGCCAGAAGGAGGCGTTGGAAGAGCTCAACCGTTCCCTGGACGCCAAGGTCGACGAGCGCACCGCCGCTCTGTCCAAGGCCCTGGCCGAGCTGCAGGCCGCCCAGGACGCGTTGATCCGAACCGAGCGGTTGGCGTCGATCGGCGGGCTGGCCGGCGGCGTGGCGCACGAGATCAACAACCCGACCGGCGTGATCCTCACCCGCGCCGGATTCCTCCTCCGCGTCGCCAAGGAGGAGAAGCTTTCGGACGACGTGGTGGAGGACGTCGTCGCCATCCATCGTCAGGCGGAACGGATCGCGCGCATCACCTCCAGTCTTCTCTCCTTCAGCCGACAGAAGGGGGCCTCCAAGGGGCCGGTCGCGGTCGACGAGGTCGTCACCGAGTCGCTCGCCCTGGTCGAGACGGTCCTCAAAGGGACCGACGTGCAGGTGGTGAAGGAGCTGGCGGCCGATCTCCCCGCGGTCTACGGCGACAAGGGTCGCCTGGAGCAGGTTCTGGTGAACCTGCTGAAGAACGCCGTCGACGCGATGCCCAGCGGCGGCCGGCTGACGCTGCGGGCCCGGCGGCTGGGCGAAAAGGTCGAGATCGCCGTCGCCGACACCGGCGTCGGGATGCCGCCCGAGGTGCAGGCCAAGATCTTCGAGCCGTTCTTCACCACCAAGGAGGTCGGCAAGGGGACGGGCTTGGGGCTCTCGATCGCCTACGGAATCGTGGCCGACCACGGCGGCGATCTCTCGGTCGAGTCGACACCGGGGAAGGGGACCGAGTTCCGGATGATGTTGCCCATGGAGGCGTGACGGATGTCCGACGCGACGCGACCGATCGGCGATGTACAGGCGGTACGACCTCCGGCGGAAGCGCCCGCCGCGAAGGGGAGCGTCCTCGTCGTGGACGACGAGGTGGAGCTCCTCGTCTCGTGCCGGAAGATCCTCACCCGGCTCGGATACCAGGTGCGGGTGGTGGAACGGGCGGCCGAGGCGCTGGAGCTGGTGAAGCAGGGGGAGATCGACCTGGTCCTCACCGACCTCAAGATGCCGGGGATCACGGGGCAGGACCTGCTGCAGGCGATCAAGCAGGTCCGCCCCGACCAGTTGGTGGTGTTGATGACCGGCTTCTCGACGGTGCCCGCCGCGGTGGAGGCGATCCGGGGCGGCGCGTTCGACTATCTCGAGAAGCCGTTCCCGGCGGAGAAGCTCGAGGTGGTGGTGTCGCGGGCGATGGAGCACCGGCGCCTGCGCGAGGAGAACCGGATCCTCAAGACCCGCATCACCACCCCCGGGGGGATCGGCGGGCTGATCGGCGATAGCGCCGCCATGCAGCGGGTGTTCGAGCTGATCCGCAAGGTCGCGCGCACCAACGCCAGCGTGCTGATCGGCGGCGAGAGCGGCACGGGAAAGGAGGGGTGCGCACGGGCCATCCACCAGCTCTCCGACCGGGCGCAGAAGGAGTTCGTCCCGGTCGACTGCGCCGCTCTGCCGGGTACCCTGATCGAGAGTGAACTTTTCGGGTACGAGAAAGGTGCGTTCACCGGCGCGAACAGCACGCGCGACGGGCTGCTGGTGGCGGCCGACGGCGGGACTCTCTTCCTCGACGAGATCGGGGAGATGGAGGTCGCGATGCAGGTCAAGCTCCTGCGCGTGTTGCAGGAGCGCCAATTCCGCCGCGTCGGCGGGAACACCATGATCTCGGTCGACGTGCGGCTGGTCTGCGCCACCAACCGCGACCTGGAGAAGGAGGTCGCCAAGGGGGCGTTCCGGGAGGATCTCTACCACCGGCTGAACGTGATCCGCGTCGACATGCCTCCGCTGCGCGACCGCACCGGCGACCTGCGGCTCCTGGTCGGTCACTTCATCCGCAAGTTCACCCCCCCGACAGACAGCCTCGGGAACCCGTCGAAGGAGATCACCGTCTCCCCCGAAGTGTGGTCGATCCTGGAGTCGTTTTCCTGGCCGGGCAACGTCCGCGAGCTGCAGAACGTGGTGCACCGCGCGGTGAGCCTGTGCGAGGAGGGACGGATCCGGCCGCGCGACCTGCCGGAATCGATGGCCAAATCCGGCTTCCCGGAGGTCAAACGCGTCGACAAGAACCTCCCCTACAAGGAGGCCAAGCAGCGCTGGCTGGAACCGTTCGAACGCGAGTACTTGATCGACCTCCTCAAGCGGAACAACAAGAACGTCACCTACGCCGCCACCGACGCCGGCATCGACCGCAAGTCGATCCAGCGGATGATGAAGAAGCACGGGCTGAAGATCGAGGAGATGTGAAGGCGCTTCGGCACCTCGGTGCCGCCGATCGGAGGCTCGGGGCACTGATCGAACGCGTCGGTCCGTTCCGGCTGCGGGTGGACCGGATGCAGAGTCCCTTCGCGTCCCTGGCCGAGTCGATCGTCTACCAGCAGCTGAGCGGCAAGGCGGCGGAGACGATCTACGGGCGCGTCGAGGCGGCGCTCGGCGAGGTGACGCCGGAGGCGGTGCTTCGCAGTCGCGTGTCGGATCTGCGGGGGTGCGGACTTTCGGGGTCGAAGACCGCCGCGGTGAAGGACCTTGCGGCCAAGGCGCTCCAGGGAGTGGTGCCATCGATCGGCGAGCTCGAATCGATGGACGACGAAGCGATCGTCGAGCGCCTCACGCAGGTCCGCGGGATCGGCCGTTGGACGGTCGAGATGCTGCTGATCTTCCGACTCGGCCGCCCGGACGTGCTCCCGGCGACCGACTACGGGGTGCGGAAGGGGTTCGCCAAGACCTTCCGGCGCGCGCTGCCGACGCCAGCCGACGTACTGCGCCGAGGCGAGCGCTGGCGCCCGTACCGGTCGGTCGCCGCCTGGTACCTCTGGCGCGCGCTCGAGCTCTGACCCTACTCGCAGCCGCTGTTGTCGCGTCCCGGCGTGCTGCCACCGGGATCCTCGCTCACGCACCAATTCCCCGGCTCGTCCGGATCGGCGACGACGCGGCGCTCCACGCTCTTTCCGGTCGTCGCGGAGGAGAGGGGTAGGTTGTCGGTCGCGTCGTCCGGGGTGCCGTAGGTCGTGACCGCGACCGCCTCTCCGGGTGCGAAAAGCGAGATCGGATCGTCCTTGGACAGGCCGTTCCCGATCGTGGTGTCCCCGGTCGTCACCAGCACCGTTCCGTCCGGGAGATCGTAGGTGTCGGGGACGTACTCGGCATCGACGATCAAGGCGTAGGCCCCGGGCTCGAGCTCGGTCGCCCCCCCGTCGAACGACTGCAGCGTGTCGTCGCCATCTCCGTCGGCGACGGCGAAACCGGTCAGGTCGACGGTGTCGAATCCGTCGTTCTTGATTTCGACGAACTCGCCGACGTCCTGGTCGACCGCTTCGGTCATCACCTCGGTGATCACCAGGTCGGGCGGGGGAAGCGGCGGCAGCGTGGTGATCACCAGATCGCCGGACCGGGATGGGCCGTTCCCGAACAGGTCGTAGGACGCCACCCGCAGGTGGTAGGTCGTCTCGGGGAGCAGGTTCCGCAGCGTGATCACGTGCGATTCGAGGTAGAGGTTGTCGATCTCCGCCTGGCCGTAGGCCTCGGTCGTCCCGTACTCCACCACGGCGTTCGCCCGTTCGTCTGTGAGCCAGGCGATCGTGGCCGTGGTGTCGCGGACCACGCTTGCCGTCGGCCCCTCCTCGATCGTCGGAGGGGTGGTGTCGAAGTCGGGCCCGCAGGCCGCCGAGAGGGCCACGAGGAGAGCGGCAATTCCGGGGCGCATCACTTCCCTCGGGCCGCACGGATGCGCTGGCTGAACCACCCGCCGGTCAGCGCGTCGAGGTTCGCGGTCAGCTCCTCGAGACGCAGCTCCTTCGCCGTGCGCGCCTTGGCGTCGGTCGGGGGGTTCATCAACAGGTCGAGCTGCACCCGCCGCCGCTCGAAGTAGATCTTCGTCGTCTCGTCGAGGATGTCGTCGCGCAGCTGGACCAATCGGGAGGTCTCGCGGATCGCCTGCACGCGCGTCGGTCCCATCAGCATCTCGTCCAGACGCCACTCCAGCGTCACGTCGTAGCCGGTGTTGAAGTTCTCGTCGAGATCGACATCGCGCTCGCCCGTCTCGTTGATCGTGACGTTCTTGTCGTCGTCGACGTCCTGGTCGTATCGCAGTCGCGTGCGCGGGAGCAGCTTGGTCCACTTGGCGCTCCGCTGGTAGCCGTTGAGGACGTCGTCGGAGACCAGCGCGTAGCGCATCGCGACTTCCTGCACCTCACGGACGCTGGGCTCGCCGGAGAAGGCTTCGTTCCCGCCGGCACCGGCAGGCAGCGCGAGGAACGACGCCCCCATGAGGGCGAGGAGGAATCCAATCGAGGGCACCGAGCGCATCGTCTCTTCTCCTTACGGTGGTGCGTTGGCGGTTCGGCTCAACAGGCCGCCGGTGAGGGCGTCCAGATATCCGGTGATCTCCTGAATCCGCACTTCGAGCGACGCGCGGTCCTCGGAGTCGGAGGGAAGGGCCGCGAGGCGGGCGGCCATGTCGCGGCGCTCCCGCGCCAGCCGGGCGACCTTCGAAAGGCGCTTCGAGCGGTCGTCGGCGATCGACCGCAGGACCGCGTTCAGCCGCACACGCGCGGTCCCTTGCAGGAGCTCGTCGAATCGCCAGGAGAGGAGCACCAGGAAGCGGGACTCGCGGTTCAGGTCGTAGCTGGAGGGGAAGCGGCGCACCCCGAGCAGATTCCCCGACTCGTCGCGGATCTCCGTGACGTCGACGAAGACGTCGTCGTCCCACGACCGGCGGAAGACGGCGCCGACCCGGGGAAGCAACCGGCTCCAGCGCGCGGCGCGCCTCCAGCCTCGGAGCGTCTCGCCGTCGGTGCCGGCGTAGCGGTCGGCCGCCAGCACCAGGTCCACGATCCGCGGTCCGACCGTCCGTGCCGCGATCGCGGCAACGGGGCCTTGCGCCCCGAGCTGGTGCAGGCCGAGCGCCGTCGCCGCCCAGAGCCGGTCGGATGCGGTGACGTCCTCCCCGAGCGCCAGCACGTCGGTCGACGGCAGACCGCGGTAGAGCTCGACGAAGGTCGCGCCGCCGTCGCGGGATTCGTGGACCGAGCGCGAAGTGGCGACGTAGAGGCGCGCCGGATCGCCGGCCGGCAGCACCACCGACCGGATGCGGGGGGACGAGAACTGCGCGACGCCGATCGGGACGGCCTCCTCCGGCGTGATCGCCCACAGGCCATCGGACGTGCCCGCGAGGAGGCGCGAGGCCTCCCCCCGGGCGAAGGCGAGCGCGCGCACGTCGGCTCCGGCGAAGACCTTTCGCCAGGTGTCGCCGCCGTCGGTCGAGAGGAAGACCCCCTGCGGCGTGCCGGCGGCCACGGTCGAGCGCCGTTCGGGATCGACGACCACCGTCCGCACCTCGCCGGTGCCGACCTCCCCTTTGGCGTTGGTCCAACTCGAGCCGCCGTCGGCGGAAAGGAGCAGACCGGCGCCGGTCGCGATCAGCATCCGGTCCGGCTCGCCGGCCGAGGGGGCGACCGCGGTCGCATCGCGTTCCGCGTCGCCGACGCCGGCATGGAGCGGTACCCAGGTCGCTCCGGCATCGCCGCTGCGCCAGACGCCGGCGCGGGTCGCGGCGTAGGCCAATCCGGGAAACGTCGGGTCCCAGACGAACTGGCGCACCGCCGCGACCCGCGCCGGCGCGACGCGTTCGTCGGCCTCGTCGTCGGCCGGACGCTCCTGCACCAGCTCTTCGCGGCGTTCGCGCACCGCCTCGTCCGCCTCCTCCTCGGCGAGCCGCTCGGCCTCGTCCTCGCCCAGCACCTCCTCCAGCTCGTCGAAGACCTCCTGGAAGGTGTCCTGCCGCAGCTCGTCCAGCTCCTGCTGCGCGTCGTCGTCGAGCTCGTCGTCGGAGGCGGCGGCCCCGGCGGAATCGTCGCCGTCACCGCCGGGATTCGCGGCGCCGCGCGCGCGCGCGAACGGGATGCGTGCCACCTCGGTCCAGGTGCGGCCGCCGTCGTCGCTGCGGTAGATCGTTCCGCGTCCGCCCGCCGCCAGGACGATCCGGGGGTCGGACGGGTTCATCGCCACCGCCGACAGCCGGTTCTCGCGGATCCCCGAACCCGACGGGCTCCACACCCGGGCGATCTCCGGCGTCGCGGCGACAGTCGGACCGGGCGGCGCCGCCCAGGCGGTCCCGGCTGCGCCCCGAAGGAGAAGCGCCCCCGCCGTGACGAGGACGACGTCGACGGTTCGAAGGCCCCGTGCGACCGGAGATTGCGACCCGCGCCCACCGATCACGGCGCCGCCTCCCGCAGGTCGCACCCTCCGCAGTCGCGCCACAGCCCACGCTTCGCGGCGCGGGCCCCGTCCTCGAGCGCCTGCAGGTAGGTCCGCTTCGTCTCGCCGTTGGGAGGGATCACCAGCACGCAGGCCGTCCCCTCCGCGAGCAGCGTCCCGTTCATGAACTCATCGCCGAGGTAGACCCAGGCCAGCGTCCGGCCGAACGAGTCCTCGCGCACCAGGTCGTACTCGAGCCGCACCTTCCTCCCGGCGATCCGCTCCGAAAGGTAGTTGAACGACTCGTCCCCGTAGCACTCCTCCGGCGCGCTTCGCTCCGGAGCATCGAGCCCCAGCAGCCGAACCCGTTCCCCCCCCTCGAGCTGGAAGGTGTCCCCGTCCAGGACGAGCTGGACCTTCTTCCCGCCGGCCCCCTCCTCCATGCACCCGGCGGCCAGCAGCGCGGCGAGCGGGATCGGCAGCGCTCCGAGACGGCGGAGCCGGGCGGGCCCGCGTCGCGGGCGGGTGGTGTGGAGGCGACGAATGGAGGGTTTCACGCGAGCGGGGCCGAGGGTAGAACGACCGCAATCGGTGCGTCCAGCCCGGGGGACGGCGACCCGCCGCCGTCACTTCGGCGCGGCGTAGACCCAGATGAAGTCGCGGCGTACCGTCGCCAGGACCAGCGCCCTGGAGTCGACGACGAACAGGTCGCTGATCGTCGGTCGGTCGCGGCGGAGAGTTCCCGCCAGCTTCACGATCCGCTCCCGTTGGTCGGTCAGCTTGCGCCAGGGGCTCCCGGGCGAGCCGTTGACGCGGACGTAGACGCGACCGTCGAGGATCCACATCCGCTCGATCGGAAGCAGGTCGAGGAACGGTGCGGGATCGATCTCGGGCACGGCGGCGCTTCGAGTATGGAGATCGTAGACCCACTCAGCGTAGGCCCCGACCAGGAGCGTGACGGCCATCGAAAGGGGCCGCAGCGCCCGCCGGACCCGCGGCCAGCGCTCGGGCCGCTTCTCGCGTCTCTTCTTCCCCTTGATCGCGGGGACCGGTTGCAGGGGCACCGGCTTCGGCGCGTTCTTCGCCACCCGGGGCTCGAGATTCTTCACCAACGCGGTGAAGACCGGATCCTTGGGGCGGAGCTCCAGCGCCCTTTTCGCGTGCTTCATCGCGTCTTCGACGTTGCCGGCGCCGTCGGAGAGCAGCCGTCCCTTGAGGCCGTGCAGGTCGGCCTTGTTGTCGTCGATCGCCAGCGCCTCGTCGACGCAGCGGATCGCCTCGGCGAAGTTCTTCTGCAGGTCGGCGTCGAGCGCGTTGTAGATCCAGTCCTGGATCGTCGGCGCGGGCGGACCGTAGACCGGAGGCGGCGGAGGCTTCGGCGGCAGGATCGAGTCGACGTAGGCGGTCAGCCGCGTGCGCGCCGCGACGACGGGCGGCGCGAATCGCAGCTCCAGGCTCCAACGCCGGTCCTCGGTCGGGTGCACGCCGATCACCAGGCACTCGACCGGCAGCTCCTCCTGGGTCTTGGGATGGACCAGCACCACCTTGATCCGCATACCCGCCGGGCGGATCTGGGTGCCGGTGACGGTGCAGCCCTCGTTGGTGAGGAGGGTCGCCTTGGCGGCGTTGTTCTCCTTGACGTCGGCGTAGCGCGCGTCGAGCACGAGCTCGGAGGGCGCGGACTCGAGGTCGGGGGGGGCGGAGGTCATCAATCGGCGGTCATGTCGTTCACGACGTGGACCGGCGCGCCGTCCTTTCCCATCGTCCAGACGTCCAGGCGCAGATCGCCGTCGAGGTTGGCCACCGCTCCCACCCGGTACGCCTTCTCGCTCGCGTAGGTATCCGGCGGCAAATCGGTGTAGGTGAGCGGGATCCCCGGGGCGACGACCATGTTGATCGTCGGGAAGCTGTGCGGCGCGTAGGCGGCGAACTCCGACGTGTCGTTGATCCCGGAGGCGTCGGGCGATTCGTCGGAGACGAAGCCGTAGAGGTAGCGCGGCCGGCCCATCGGCTTCCACGCGATCTCGCCCAGGTTGTCGGTGTAGATCCCGTAGTCGGTGAAGACGGTCGATTGGGCGATCTTGAACGCCGCCAGCTCGGCCTTCACCTCGGTCTGGAGCGCGCGCGTGCGCTCCGCCAGGAAGCGCGGGAGGTAGATCGTTCCGACCACCCCGAGCAGGCTCAATCCGATCAACACCTCGACGAGGGTGATCCCGTCCTGGCGTCGAAGGACCATCGCGTTTCCAAGGATACCATGGGGCATCGGCGCCCGTCGCCGTAAGCCGGCAACATGGTTGGCCTATTTCCTTTACCCTGCGGCCCATGCGGGGCTAGGATGATCGGGACATCGATGTCCCGCTTGGGGCTTTGTCCCTCGAAGGGGGAGAGAGGCGCGATTGGAAAATCCCGATTCGATCGACGAAGAGAAGAAGAGCGAGGAGTACGACGAGGTCACCAAGGTCACCTACCTCGACGGCAAGCCCAAAGAGATCTTCATCCGCAAGGGCAAGCTGGAGGTGATCGACGGCCCCGACAAGGGGAAGACGCTGTCGATCGACCGCAACGTGATCCGCGTCGGATCGAAGGAGACCAACGACCTGGCGCTGTCGGACGGGACGGTCTCCCGCCATCACTTCGAGATCGAGCAACTCAAGAACGGCTACCTGCTGCGGGACCTGGAGTCGACCAACGGGACCTACGTCGAAGGTCTCAAGGTCCGCGAGGTCTTCCTCAAGCCCAACTCGACGATCCAGGTCGGCGACACGGCGATCCGGTTCTACTCCGCCGACGAGAAGGTGAAGATCGTCCCGTCGAAGGAGGAGCGGTTCGGGGACATGATCGGCCGGTCCCAGAAGATGCGGGAGATCTTTGGCCTCCTGGAGAAGATCGCGCCGACCGACGTCACCTGCGTGATCATGGGGGAGACCGGCACCGGGAAGGAGCTGGTCGCCAAGGCGATCCATTACAACTCGCGGCGGGCGAAGAAGCCCTTCATCGTCTTCGACTGCGGCAGCGTGCCGCCCACCCTGATCGAGAGCGAGCTCTTCGGGCACGAGAAGGGCTCGTTCACCGGGGCGGTGATGTCGAGGCCCGGCGTGTTCGAGCTGGCCGACGGCGGCACCATCTTCCTGGACGAGATGGGGGAGCTCGGCCTCGACATGCAGCCGAAGCTCTTGCGCGTGCTCGAGCAGCGCGAGTCGCGCCGGGTCGGCGCCAACCGCTCGACCAAGGTCGACGTGCGGGTGATCGCCGCGACCAACCGCGACCTCAAGGAGGAGGTGCGGCAGGGGCGGTTTCGCGAGGACCTCTTCTTCCGCCTCTCGGTTGTGTCGCTGACGCTGCCGCCGTTGCGCGAGCGCAAGGACGACATCGTGCCGATCGTGAAGCACATCCTCGGCAAGAGCGCCTTCAACAAGGACAAGGATGGGAAGCAGAAGGTCAGCCAGATCTCCCCCGAGGCGGAGGCGGTTCTCACCGGGTACGACTGGCCGGGCAACGTGCGCGAGCTGCACAACGTGGTGGAGCGGGCGGTCAGCTTCTGCGAAGGGGACACGATCCAGGGGAAGGACATCCCCGATCACATGCGGATGAAGTCGGAGGGCGGCTCGGGGATCGCCGGGGGCGAGGTCCCGCCGGTCGACAGCTCCCTTCCGTTCAAGGAGGCCAAGGACAAGCTGCTCGACGCCTTCGAGCGCGAGTACCTGATCGACCTCCTCCGCCGGAACGACAAGAATATTTCCAAGGCGGCGAAGGAGGCGGAGATCGACCGCAAGTCGATCTCCCGGCTCCTGAAGAAGCACGGCATCCGCCTGGCCGAGATCTGACCCGGCCGGCGGTCGCTCCGGCGCTTCTTGTTCGGACGATGTGCTACACCGTCGGGGTGGGTTGGCTCTTCCTGTTGTTCACCCTGGTGCCGCTCCTGGAGATCGGGGGGCTGGCGTTCGTCGGCGCGCGGCTCGGCTTCGCGGCGACGCTCGGTCTTCTGATCCTCTCGGGATTGGTCGGCTCGTGGTTCGCCCGGCGCGAGGGGTTGCGGGTCTTCCGGTCGTGGCAGCGCTCGCTCGCCGAGGGGCGGGTGCCGGAGCAGGGGCTGCTCGACGGGCTCTTGGTGCTGGTCGGCGGGGTGCTGATGGTGACGCCCGGGTTCTTCACCGACCTGATGGGCCTGGCGTTGATCGTGCCGCCGACGCGCGCGATCGCGGGCGCCGGCGTGCGTCGCTGGATCGAGCGGCGGATCGCGTCCGGGACGATCCGGGTGGTGCGATTCGGCGCCGAGAAGCCTCACTCCGACGTGGTTCGCGGTCGGGTCGTTCCCGACGACCCGTGACTTACGCGGTCTCGGCGTCGCCGGCGGTCTTCTTCTTCTTGGTGAGGAACTGCACCCGCTCGTCGCGGCGGGTCTGTTCCTCGCTCGCCTCGACGGTCACGTCGAGGAGCTTCCGGTGGGAGTCGAGGAGCGACTTGAGCGACGACTCGTAGGTCGCCCGCTGGCGGCGCAGCTCGTTGATCTCCTCGACCACTGCCACCAGCCGGGCGTGGGCCCCCTGGATGATCTTGTCGGCCTGAAGCTGCGCTTCGGTGAGGACGATCTCGGCGTCCTTCTTGGCGTTGACCTTGATCTCCTCGCTGATCCGCTGCGCCGTCATCATCGTGTCCTTGAGCGTCTGTTCCCGCTCGCGGTACTCCTCGATCTCGGTCAGCCGGCGCTTCAGCTCGTCCTTGAGGGCGTTGTTCTCGCGGACCAGCTCCTCGATGTCGGCGCGGACCACTTCGAGGAACTGGTCGACCTCGTCGGGATCGAGTCCCCGGAAGGCCTTTCCGAACTGCTTCTGGCGGATCTCGAGCGGGGTGATGCGCATGGAAGAACGCTCCCGGGCTCCGGGTTCACGTCGCGACGAGCGCGATCCGTTCGATCAGATCGACGAGCAACTTCCCCACCAAGTCTATCAAAAGGAGCAGCACGATCGGCGTGAAATCGACCATCCCCGCCTGCAGGAACGGCAGGTAGCGGCGCACCAGGGCATAGGCCGGCTCGGTGGTATTGCGGACGAATCGTACCGCCGGGTGGTACGGGTTGGGACGGATCCAGGAGAGGATCACGCTCGCCAGCACCAGCATCGTCGCCAGGAAGGTGACGAGCTGGACCAGCTCGCGAACCAGGATCAGCGCGGTCATCCGCGGCCTCGCTTTCGGGTAACGGTGCGCCGGGCGCGCCCACCGGCGAGCTCGACCGAGCGACGGGCGGCGGCGCGGACGGCGGCGATCAGCCCGCCGCGCACGCCGGCCTTCTCCATGGCGGCCAGCCCGTGGATCGTCGTGCCGCCGGGGGAGGCGACGCGGTCCTTGAGGACCCCCGGGTGCTCGCCGCTCTCCACGAGCATCCGGCCGCTGCCGGCGATCGCGTGCGCGGCGAGGAGGAGGGCGGTCCCCCGGGGGAGTCCGGCCGCGACGCCGCCGTCGGCCAACGCCTCGGCGATGGCGAACAGGAAACCCGGTCCGCTCGCGGCCAGCGCCGTCACCGCGTGAAACAGCTCTTCGCGAGGGAGCCAGACGGTGGCGCCGACCGCGTCGAACAGGTCGGCGACGGCGCGGCGATCGGTCTCGGCGATCGACGCGGGCGCCCACAAGGCGGTGATCCCGGCGCGGACCGCCGCCGGCTGGTTGGGCATGGCGCGGACGACGCGCGAGGACGGAATCGCCGCGGCGATCGCGGCGAGCGGCGTACCGGCGGCGATGCTCACCACGAGCTTCCCGCGGGCGGCGGACGCGATCTCCGGGAGGACGGCGGGCAGGACCTGCGGCTTCACGGCGAGCACCGCGATCTCGCCCTGTCCGACGGCGTCGGCGTTGGAGGCGGTGGTCGAAAACCCCCGGCTTCCGAGCGCGTCCCGCCGCGCGGCCTTGGGATGGCTCACGACGATGGAGCGCGGGTCGTGCCCGGCGGCGACCAGGCCGTTGGCGGTCGCCGCGCCCAGGTTGCCCGCTCCGACGATCGCCACTCTCACGCGGCGCCCCCGACCCCGGCCTCGACGGGGGGACGCTTCGGACTGCGAGGGCCGAACAACGCCGTGCCGATCCGGACGAGCGTCGCGCCCTCCTCCACCGCCGCCTCGAAGTCGTCGGTGGAGCCGATCGACAGCTCCGTTGCGTCCTCGGCGAGTAGGCCTCGCTCCCGCATCGCGCGGGCGAGCGAGGCGAGCGCGGCGAAGCGTGGTCGGTTTGCCGCCGCCCCCTCGGGCGGGGGCATCGCCATCAGGCCGCGGACGCGGACCCGCGATGCCGAGCGGGCAGTCTCGAGGAGCGAGGGGAGGGCGTCGGGAGCGACGCCGGCCTTCGTCGTCTCCGCGGCGAGATTCACCTCGACCAGGACGTCGACGCGTTCCACCCCCGCCGCCCCGGCGCGGCGGTCAAGCTCGCGGATCAGTTTTTCCGAATCGACGGCGTGGAGCAGCGCGAAACGCCCCACCACCTGTTTCGCCTTGTTCGTCTGGAGAGCCCCGACCAGGTGCCATTCGATCGCGGAGGCGCGCGATTCCAGCTCCACCTGCTTGGCGAGTCCCTCCTGCACGTAGTTCTCGCCGATCGCGGAGGCACCGGCGGCGATCGCGGCCTCGATCATCCAGACCGGCTTGGTCTTGGCCACCGCCACCAGGCGAGCCGCGCCGGCGGGTCGCCCCGCGCGCGCGAGCGCCGCATCGATGCGCGCGCGGATGGACGCGACGTTCGCCCTGATGTCGGCCGCCGACGGGGACTCCGAGGTCACGATGGCCCAGGTTCTACGGGACGAAGGGAAGCGTTGGCAAGGAGAGCGGTTCGAGACGGGCGAACGCGCGCAGCGCCTCCACGATCTCCACGAGGGGCAGGCCGATCACGTTGGAATGACTCCCCTCGATGCGCCGGACCAGATGGGCTCCGATCCCCTGGATCGCGTAGGCCCCGGCCTTGTCGCGGGGCTCGCCGGTCGCGACGTAGGCGTCGATCTCCCGGTCCTCCAGCGCGCGGAACTCGACGGCGGTTTCGGCCGCCCCGCAGGACCGGTCCGCCCCGCCCGCGCGGACCAGCGACCAGCCGGTGACGACGGTGTGCCGGCGGCCGGCGAGGGCGCGCAGCATCCGGCGGGCCTCCGCGTCGTCCCGCGGCTTGCCCAGGATCCCGCCGTCGATCACCACCATCGTGTCGGCGGCGAGCACCACCTCCCCCGCGGCGCGCCGCCGCGCGACGTCGTCGGCCTTTCGCGCCGCGATCTCGATCGCCGCGTCGCGCGGAGGGATTCCGTCCGGGGGGCGCTCGTCGATCGCGGTCGCGTCCACATCGAATTCATATCCCGCCGCGGCGAGAAGCTCCCGGCGGCGCGGGCTCGCCGACGCCAGCACCAGTCGCTCCGGCGCTCCGCTGTGCGCTCGATCACCGATTTTCGCCGGCGGTGGTGGTGTTTGCGTCATGCTAGAGTTCTACGTTGGAGCGCGCGGCGTCGCGGGGAGGTCGCGTTGGGAGCGAAAGACCTCGAACTACTCCAACGCACGATCGACGAGCTGACGGTCTTCAACGAGATCGGCCGGACGCTCACCTCTTCGCTCGAGATCGACCAGGTCCTGGCGCGGATCATGGACCGGATCACCGGCCTGCTCAAGCCGAAGAACTGGTCGCTGCTCCTCCTCGACGAGGCGTCGCAGGAGCTCCACGTCCAGGTCGTCGTCGGCGGGCCGCGCAAGAGGAAGAACGGGGCGACGATCCGCGTCGGCGAGGGGATCGCCGGATGGGTGGCACGCGAGAAGCGATCGCTCCTGCTCCCCGACGCGCAGCTCGATCCCCGCTTCCATCCGCTCTTCGACCGCGCCAGCGACCTGAAACCGGTGACGGTGCTGTGCGCCCCGATGATCTCCAAGGAGAAGGTCCTCGGGGTGATCGAGCTGATGTACGTGCAGGAGGGCGCTCCGCGGGCACGTCCGGCCGACCTGACGGTCCTGGAGACGATCGCCGACTACGCGGCGATCGCCATCGAAAACGCGCGGAACTTCCGGCAGGTCCAGGAGCTCACCAACACCGACGACGTCACCGGCCTCTACAACTCGCGCTTCCTGCAACGGGTGCTGGAGTACGAGGTGGCGCGCGCCTCCCGATACCAGACGCCGCTGTCGCTGGTCTTCGTCGACCTCGACCGGTTCAAGGAGGTGAACGACCGGTGGGGCCATCTCCACGGCAGCCGCCTCCTGTTCGAAGTCGGCCAGGTGATCCGCGACAACCTGCGCAAGACCGACTTCGGCGTCCGCTACGGCGGCGATGAGTTCGTGGCGCTCCTTCCGCAGACGGCGAAGGAGAACGCGATGGTGCTGGTGAAGCGGCTGCATCGCGAGATCGGGCGCCGCACCTTCCTCGTCGGCGGTCCACCCCCGGGGGCGCCGCCGACCTCGATCGAGGGACCGCCCGGCGGCGTCCGCCTGAGCGCCTCCTTCGGGATCGCCGAATACCCGCGCGACGCGCAGAGCGCCGAGGAGCTCCTGCGCATGGCCGACACCGCCATGTACGGCGTGAAGAAAAC
>CAYJRR010000077.1:0-13611 GCA_964372275.1 uncultured bacterium
GCCGGTGAAGGCACCGCGCTCGTGCCCGAACAGCTCGCTCTCGATCAGCGTGTCGGGGATCGCCGCGCAGTTCACCTTCACGAAGGCCCGCGACGCACGCGGCGAGCCCGAATGCAGCGCCGCCGCGATCAGGTCCTTCCCGGTTCCACTCTCGCCTTCGATCATCACCGCCGCCGACGACGGAGCCGCCTGCTGCACCACGTCCATCACAGCGCGGAAGGCGTCGCTCCGCCCGACCAGCCCTGCCCCGTCGCCGTTTCCGAGCTCCGCCAGGCGGGCGCGAAGGCGGCGGTTCTCGTCCGCCAACTCGAAGCGGTCGACGGCGTTCTTCAACGTCTTTACCACCTGGTGCCGCTTGAACGGCTTGGTGACGAAGTCGTAGGCGCCGATCTTCATCGCCTCGACCGCCGTCTCCACCGTGCCGTAGGCGGTCATCACCACCACCTCGGTCGACGGAGAGACCTCTTTCGTCGCCTGGAGGAGACGCACCCCGTCCATCCCCGGCATCTTCAGGTCGGTGAGGACCACCGCCGGCCGCTCGCGCCGCACCAGGTCGAGCCCCTCTTCGCCGGAGCCCGCCTGCAGCACGCGGTAGCCCTCCTTGCCCAGGATCCTCTCGAGGCTGCCGCGGTTCCCCTCGTCGTCGTCGACGACCAGGAGAACCGCTCCAGGAGGGGAAGCGGGGGCCCGATCGGCCGGCGCGTTCGAGGGGGGGAGGATGTCGTTCGTCATGCGTCGGGCCGTCTCATGCCGCCGGGAGCCGGATGGTGAAGGTCGTTCCGCGTCCCGGTTCGCTGGCGCACGCGATCGTCCCGCCGTGTTCGACGATGATCTGTTGCGTCAGCGGCAGGCCGAGCCCGGTGCCGGAGGCCTTGGTCGAATAGAACGGGTCGAAGATCCGCGCAAGGTCCTTCGGCTGGATCCCCGGGCCGTCGTCGGAGAGCGTGACCTCGACCCCGGTCTCGGCCGGGCGGGTCGCGATCCGGAGCAATCCGCCGCCCCCCTTCTCGCGCAACGCGTCGAGCGCGTTCCGAACGATGTTGAGCAACGCCTGGCGCAGCTGGTTCTCGTCGGCGAGGACCGACGGAACGCCGTCGATCAGTTCGGTCCGGATCGAGACGCCGGACGACTCCGCCTCCTCGCGGACGAACTGCACCAGCTCCTGCACGACGGCGTTCACCTGCTCCGGCTCGAGCTTGGGGCGGGGGAGACGCGCGAAGGTGAGGTAGCCCTCGGTGATCTCCGTCAGACGCTCGATCTCGCGGGCGATGGCGCGGAGCAGGCCCTTCGCCCCTTCCTCCCTCCCGTCGATCTCCTCCTCCAGCAGCTCGACGTTCAAGGAGAGCGAGTTGAGCGGATTGCGCACCTCGTGGGTGATCTGGCTCGACATCCGCCCGATCGCCGCCAGCCGCTCGGCCGCGAGCAGCTGTCGTTCGACCCGAACGCGCTCGGAGACGTCTTCGGCGACGACCACCACGCCGTTGGCCCGGCCGTCCTCCATGAACGGGACCGCGGAGACCTCGACCGACCTTCCGCTGGCGAGCGCCGTCGCGCCGATGCGCACGGCCGGTCCGCCCGCGCGGACCTGCTCGATCCTCTCGGCGAACGCGGCGGCGTCGCCGAAGGCGCCGATGGGCCGCCCGACGAGCTCTCCCCGGGTGATCCCCCAGATCTCCTCGGCGGCGCGGTTCATCCCGGTCACCAGACCCGATCCGTCGGCGACCAGGATCCCGACGCGCACCGATTCGAGCACGTTCTCGTTGTAGGCCGACAGGCGGCTGACCCGTTCGTCCCGGGATCGCAGCGAGGCCGCCATCTGATTGAATTCGTTCGCCAGGATCCCGATCTCGTCCCCGGTGGCGACCGTGACGCGCTGGCCGAACTCCCCCGCCGAGATCCGCTTCACGAAGGCGGTCAGATCGCCGATCGGCTGGAGCGCCCGTCCGACGATCGCGATCGCCACCAGGCCGAAGGCGGTGGCGATCGCGGTGAGCAGGCCCAGCGCCACCAGCGAGCTCTGCGCGCGGTCCTCCGCCGACGACGCGTCGGCGCCGAGCCCCTCTTCGATCGCCCGCGCGGCGACGCCCAGCACCTCCTGCGTCCGGCGGTCGGCGGCGATGAAGCCGGCGCGGCGCGCCTCGACGACCGACGCGTCGTCGCCGTCGAGCGCGCGCAGCAGCTCTTCGAGCTGCGCCTGGGCGTCGATCGCCGGCTGCGACACCTGCCCCAGCGCTCCGACCGCGAGGCGGATCCGCTCCTGCGACGCCGGATCGCTCGCCCGCGGGATCGCCGCCGTGGCGCGCCGCTGCGCCTCGGCCAACTCACCCGAGAAGTAGTGACGCCGGACACGGACGCTCGCCGCGAGGCTCCTTCGCGTGCGGGGGTTCTGCCGGATCAGCTCGTCGGGATCGACCTCCGGATAGCGGTAGCGGAGCGCGGTGACGCTCTCGGAGAGTGGGATCCAGACCTCGCGGACGCGCCCGAGCTCGGCGCCGATCCCCCGCACCTTCACCAGGCCGTATCCGAGCGCGGAGGCGTTCGCCACCAGCGCCACCAGGAATGCGGCGAGGATCCGAACCCGAAGTGTCGGTCGCCAACGCCCCGGTGGCATCGCGGCGAAACGTAGCAGAAAACGACCCCGGTCCGCGCCGGTTTGGAGATCGGCCGCGCGCGGGGCTATCCTGCCGGTCGTGAAGAACTTTCTGGAGACCCGCCGCGGTGCCCGGATGCTGCTGATCGTCGAGCTGGGTCCGAACCGCGCCCCGGTCCACTTCTACCAGGGTTCGGTCACGGCGATCGGCGACGGATTCGTCGTGCTCAAGGACGATCAGATGGGGGAGCTGGCGATCGCCACCGACAAGGTGGTCGCGGCGAAGGTCCTGGCCGAGGCCCCGCCGGGCCCCGACACCTCCGGAACGGTGCTGGAGGGCTTCGAGCGCTGATCGCCTCGCTCGCCCTGGCCGCCTGGATCTCCCTCGCGGAGGCCGCCGCCGAAGCGCCCCGGCTCTCTCCCGACCTCGACGTCGCGCGGGCGTTCGCGGAGGACGGCGACCACCGGGCCGCGCGCGCGATTGCCGAGGAGGTACTCCGCCGGAGTCCGTGCGATCCGACGGCGCACGGAATCGTCTCCACGGCGGCACGCGAGGAGGAGCGGTCCTGGGACGAGCCCGGCCCCGGCGTCTCGGCGTCGCGGCACGACCTGCTCGCCTATGCGTCGACCTTCGCCGACGCCAACCAGGCCGAGCTCCTCCGGCTCGCGTGGTGGAGCGCCGACTTCCTGCGCCGGGTCGGGAACCAGGCACCGGACGACGCGCTGGTGGCGGAACGGGCGCTGCTCCTCGCGGCCTTCGACCGGTTCGTCCCGCTCGACGCCGAAGAGGCCGTCCGGTCGGCGATGCTCCGCATCACGACGTTCCGTACCGACGAATCGGCGAGCCCCGCGGAGACGGCGCCGATCGCCGCGTCGCTTTCGACGTCCCGCGATCCGACGGTGCTGTCCGTCGCCGCCCACGCGCTGCTGATCGCCGACTACGACGTCGAACGGCGCGACGCCGTCGACGCGCTGGTCCTGTCCGATCCCCGATCGCCGCGCTACGGCGGCTTTCTCGTGTTGGAGGCTCTCCTGCGGTACCCGGAGGAGGCGGTGCGCGCCGCCGTGTCGGAACTGGCGATCGCCGGTCTGCCCGACGACCGCTGGAACGACGATCTCGCCCTGGCGCGCGCGACGGTCCACCCCACGGCGCGCCTTCCGGACGAACTTCGCGCCGACCTGGAGCGATCGCTGCTCTCCGACCGGAGGCGAAACACCACCGAGCACCTGACGAGGCGGTTGGCGAGGGACGACGAGGCGCGGGGGCGCGCGGGCGACGCGCTCGCCCGATACGACCGGTTCGCCGACCGGTACGGACCGGAGGCGGCCGACTTCGGGCCTGCGCGCGCGCTGCTGCTCGAGGCCCGTGGGCGCGCCGACCTCGCGCTCGACGCGCTGGTCGAGTCGTTGCGCCGCCACGGAGGGGACCCGCGCCGCTACGAACAGGCCGGACGACTGGCCCACCGACTCGGCGCCGACCGTGAGGCCGCGACCTTCTACAAGTTCTTCCTGGCGAGGATCGACGCACGGGCGAGGGGCGAGTGGCCGTTCGGACCGGAGCTCGACCTCCAGCAGCGTCTCTCCGCGCACGCGACCGTCTGGAGCGCGTTCGCCGCCATGCGTCCGTCGTTCTTCGCCCGCTCGGCGTTGCGGCACGTGCTGGAGCTGCTCGGCGATCCGGCGGCGGCGCTGCTGGCGCTCGCCCGAGTCGGCCGCGCGCGCCGGTACCTCCTCCCGTCCCTTCTCGCGGCGGAAATCGCCTTTTTCGGCGGCCTCCTCGCGATCCGGTCGATCGGACCCGCCACGCTGCTGTCGACCGCCTGGCTGTTCGCGTCGACGGCGCAAACGTTCGTGTTGGTCGCCGCCGGCCTCTACCTTTCCGGCGCGGCCGGATTCCCGCGCCGGCGTCCTCGCCCGGCTCGGCTGGCGGCCCTTTCGGTCGCCGTGGCGGCGGTCGTCGGGGCGTACCTCGGAACCGACGCCGGCCCGGTCTTCCTTCCCGACGGCCTCCCGTTCTACGTGCGGACCGCCGAACTGGGGATCGGTCCCCGCTCCTGGATCGAGGCGCCCGGCGTCCTCGCCGCCGTGCTGCGCGACGAGGCCTGTGCACGGCTGGTCTGGCCGGCGCTGGTGGCGATGGCGCTGGCGCCGGTGCAGGCCGGCACCCGGTCCACGACTCGGACGGCCGCGGTGATCGCGGTGGCGTCTCTCCTTTCCTCCGTCGGTGGCCTCGTATCCTTCCCGCTCGCCTTCGCCGGATCGGTCGGACTCCACCTGCTCCGTTTCCGGGCCGGCGTCGCCGCGAGCTTCGCGGCCCACGCGGCGTTCTCGATCGGAACGGTGGCGGGCTCCCTCGGGGTGTCGCCGTGATCGAGGCGCGGGGACTCGGCCGTCGTTTCGGCCGCGTCGTTGCCGTCGACCGTCTCGACCTGGTCGTCCCGCGGGGCACCTGGTTCCTGTTCGTCGGTCACAACGGGGCGGGCAAGACGACGACGATCCGGATGCTCGCCGGCCTGCTCGCCCCCACCAGCGGCCGCGTTCTCCTGGACGGCGTCGATCCGGCGTCCGATCCGATCGGCTGCCGCCGCGCGATCGGCTACCTCCCGGAGCGATTCGAGCCGTACGACCACCTGACGCCCGTGGAGTACCTCGACTTCGTCGCCGACGTGCACCGGTTGGATCGCCCCCTCGCGGACGCGCGGATCGACGCGCTGCTGCGGCTGTTCGAGCTCGATGCGCACCGTTCGAAGCTGCTGCGCGGGTATTCGCAGGGGATGCGGAAGAAGGTGGGGCTCGCCGCGGCGCTGTTGCACGATCCGAAAATCCTCTTTCTCGACGAGCCGACCGCGACCCTCGACCCGCCGACCTCCCACCTCATCCGCCGCGTCCTCCGGCGGTTCTGCGCCGAGGGGAAGACGGTCTTCATGTCGACGCACATCCTGGGGCTCGCCGAGCGCGAGTGCGACCGCATCGGCGTGCTCCACGGCGGGCGTATCTCGCTCCTCGCGACGCCCGAAGAGTTGGCGGCCCGCTACCCCGGCCGCTCCCTCGAGGAGGTCGTCCTCCAGCTGACCGGGGGCGACCGGGACGACCGGATCGAGCAGTTCTTCCGCGAATTCCCCCGAACGACGCCGGGCCGAGAGACGGAGACCGGCGGTTGATCCGCATCCCGCTTCGCTATGCGCGGCTTCGGGGACGGATCGCCTGGAACGCGGTGCTCCGGTCGGGACTCCCGCGCTCGCTGGCGGGCGGTGGAGCGCTCCTGGCGATCGCCTCCTCGGTGCAGTTCGGCAGCCTGCTCGGCGCCGGACTCGCGCGCTCGCGTGCCCAGGACCCGGCGCGATTCGCCTCCGAGCTTTCGATCCTGGTGGTGATGGTGCAGCTCGTCTTCGGCTTCGTGGCGATCGGATCGATCTCGATCCGACTGTTCGATCCCCGCCGCGATCCCACCGCCGACCTCCTCGTCGCCCTGCCGATCTCCCGGCTCGACCGGTTCCTCATCCGACTCGGAGACGTCTCCGCCGTCCCGGCGTTTATCGTGGCGGGCGTGATCCTGCCGGCCCTCCTCGCCTCGGGGCTCCCTCCGGCGGCCGCCGCGCTCGCCGGCCTGCTCTCGTTCGCCGTCTGCCTCCAGCCCGTGCCGGCCTTGCTCGCGCTCTACTCCCTCGCCCTCCGCGTCGTTCCCCCCCGCTGGCTCCGAAACCGCTGGCTCGCGATGGCGGCGCTGACCGCGCTTTTCGCACCCGGCGTCCCGGTCCTGGCGTCGATCCTCCGCGCGTGGCACGCCGGCCGGATTGCGCCGGACTGGCTTCCGGGGGCATGGTTTGCCCACGCCGTCGGCTCGGCGGTGGAAGGCCGCCTCGCCGGTGCCGCCCTCCCGTCCCTCGCGACGGTCCTGCTGCTGGTCGCCTGGATCGCCGCCGCCTACGTCGCGTTCGACCCGGCGGCGATCGAGCGTTTCGACGGCGCGCTCGCCGGCCTCGACGAGGGGGGCCGACGGCCGCAGCGCGGATCGACGCGCCGCGCCGCCGCGCCGGTCGGTTCCGCCCTGACGAGGATCGAGCTACTCGGACTGCGCCGCGAACCCGCCTTGCAGATCACCTTCGCGGCGCTGTTCGCGTCGGGGGCGGCCGTTCTGCTCTTCGCCGAGCGGTCGCTCCTCCTGATGGCGGGCGGGGCCGTCGGCTTCCTCTCCGTCTACCTCGCCGCCTGCCTCGGCCTGGCCTCGTTCTCCGCCGAAGGGCGTGACCTGCCCGTCCTCCACCCCCTGCCGGTCACGGCCAGCGAGGTGCTGCGCGCCAAGTTCCGGGTGAACGCCTGGCTCCTCGCCGCCGCCGGCGCGATTGCCGGTGGTGCCATCGCGGTGAGCGCGTCCCCCGCCACTTCGGCACCGTGGCGGGTTCTCCCGGCGGCGGCCGCCGGCGCCGCTGCCGTCGTCCCCTTGAGCGCGCTCGTCACCGCCATGGCGGCGATCTTCCCCCGGCGCCTCGAAGCCGCCGGGCGGCGCGAGGTCAGCGTCCCCGCGATCGGCTTCTTCTCTGCGCTGGCCGGGCTCGCGCTCCTCTCGGCATTCGTCGCCGCCGCCGGTCCGGCGATCCTGGGGCCGTTCTATCTATGGATCCCAGCGCTGCTACTCCTCGCCTGGACGACCGTCGCGCGCTCGCTCGTCCGTACGGCGACGCGGAACTTCTACCGACCCCGCGAAAGGCGCGCCGCCTCGGAGACCGCGGGGAGCGCGAGCGGATCGCGGTCGAACTCGAACCGGAGCCAACCGCGGTAGTGCTCCCGCCACCACTGCCGTAACGGTACCGGCGCCCGCCGCTCCAGGAGCGGACGGTAGAGCTCGTCGCCAATCGCGATCCCGGTCCGCCAATCGCGGCATTCGAAGCGGTGGCCGTCCCAGCGCACGTAGGTTGTCAAATCGCGGGTCCAGGTGCCGGTGTTGACGTAGGTCTTTTCGCCGACGCGCACCACCCCCGGCTGGTGGGTATGCCCGCAGACGAGCGTCTGGTACTGCAGTTCCGGAAGCCTCCGTGAGACCTCCCGGAAGATCCCCTGCATGTCCCCCTGCTCGCAGCGGTTCCAGAAGTCGACGAACCGCCGCCACTCGCGCGCCGGACGCGTGAACCCCATCCGCCGCAAGAGGGAGGACCAGAGTTCCGCGGCGAGGAGCAGGTGGTATCCGACCCAATGCGCGGCGCGGTTGGCGCGGTTGTCGTAGGTGGCCAGCGGCGCCCGCAGCTGCGAGCCGACCAGCCGCTCCAACCCCACGTGCATCTCGGAGAGGAACCGTCCCCAGGCGTTCGCCTCTTCGTCCTTGAAGTAGCGGTCGTACTCGTGGCCGTGGAGGACCAGCACGTCGGGGGGCAACACCAGCCGCTCGACGACGGTGAAGTTGAGGAGGTCTTCAAAGACGACGATGTCCTCGTCGTGGTTGCCGTGGACGTAGAGGACCTCCTTGGCATCCGCGAGCTCCTTCAATCGGCGCAGGACCCGCTTGTGCGCGGTCAGCACCTTCTCGAAACCGCGCGCCACGTAGAAGTCGATCGCGTCCCCGAGGATCACCAGCTTGTCGCCGACCTCCGCCACGTGGTCGAGGAATTCGATGAAGGCCTCGTCCTTCCCGCGGAAGAGATCGGACGGACCGCCGTCCGCCAGGTGCAGGTCGCTGACGAAGAAGATGCGCTCGGAGCGCGAGAGCCGGCGCGTCAAGCCGACCTTGATCTCCGCCGCCCACTGTCTCCACTGCGTGGTCATCGGGACCACCAACGTAGCCGTTTCAGGAAATCACGGTAGTCCTTCTCGACGCGGAGCCGGGACCGGCGCATCCGGAAATCGAGGATCCGGGTGACGGTGAAGCGAAGCGCGGACGCGCGCAACCAGTGGGAGAGCGCCCCGGCGTCGGTCCGGGCCGGCCCGGCCCCCCGCCGGTAGCCGTCGAGAAAGGCGTCGACGCGGCTCGGACGGAAGCGATCCGGATCGCGGGGCAACCAGCACAGGGCGTTGACCCCGGTCGCCACGTCGAACGTGAGGTCGTCGACGGCCGCCGCCTCGAAGTCGAGCACGCCGACGATCCCGCCCCGCTCGAAGAGGAGGTTGTCGGCGAACCAATCGCCGTGGACCACCCCTCGGGGTCCGACCGGTGGAATCTCGCGCGCCAGGAGCGCCAGCGCGGCGTCGATCTCGGCGCGATCGCTCCGCGGAATGCGCGCGACGCCGCGGATCCGCGCCCACCGCGCGCGCGTGGCGATCACGCCGAACCGGTTGGGCAGCGGCTCCGGGTAGCCGCGCGAGACCCGATGCAGCCGCGCGAGCATCGCTCCCGCGGCGCGGAGGTCGGGGAGACGGTACCGATGCGCCTCCTTGTCGGTTCCCCGGAGGAACGGGAAGACGGCCGCCGGGCGGCGGCGAAGCGTCACGACGCGCGCCCCGCGCACATCCGCCAGCGGGCGAGGCGTGGGGAAGCCGCGTACGGCGAGGAAGTCGACCAGTCGCGTCTCGGCCGAGACATCGCGCCGTGCGCGCGTTTCATCGAGCCGGAGGAAGTAGGTCCCCCGGCCGGTGACCAACCGGTAGTTGGTGTTCACCGAGCCCTTGGCGATCCCCTCGAGCGCACGGACCTCGCCCAGCGCGAACCGCTTCGCGATCCGCGCCGCGTCCCCGCCCGTCAGTGGCGTGTAGACGGCCATCTCACTTCGCGCGCGGACGGACCGCCGCGAAGAGCGTCCAGAGCAGGAGCGGCACGGCGCCGAGGAGAAGCGTCACGCCGCTGACGGGATAGTCACCGACCAGCAGCGCCCCCGCGAGGGCGAAGCCACCGGAACCGATGCCGAGCGCCGTACGCGCCGCCGCGCGCTCGCGCGCCCGGCCGGCGCGTCGGGCGTCCGCTTCCTCGACGCGGATCACGAGCCGTCCCTGCTCCAGGTCCCCCAGCAGGCGGTCGAGCCGCCGCGGCAACGCGCGGAGCAGTCCGTGGGACGACTGGATCAGGTCGGCCATGTCGCCGGAGAGCCGCTCGGGGCTGTAGCGTTCGAGGAGAAGCCGCTTCACGAACGGCCGTGCCTCCTCCAGGACGTCGAGCTCCGGATAGACCTCCTTCGCGACCCCCTCCATCGTCACCACCGCCTTGAACATCAACGTCAAGTCCGTCGGGAGCGCCATCTTGTGCCGGTCGGAGATGCGGAGCAGCGCGGTGAAGATCCGGCCCAGTCGCACATCGCGGATCGACTTGCCGCGCAGTTCGTCCTCGTAGAGCTCGAGGACCCCCTTCCGGAAGGCGCTGAAGTCGACCGGTCCCTTCGGGTCGCCGAACGCGAAGACCGCCTCCGCGATCCGGTCCGGATCATCGCGCACCAGGGCCGCCAGCAGGGTCACCACCTTGTCTCGGAGATGGCGGTCGAGCCGCCCGGCGAGCCCCATGTCGAGGATCCCGATCCGGTCGTGGCTCAGCGCCAGGACGTTGCCCGGATGCGGGTCGGCATGGAAGAAGCCGTCTTCGAACACCATCTTGAAGACCGCCGCCACGGCGCGCGCGGCGATCCGCTCCCGGTCGGCCCCCACCTTCGCGTACTCGTTGAACGGGACCCCTTCGAGGTACTCCATCGTCAACACCGTCCGAGCGCAGAGCTCCTCCACGGGCGCCGGCACCAGCACGTGGTCGTCGCCACGGAAGTTCTCCTGGAAGCGGCGGATGTTCGACAGCTCGTGCGTGAGGTCGAGCTCCTTGATCATCGCCCGGTCGAACTCGCGCACCACGGCGCGCGGCTGCAGCAGCCGCAGATCGGGGATCCGTTCGGCCAAGCCCGCGAGGAGGTAGAGGATGTCGACGTCGTTCTCCACCACTTCGCGGATCCCGGGCCGAAGGACCTTCACCACCACGGCGCGGCCGTCCTTCAGCGTCGCCCGGTGGACCTGCGCCATCGACGCCGCAGCCAGCGGTTTCTCCGAGAACTCCTGGAACAACGCGTCCAGCTCGTCACCCAACGCCGACTCGACGGATGTGCGGATCGCCTCGAATCGCTCCGGGCGAACGTTGGTCTGGAGCTTGCGCAGCTCCTGGGTCAGGTCTTCGGGCATCAGGTCGGGCCGCGTGGAGAGGATCTGCCCGAGCTTGACGAACGTCGGCCCGAGTTCCTCCAACGTTTCGCCGATGCGCCGCCAGACGGTCTTTTCCTCCTTGCGCGGCTTGATCATGTTGCGGATCACCGCGCGCTCCTCGAGATCGAGCTGATCGACCAACTGGTCGAAGCCGTGCGCCGCGAGCACCGACATGATGTCCCGGAACCGCGCGATGTTCCGGACCCGTTTCTGAAGCGACAGGGCCATCGTCAGGCCTCCGTCCCGTATCTCGCCGCGCGGGCCTTCTCCAGCTCGAAACGGGCGATGTCCTCGCGCATCGCGGAGATCGCCTCCGTCAGGCGCGCGATCTCCCCTTTGAGCTCGGCGATCAGCTCGCGATCGCGCGCTTCGCGCAACTCGGTCCCCTCCAACGCGCCCAGGGCGCGCTTGAGCTCGCCTTCGCGCACCGCGACCATCTCCTCGGCGGCGGCGGCCCGCGTCCGCGCGTCGGCCGCCTCCGACTCCGCCCGCGCGGTCTTCGCGTCGGCCGCCGCGGCCCGATCGGTCGCCTCGCGCAGCGCCGTCTCCCGCTGGTGGACCAGGCTCCGGAGCCCCTCCACGGCGTCGTCGGACAGGCCGGAACTCAGCGAGGTGATCTCGGTGCGGATCGTGACCTCGCCGGAAGCGGTCACCTCCCGCCGTTCGCTCCGTCCGCTGCCCTCCTCGACCCGTCGCTCGGCGACCAACGCCCGGGCCAGGGCGCTCTCGGCCTTCTCACGCGCCGACGCGAGCTCCGTTCGCAGGTCGCGCACCAGGCGATCGGACTCCTCCGCTTTGGCGCGGTCGTCCCGGTGGCGTTCCGCCTCCGCGAGCGCCTCCTCGACCAGCCGCCGCTGCTCCTTCTCCGCCGCTTCCGCCCGCGCGATCGCGCCGGAGACGGTCCGTTCCATCGCCGCGACGTCCTCGCGGGTGGTGGCGTTCCGGGCGAGCGCTTCCGCGGCCTCCAGAGCCTTCTCCAAGTCGGCGACACGTCGCTCCGCGGCCGCCAGGCGCGCCGCGATCTCGGCCCGGGCGGCGGCGTCGTCGGCCCGGCGCTTCGCCTCGGAGGCGTCGCGCGCCGCCGACTCGGCCTCGATCGCGTGCAGCCGGCCGGAAAGTTCCTTTCCCTCCTCGCGGGCGCGCTTCAGGTCGGCGCGCGTCTGGGCCAGTTCGGACTCGGACGAGCCCGCGTTCTTCCGTGCGACGTCGCGCTCGCGCCGCAACGCCGAGAGCTCCCCTTCCAGCCCCTTCAGTCGGCCGGCCAGGAGCTCCTTCTCCCGCTCGAGCGCCGCGGCCGTCTCCCGCGCCCGCGCGGCTTCGCCGGCCGCCCGATCGGCCTCCGACCGCGCGGCGTCCCGTTCCCGGGTCCGCTGCTCGACCTCGGCGGCGATCGGCGCGGCGGGCGCTTTCGGCCCGCTCTGGATCCGGCCTCGTTGCCTGGCGATCTCGGCTTCGAGCAGCGCAATGCGCTCGGCCGCGGCGCGCTTCTCCCCCCGCGCGCGGTCCGCCTCCTCGACGGCCAGCCGCGCGCGCTCGCGCAATCCTTCCAGCTCGGCCAAGAGACGCTCGATCTCGCGGTCGCGATCCACCGTCGGCACTAGAAGCGATACGTGCCGTTCACCACGTAGAGCAGATAGGTGTCGGTCGTCTTGGCGTTCGAGATGGCGTTGTTGAAGCGACGCCCGTCCCCTTCGAAGGTGGCGTTGAACGACTGGTACTCGATCCCCACGTCGATCCCCATCGCGTCCGACAGTTTGTAGTAGCCGCCGGCGGCGACGCCGATCCCGGAGACGCCGGCCGGGGTCCCCGTGGCGTTCGGATCTCCCTCCTTCACCGACGTCGCGACCCAGAAGTCGAATCCGGCCCGTACCCCCATCGAGCCGAAGGGGACGTCGGCGCCGAGCCCGATCACCGGGCCGCTGTAGGAGCTGTTGAGAAGGAAGAGGTTCTCCTCCCCGAGAACGACGGGATCGATCCGCATCTCGTGGATGTGGTACCCGGCCCGGAGGCTCGCACTCGGCGCGACCTCCCCCGATCCGAAGAAGTACCGGCCGGCGACATCGACCTCGATCTGGTTGATGTTCGTCGGAATGCCGTCGACCCGCTTCGAGATCGGCGCCGAGAATTCGGCGATCATCGACGCGAAGACCGACGCGAACCGCAGGTGCGCGCCGGCCATCGGATGGAACCAGTAGTCGACGTCGGCGTTGATGCCGCTGTAGGTCGTCTTGGCACCGACGCTCCGGTTGAATCCACCGTCGGCCTTGACCGTGTAGGCGTTCGTCGCCAGCTTCAGACCCGCCTTCGCCGAGAGTCCGACGCGCCCGGAGGGATCGGACGAGCCTTCGTCCTCTTCTTCCTCCTCTTCCTCTTCGTCCTCCTCCTCTTCGTCTTCTTCCTCCTCCTCGTCCTCCTCTTCTTCCTCCTCCTCCTCGGCGCTGGGCTTCGCCCGTCCGGGTCGGACCTGCGACTTCATGACGAAACCGACCTGGCCCTTCTGGGTGCGAACCCGGACCCACATGCCGCGGATCCCGCCGACCTGGAGAACGGTCCCCTTGGGAAGCTGCGTGATGACGCGCGACTTCTCGTTCGGCTCGGCGAACAGCCGGGCCCGTTCGGCGGTGACGGTCGCCCACGACGGGCCGGCGTTCTGCGCCACGATCGTGGGAACGGGGGGCGGCTCGAGCTCGTTCGTTCCCGGAAGACCCTGGGCGCCGGACGTACCGGATAGTCCGAGGAGCAGGATCGTTCCTGCCAAGGCAGCACGGCGTCGGAAGCCCATCGCCCTCTCCCGGCCTACGAAGTCCTACGACGGAAGCCTACCAGCCGTCGTCCCCGCCGCCGCCGTCATCGCCGCCACCACCGCCGGAGTCGCCGCCGCCGGAGCCCCAGTCATCGCCCCCGCCGCCGGCATCCCCGCCGCC
>CAYJRR010000077.1:13711-16098 GCA_964372275.1 uncultured bacterium
CCCCGCCGCCGGCATCCCCGCCGCCCGCATCTCCGCCGCCCCAGTCGTCACCGCCCGCGGCGGCACCGGCATCTCCGGAGCCTGCGGCCGCCCCCGCGTCTCCACCCCCGGCCCAATCATCGCCGCCGGATGCCGCCGCGTCGCCGCCGCCTCCTCCAGAGGCTCCGTCGGACCAACCGTCGCCGCCGCCGGCCGCGGTCGCCGTCCCGGAGTCTCCGCCGCCTCCGCCGGCGTCGCCGCCGCTCCAATCGTCCGTCGCCGCCGCCGCGGTACCGGTGTCACCGCCGCCACCGCCGCCACCGCCGCCTGCTGCACCCTTCTGCTCCCAGGAGAAGCCGTAGCGGCTGCGGGCCCGGACGAACTTCTTCTGCAGCCACCCTTCGAACGACACCGACTCTTCCCCACGGGCGATCTCGGCCTTCAGCTTCACCCATTGCCCGTCGGGGGTGTGGTCGATCACGTCGATGGCGGTACCGACCTGCAGCTTGATCTTCGACTTCGCCTTGTCCTTCGGCTCCGCCCGAAGATCGACGTTCACCGCGTTGACGATCCCCTTCTCGGCAGACGCGGTGAACGGCAGGAGGTTCGCCCCCGCGCACGCCGCGGCGATCGCCAACGTCTTCCATCGGTCGAACCACGAGAACCGCATCGCTGCCTCCGTCGCAGTGGGTTCGGGTCTACTCGGCGTAGTCTCCGTGCGAGATCAGCACGTCCTTTACGAAATCCGCATCGTACGGGATATCGCGGCCCAGCTTCTCGTTGTGGCACTTCTGGCAGGTGAACTTGATGACACCCTCCTCTTGCGGATGCGGGAAGAGGTCCTGGTGAGCCACGTCCTTGTCCTTGGCGTACGGCTTGCCGCCGTGACAGGTGTCACAGCGGTAGTTGTGGTTGCGCGCAATCGGGAGCCGGTAGGCGTGGCACGGGAGGCAGACGCGCTCGGAACCCCAGAGGCGCTCCGACTCGAGGCGCGCCTTGTTGACGCACGCGGCGGAAAAAACGGTCAGCGCCGCTGCCAGCGCCAGCGAACCGATGACCATGCCCCGCGTCGATCCCATCAAACCCTCCGGTTCCCCACATTTTCCCCGAACCGGTCGGCTCGCGTCAACGCCCCCTTGACGCAATAGCCTCCGGATTTCAGGGATCTATGCAACGGCCGAACGGGCACGCGAATGCCCTTCGCCCGCGCCGTCGAGACCGTCGTGCCACAATCTAGTTTGAAATCGAACGCCTCCCAACGTCGTTCACGACCTGGGGAGACGGCCGCCGTCCGGTGGCTATTCGGCGTAGTCGCCGTGTGAAACGAGCAGGTCCTTCACGAACTCGGCGTCGTAGGGCACGTCTTTGCCCAACTTCTCGTTGTGGCACTTCTGGCAGGTGAACTTGATGACCGTGTCGTCCTGCGGCCGGGGGAAAAGGTCTTTGTGCGCAATCTCTTTGGCCTTGGCGTTCGGCTTCCCGCCGTGGCAGGTGTCGCAGGGATAGTTGTGGTTTCGCGCGATCGGAAGGCGGTAGGCGTGGCACGGGAGACATCCACGTTTCGCGCCCCACAACTCGTTCGACTTGTTGATCACGTCCTTGTTCGCGTTGGAACAGGCGCCGGCGCTTAGGCCCAGGGTGCCCACGGCGCCCCAGACGATCAGCATTCCGCGAACCGACGAGCTCATCGACGTCCCCCCCCTTGGGAATGACCGCGGCCGGAAGACGGCCCGCATTCCTCGGTACTCTACCTCCAAACCCCGTTCGATCGCCAACTTCGTCGGCCTCCCGCCTTGACCCCTCGATCGGGCGACACGTACACTTTTCGCGTGTTTTTCCCGCCGAAGCGATCGGCCGCGTTCCTGGTCTCCGCCGGGATCGCGCTCGTCGCGCGGGCGACCTTGGCGCTGGAAGACGACCCGCCGACCCTGCACGCGCTGGTCGCCTCCGCCGACCTGATCGTCGTCGGAAAGATCGTCCGGACGACCCACGTCGAGCGGGACAACGAGATGTACGACATCAGCTTCAACAAGAACCGCCGCTACACGGCTGTGATCGCGACGCTCGACGTGCAGGAGACGCTCAAGGGGAGCGCCGGATCTTCGTCGGTGAAGTTCGTCTTCCCCAAGATCCCGCGCGTGAAGGGGGAGCCGGTCTACGACCTGAACCGGGACGGAGTCTGGCTGCTCCGTCGCTCGTCGCGACGCGACGAATACCTCGCCGACGAACCGGGCCGGTATCTCCCGCGCGAGCAGAAGGCGAAGATCCAGGGCCTGATCGAAGAACGTGTGCGGTCTTTCAACCTGTTCATGGATAAGATTGAACGACAGCGTCTCCTGGTCGGCGACGAAATCGATACTCTCGTCTCTCGAACGGCGAGCCAGGACCTGAGCAAGCATGTTGCCGTC
>CAYJRR010000077.1:16108-22522 GCA_964372275.1 uncultured bacterium
CGACCCGGCGGCTGCGCCTTCCTCCGCCGGCGCCGCGCCCTCTTCGCCGGATGCTCCTCTCGAGGAAGAAGCGGCATCGCCGTGAGCGACGCGTCGACGCTCCCGGCGTCGGCGGCGGGCGCGGGCGACGAGTCCGGAGTCGGCCTCCCGCCGGGCCCCCCGGAATCGTCGGAGGGTACGTTCGACCCGAACCGAAACCTGGTCTACGACGTCCTGTTCGACATCGCCGACCTGGAGCTCGTCGGCCGGCTGAAGTGGGACGTCTTCTCCACGGAACGCCGTCTGGAACAGGCGATTCGCGACGACGCGCGCCTGGCGAGGGAGGCGCCCGACCTGCGCGAGGCGCTGGCCTCGGCGCTCGACCGCCTTCGTTCGGACGCCGACCTTCGCGACTACAAGGAGCGTTTCGTCCGCAGCGAAGAGCGCCTGAAGCTCAAGGAACTGGTCCGGTTCCTGGAACTCGCCGTGCGGGTCCGCGAGCCGCTGCACGCCGCCTGGACCCGCTATCTCGAGCACGACCACGACCGGCTCCGCCGGGAGCTGGATCGGATCGACGTCGACGGGATCGTCCGCCCGCCGGCCGGCTCGCGCGTCTCGGCCCCGCGGGAGACCGAACCGCGGCGCTGCATGGCGGTCCTGGTGCATACCGAACGCTCGGCGCGCCAGGTGTTCAAGGAGCTGCCGTTCCTCGACTACGCCCGGCAGATCGCCTGGTTCGAAGAGCGGAACGCCGTGCTCGCCGACCGGATTTGCGACGCGCGCGCGCTCTATCTGCATGCCGAGCTCGCGCGCCGGACCGCCTCGGTCGCCGTCCACCTGCGCTGGTTGGCGGCCGGAACCGCCGTCTGCGCCGCGGTCGCCGCCGCCGCCGTTCTCGCCGAAGTTTTTCGGTGACCCGTTTTCGCTTGCGATCGAACCCGGCACGGCGATAGCTTCGCCGGCTTCCGTGAGCTCGCCGACGACCCAGCCGAACGATCACGCCGACGTCGTCGGACGGATCCTTTCTCTCCTCCGCGCCGGACGGAGCTTCCTGATCACCAGCCAGCTCGATCCCGACGGCGACTCCGTCGGCAGCCAGCTCGCTCTCCGGCGAGTGATCCTCGCCGAGATCGGAGACGGCGCCGAAGCGGGCGAACCGGCGCGGCGGATCGCGGTCGTCAACCAGGTCCCCTGCCCCAAGCGCTACGCCTTCCTCCCCGACGCGGAGGCGATCGTCACCCCCGCCGACGTCGAAGGCCGTTCGTTCGACGTCGGCTTCGTGCTGGACGGCGGCGTCGATCGCACGGGGACGGCACGGCCGCTGTTCCAGGCCTGCCGGCAGAAGGTGATCGTCGATCACCACAAGACGACGCAGGCGGCCGGGTACGACATCGCCTTCATCGAGCCGGAGATCTCGTCGACGGCGGAGATGGTCTTCCGGCTGATCGAGGATCCCCGCTCCCGCGCCACCCTCGATCCGGCGACTGCCGCGCAGATCTACCTGGGGATGATCTACGACACCGGGTCGTTCCAATACGCGCTCACCACGTCGCGCACACACCGCATCGCGGCGCAGTTGCTCGAGCAGGGGATCCGCCATTCGGAGATTGCGGAACGGGTGATGCTGGAGTCGCCGCTCAACGCCAAGATCCTCCTCGGCCGCACCCTCAACGAGATGCGCGTGATCCGGGGGGGGCGCGTGGCGTGGACCACCGTCCCGCAGACGCTGGCCCGCGAGACCAACACCACCGACGAAGACGTCCGCGGGATCATCACCCAGATGATCTTCATCGAAGGGGTCCGGGTCGCGCTCCTGTTCTACGAGCGGGAGAACGGACGCGTGAAACTCTCCTTGCGGAGTCGAGAAGGTTTCGACGTGGCGAACTTCGCGCGAACGCTCGACCCGGGCGGCGGCGGACATGCGCGCGCGGCGGGGTGCACCGTCGACGGTCCGCTCGAAGAGGCGGTCCGACGGGTGATCGACGCGCTCGAGCGCCGTCTGGACGCGTAGAGCCGACTTCGGCACGCCGCACCCAACCCGACGGGAGAGGTCTCGACGTCCGCTCGACCCCGGACGAACGAAAGCCCCGGGACCGGCAGTCCCAGGGCCTTCGAAACGCGCCGCTCGAGAGCGGCTACTTCTTCTTCGACCGCTTCGTCGCCTTCTTCGCGGCCTTCTTCTTGGTCTTCTTCTTCGCTGCCATGGCGTCTCGACCTCCTCTGGGGTTACGGGACCACGGACGGAACACTAGGTCGCGGCGCGCGCCTCTGTCAACGCTTCGTCGGTGGATCTCCGCCCCATCCGACCCAGGTCGATCCGTCGGCGAAGCGCTCCTTCTTCCAGATCGGCACGATCTCCTTCAATCGTTCGATCGCGTGGGCCACGCAGGCGATCGCTTCGCGCCTCCGCTCGGCTCCGACCGCGATCACCACCGACGCATCGCCGACGACCAACTCCCCCACCCGATGCACGATCGAGATCTTCTTCCTCCCGGCGGCATCGGAACGCGCCATCGCTTCCCGCCCGACCTCGGCCATCTTGGCCTCCGCCATCTCCACGAACGCCTCGTAGAGGATCCCGACCACCCCGTGGCGGTCTCCGGCGTGATCGCGCACCACGCCCACGAACGTGGCGATGGCGCCGTGTCCCGGATCGGCCACGCGAGCGACCTCGCGCTCGACCGAGAGCGGCCGATCGGTGATTTCGTAGTGGCCGGAACCGTCCGAGATCATCGACGCACTAGCGGCATCGCGGCGCACCCGTGCGCGCCCCGCCGGCGACCGGCGGAAGAAGGGCCAGCTCGTCGCCGTCGCGCAGCGGCCGATCGGCCGCCACGTATTCGCGCTCGACGGCGAACATCGTCGACCGCAGGAGCCGGGGCAGGTCGGACCGTCCCCGGAACAGCCGCTCGAACGCGGTCCGTGGCGTCGCCCCGTCCGGCAGCTCGAGCTCGACCGATTCGGCCCCCAGGAGCTCGCGATAGACGGCGAAGGCGCGGACGCGGATCGTCACTGGACCGAGGTGGTCTTTCGCGGCGTCGCCGCCGCTGCCTCGCCCGCCTTCGGCCGGCGGATGGAGAAAGAGGCCATCGACTGCAGGTCCCCCTTGTCGCGCGCAATCACGGTGATCCGGTTCTGCCCGTCCTTGAGCGGAAGGTCGGCGGCGAACGGCACCGGCTCGCGGACCGGCAGATTGCCGGGGAAGGTACGGTAGTAGACCTTCTTGTCGTTCACCATGACCCACAGGTCCTTGATCCCGTGGTCGTCGGTGGCCGTCCCTTGCAGCGTCGTCCGTTCGTCGGTCGCCACGAGCTGATCGCTTCGCGGGGCGACCGCGATCCTCGGCGGCGCCATGCGGACCACCTCGACACCCGCGGCCGAGGCGGCACGGCCCGTCGGCGTGGCGAACGAGGCCGGAATCCAGCCGGCGCGGCCGTCGGGAAGCTGGACCTGGATCCATTCCACCCCCAACTTGGCCTTCGCCGAGAGCGTGCTCCCGGCCCCCGCCCGGGCGAGTACCACCGACTTTTCCGACGCGCCGGCGTGGATCGGAGTGCCCGCTTGGGAAACCTGCACGCGCCCACCGGCGGATGCGAGCGAGCCTCCGCGCGGACCGCTGGGAAGCTCGAGCTTCTCGGTCACGTACTCCCCGAGGACCGAATCGGCAACCGTCAGCCGCAGTTCGAACCGGTCCTTCGAGAACCCTTCGCGAACCTGGAAACGGAATCGTCCGTCCGCGGACTTCCCCGGCGCGAGCCGATCGAACTTGATGCGCCCGCGATCGATGAAGATCCCCTCCCCCTCGAGGTTCTTCAGCATCGCCACCGGCTCGGGCGATTCGCCCGGTCCCTGGTTCACGACCGTGACCGCGACCTCGACCGTCTCCCCGGTCTGCGCGATCCCGTCGCCGTTGCCGACGACCGCCTCCTCCGCCGCCCCTTTCAGCCCTTTGGGGAGTGGCGCGGCCGCGCCGCCGTCGAGGACCTGCCAGCTGTAGGCGAAGGACGGACGCGGGAGGGGCTTCACCGTCAGCCGCCCCGGGACCTTCTGGATCGGCGCGTCGTCCCCCCGCTGGAGGGCGATCGTCGTCTCCACCACGCTGGCCGGCCACGACTTCGGGAGCTTCATCGGGACCGACCAGGAGCGCGTCTGTCCAGGTTTCAGGCGCCCGAACGCCAGCTCGATGTCGTCGAAGAGCGGCTCGTCGCTCTCGGAAATCCCGCGCAGCCGCGAGACTTCGCCGGTGCCCACGTTGGTGACGTGGACCGTGAGCTTGACCTCGTCCCCCGCGGCGACTCCATCCGCGGGCGCTCCGAAGTCGATCACCGCCGAGAGCTTCGGCGTCCCGGCATCCCGGCCCGACGACCAGTCGATCCCCAGCTTGCGGAACTCCTCGGCGATCTTCTGGTCCTGGTCCGACGCGGCCTTGGCGATCACCGCATTCGCGCCCCCGAGCATCTTCCGGCGCGAGTAGTGGCCGGCCTGCTTGAGCAGGGAGACCGCCAGCTGCACCTCGAAGTCCTTGGCGAGATCGGCGGTCTTGCGGTACTCCGGATCGAGCTCCTCCTCCTCCTCCGGTTCGCCGCCCGGAGTGCCGGAGGCCCCGTCCTCCTTCTTCTTCTCGCGGCCCTCGTCCTTCGGCAGCATCGGCGCGAAGCGGCTGACCGGACCCTTGGAGGACCCGTCGAGGAACCGAAGCGCCAGGACCGGCTTCTCGCGCCGCCCCGCCCCTTCGCCGTCAAAATGGCGATCGAGGTCCGACTCACGGAACTTCCGGCTCTCGCCGGTGAGGTCGATCTGCTCGGTCGAGATCTTGACCGGCACCGTCTCGATGTCCGGCGTCACCCCCACCGACTGGATCGAGACGTCGCCGGGGGTGAGGTACTTCGCGATCGTCAGCTTGAGCGCGCTCCCATCGCGGAGGTCGAACAGGTTCTGCACCGATCCCTTTCCGAACGTCTGCTCGCCGAGCACGAGCGCGCGATCGCGGTTCTTGAGCGCCCCCGCGACGATCTCCGAGGCCGAGGCCGAGCCGCCGTTGGTCAGGACGATGACCGGCGTCTCCTTGTCGGTGTCCGGCCACTTCGCGTTCTTCTCCTCGCGGAGGCGGCTGCCGGGGGCGCCGACCGTCGTCACGATCGGACCGGTCTCGAGGAACAGGTCGGTCAGCTTGATCGCCTCGTCGAGCAACCCCCCGGGGTTGTTGCGCAGATCGAGCACCACCCCCTTGAGCGTCCCGCCCGGCGCCTGGGCCCGCATCCGATCGATCTGGGCCTTCACGTCGTGCCCGGTCTCCTCCTGGAACCCCTTCACCCGGACGTACCCGACGTTCTCGGAGAGGAGCTGCCCCTCGACGTTGACGATCCGGATGGTGTCGCGGATCAGTGTGTACTCCCGCGGCTCCGGCATCCCGCGACGCTGCACGCCGATCGTGACCGCCGTCCCCTTGGGTCCGCGCAGCTTCTTCACCGCTTCGTCGAGGGCCATGTTGACCGTCGACTCCTCGCCGATCTTGGTGATCCGATCCCCGGCCTTGATCCCGGCGCGGGAGGCGGGCGTGTCGTCCAGCGGGCTGATGACCGTGAGCTGGCTGTCGCGGATCGCAATCACGATCCCCAAGCCGCCGAACTCGCCGGTCGTCGACAGCTTCATCTCGTCGTAGACCTCGGGCGGGAGAAGGACCGAGTGCGGATCGAGGGTGGAGAGCATCCCCCCGATCGCCGCGTACTCGAGCTGCTCCGGGTTGCTCTGGGGCGGAAGCTCCTTGCGGAGAAACGAGAAGACCTCCTTCAGACGGACGACCATCTCGTCGAGGTCCCGGACCTTTCCGTTGAAGGTGCGCTCGGCCGAGCCGACATGGACGCGCATCAACGCGCCTCCGTCGAGCGACGCCTTTCCGCCGTCGCTGTCGGTGTACTCGACCTGGATCTCGGCCACCTCGCGCTGGAGCGTGTCCATCGCCGCCTGCAGCATCTTCGTCGGATCGACGCGCGCCTGGTCGACGTAGTCCTCGCCGATGTAGTACGAGACCTTGCTCAGGATCTTGAGCTGGAACGGATCGGTCGCTTCGGATCTCCCGCCGACGTCGAACGGATGCATCGGGCCCGCGGCGACTTCGATCGGGCCTTCGGCGGCGGTGACGTAGGCAGGCTTGGCGGCCGAGGTGAAACCGGCGAGACGGGGAGCGACCGACGCGGCCGCGCCGATCAGGGCGGCGGCCCCGAGGATCTTCAAGATCCGCATCGTCCGCTGATCTTATCGTCCGGTCCGGGGGGAGGCAATCGAGCTCGAAGGCCGGCACGGATCGGTCGGCCATCGAAAAAGGGTCGTTTCGGCGGTAGGATGCGGCTGACGTGACCGCGACCGGACGAGGTCCGAATCGTTTGCGTGCGCGTGCGCTCCGAGCGGCGATGGCGATCGCCGCCCTCCTGCCGC
>CAYJRR010000078.1:0-21788 GCA_964372275.1 uncultured bacterium
ACGTCGGTCGAGGACCCGGAGATCGTCGAGGCGATGGGGCAGCTCGCGCGGATCGAGGGGATCTGGAGCGGACCGACCGGGGCGGTGACGATCGCCGCCGCCGAGAAGCTCGCCCGCGAGAAGCGGCTCGACCCGGACGCCAAGGTCGTCTGCGTCGTCAGCGAGACGGGACTGAAAGGGGACTTTCCGCCGTTCCCGGCGGACGCGATCGCCCTGGATCCGGAGCGGATCGAGCGGATCCTGTCCGGATGACTTGGGCGGACCCTTGTGCTAACACCTCGTCCGTCATGACCGAGCTGTCCGAACGGGCGGTGAAGGAGCTCGCCGCCAACCGCGCCTTCTCGATGCTCACCGAATCGCAGATCCGCGAGATCGCCGCCGCCTGCGAGCGGACGGAGGTGGCGTCGCTCACCAACGGCGGGCGGTGGCTCGTACCGTCGCTGCGCAAGGAGCTGATCCGCCTCCTGCGGCCGGAGCTCGCCACCTCGATCTCCGAGACCGACGCGTGGATGGTCGCGCGCCGCTACCGGGACCTGAAGCGCTACTACCTCGACCAGGAAGCCAAGGCCGAGCAGGCGCGCAAGGAGGAGGAGGCGAAGGCCAAGGCGGCCGCGGAGAAGGCGGCCAAAGCGGCGGCCGCCAAGGCGGCCAAAGCCGCCGCCGACGCCTCCGCCGGCAAGGAGGCCGCCGGCGCCTCCGCTTCCGGAGGCGAGACGGCCGGCGGGACCCAGTCGCCGCCACCGGCCGCGGTCGCCAAGAGCTGACGCGCGTGGACCGGACCGGTCTCGTCGAGGTCGATCGACCCGAACAGGGCGGTGCCGGCGCGTCCGTGCGCCTGCCTCGCGGGTGGCGGTTCGCCGGGCTCGTGGGAGTCCTCGCCGGATCCGCCGCCGGCCTCTCGGAGCCTGCGGCCGATCCCCGGACGGCGGTGCCGGCTCCGGCGCCGCTGTTCGAAGTCGCCGTCGGCGCTGCGGCCCCGATCGGCGGTGCCGAGCAGAACCGGGCGTTGCTTCCGTGCGGCGGCGGGCCGCCCTCGCTGCAGGTCGCGGCGGACGGAACGTGGTGGATTCTCGACGCGATCGGCTCGAAGCTGGTCGGCCTGTCGCGTGAGGGGGCGGTGCTTCGCACGCTCGACCTCCCGTCCGATCCGACCGGCCCGGCCGGGGTTCCGCCGTACCGGAGCGATTTCGTGCTGGACGGCGAGGGGGGTGTGTTCGTGCTCAACGCCACCGCCCGGCGTGTCGAGCACTACGCGCTCGACGGCAGTCGATCGCGCTCGTTCGGCAACGAGCGGATCTCGGCCGGTCGGGCGCGGCTGGAACTCCCGGAGCGGATCGGCTTTGCCGCGGGGGACGTCTTCGTCGCCGACGGGGGCTCGGAGCTGCTGCTGCGCTTCTCCCCGATCGGCGAGTTCCGGGGAAGCGCCCGGGCGGCCGCCGCCGAGCCGGCGGTCGACGGTGGAACGATCGGCATTTCGGGGGACGATCCGACCGACACCTGGATCGAGTCGGCGCCGCCGGGCGGACACCCGCGCCCGGTCGCGCGCGTCAAGGCGGCGGTGGGCCGGGTCCTCCACGACGTCGTCCGGATCGGGGGACTCGCCGGCGGCGAGTCGGTGCTGGCCCTCCATGAAGGGGACGGCGAGGCGGTCGAGCGGGTGCACCTCGTTCGGCTCGATCGGAACGGACGGACGATGGCGGAGGCGTTCATTCCTCCGCTCGACGACGGGGTGAAGCCGACGCGGCGGTTCCGGCTCGCTCCCGACGGGACGATCGCATGGTTCCGGGTGGAGGACGGCCGGCTTCAGGCGTTTGAAACGGCCCTCGGCCCGCGGATCAAGCGACGGTAGCCGCCTACGGGAATAGACCGAGGTAGGCGAACAGCGCGTTGAAGTCGTCGTCGCGGTCGCGGACGAGCTCGATCGCCATCCCCGGCGGGAGGCGGCGGCCTTTGAGGCTTCCCTCCTTGGTCCGGTGCCACTTCACCCGGCCGTGCACCAGGAAACTCTGCGGCGGTTTCTGAAAGTGGAGCACCACCGCCAGGTCGATGCCGAGCTTGGTGTCGAGACGCGTCGTCTCCAGGAACAGACCCGGATTCTGGTCGTAGCTGGCGAAGCTGTTGGCGAGGAAGTCCTGGGCCGATTCGAACCGGCCTTCGAGCTTCGGTTCCGCCGGTCCGTCGGCGCGCGCGGGGGCTGCGCGTCGGCCCAGGGCATGATCGCGCGCGTCGGAGATCCGCGTGCGCGATTGGGAGGGGGTCGGCGCGGTCGAGGGCAGGACCGGCACGGCGGCGGCCGAGGCCGTTGCCGACGCGACCGGGCCGGAGGTCGTCGCCGTCCCTGCCACCCCCGTCCCTGCGGACGCCGCGACGGCGGGGATCGCCGCGGCGGGTGGAGATGGCGGTGCGGCGGCGGCCGCCGGCGCCACCGGAGGGGAGGGCGACGTCGCGGCGGAGGGGATCGCCGTGACGGGGGTGCGATCCGGCGCCGCCGAGACCGGCGTCCGGTCGGGCAGCGCCATGACCGGCGTCCGGTCGGGCAGCGCCATGACCGGCGTCCGATCGATCGCGGCGGGCGGCGAGACCGGCGTCCGGTCGACCGGCGTGCGGTCGCCGGGGGCGGCTCGGGCCGGCATCGGCGACCGAGCCGGCGTGCTGTCGTCCACGCCGTCGGCGGCCGGAACGACCCCCACCCCCGACGGGGCGCGCCGTGTCAGCACCGTGTCTCGGACCCGTGCCGGTCCGACGGCGCTCGCCGGCGGCGGAATCTCGAACTGGAACTCCTCGTCCCCCATGCGCGCCACCGCCACGACCGGTGCCGCCGCCGCCACCGCCGGCGCCGCGACGTCGACCACCGTCTCCGCCTCGTTCGGCGAGACGACCCCCTCCTCGGTCGGGGTCATCCCGATTCCGGGATCGGTCACCGGCTCCTGGGTCGACTCCGGATCGCCGACGTCGATCGAGAGGTTTCGCGCCCGCCGCAGCGTCGGGACCTCCGACGATCGCTCCGGATCCGGCGTCGAGGTCGCGCCGGCGAACAGGTCGGTGAGGAACTGGGAAAGGTCCCGGGCGTAGACGTTCTGGTGGGTCGAGAAGAGGTAGTCGGTTAGCGCCCGCTCGAAGTCGAAGGCCGTCTGGAACCGATCCGCCGGGTCGCGCGCCATCGCCCGCAGCACGATGTCGCTCATCGCCTTGGGAAGCGACGGGTTCGCCTCCAGCGGCGGCGGGAAGATCGCCTTCTTCACCTGTTCCTGCATCTTCGAGAGGTCGTCCCCGCCGTACGGTTTCTTTCCGGTGACCATCTCGTAGAGCAAGATCCCGGCGCTGAAGACGTCGCTGCGGTGGTCGAGCTTCTGTTCCGCCGCCTGCTCCGGCGACATGTAGATCATCTTCCCCTTGAGCGTTCCGAACTTGGTGACGCTCACCTTGATCGTCGCCTTGGCGATGCCGAAGTCGATGATCTTCACCTCGCCGTCGTGGGAGAGGATGACGTTGTTCGGCGAGATGTCCCGGTGGACGATGTGGAGAGGCGCCCGGGTTTCGTCGTCCTTCTTGTTGTGCGCGTACTCCAGGCCGCGGCACACGTGGATCAGCACGTAGGCGGCCAGGCGCGGGTCGAAGACGACCTTCTTCTCCTCGCATACCTCCAGGACCCGCATCAGGTCGTGACCCGCCACGTACTCCATCGCGATGTAGAGCTGGCCGTCGATCTCCCCCAGCTCGTAGACCGGGACGACGTTGGCGTGGTTCAGCGAGACGGCGATCTTCGCCTCGTCGATGAACATCTCGATGAAGTCGGACATCCCGCTGTACTGCGGGAGGATCTGCTTGATGACGAGGTCCTTCTGGAACCCCTTCACCCCCTGGATCCGGGCGCGATAGATCAGCGCCATGCCGCCGACGGCGAGCTTCTCGAAGAGGGTGTACTTGCCGAACTGCTGTGGCTCGAACGCCATCGGTCCCCCGCCGCCGCGACGACGATGATACCACCCGGGGACGGGCCGACCCGTCGCTACTTCGGTACGAGGATCGCCGGCCCCATCGGCAGCGCCGCCGCCTCCGGCCACGCCGGGAGGAGCGCCAGGAGCCGGTGGCGCTCCGCCTCGAACGCCGCGCGTTCCCCCTTGGGGACGGGGTCGGCGGCGGGGAATCGCTTGCTCAGCGGATCGACGTAGCGGCCACGTTCGTAGAACGCGAAGTGGAGGTGCGGACCGGACGAGAGCCCCGTCGAGCCGACGTAGCCGATCACCTGGCCCTGCCGCACCCGCCGCCCGCGCCGGATCCCGGGGCCGTACCCCTGGAGGTGCGAATAGGAGGTCTCGTAGACGCCGCTGTGGCGGATCTTGACGAAGTTGCCGGAACCGCCGTTCCAGTTCGCGGCGGTGAGGACGCCGTCGCCGACCGCGCGCACCGGCGTTCCGCGGTCCGCAGCGTAGTCGACGCCATGGTGCGGGCGCCGCGTCTTGAGGACCGGATGGAACCGGGAGCGCGTGAATCGCGACGAGATGCGTCGATACCGGAGCGGACTGCGCAGGAACATGCGCCGCAGCGAGTTTCCGTTGGCGGCGAAGTACTCGGCGTCCCCCGACGCGAGCCGGAAGAGGATGGCGGAGCGGCTCTCCCCGCGGTTGACGTATTCGGCGGCGAGGATCCTCCCGAAACCGGCGGGCCGGCCGTCGAGCGTCTTGCGCTCCACCACCAGGCGGAAACGATCCCCTCGGCGGACCTCGGTGTTGAAGTCGAGGTCGAAGGCGAAGATGTCGGCCAGGTCGGCGACGAGGTTCGGATCGATGCCGGCCTCGACCGCCGCCTCCCAGAGCGTGGTGTCGACCGATCCCTGGTAGCCGGCGATCGTCGTCTCGTAGGGGATCTCGCGGACCTCGACCTCGAACGACTCGCCGCGCGGCCGCGCGATCAGGGTGCGGTTCGGCGCGAGCGACATCTGGAACGACGCGAGTCGCGATCCCGCGCCGTCGGCGCGACGCCAGACGGCGAAGGTGTTCCCGGGACGGACGCGGGCGAGGTTGGCGTGCGGGCGCGCCGCCGAGACGAGCGCGGTCGCCTGCACGGGCTCGAATCCCGCCGCCTCCATCGCTTCGGAGAAGGTCTGCCCGCGCTGGATCGTGGCGTGCTCCACTTCGATCGACGGGAGCGGCGCCTCGGGGACGACCTCGGTGTCGACCCGCCCGATCGCGGCCGTGACCGCCGGATCCGGATCGGGGCGGAGCCAACCGGGCGGCGTCACGACGATCCGGACCGCGACGCCGCCGAGGAGGCCGCCGGCCAGAGCGGCGGCGGCAAGTCGGACGACCCGGCGCAGGTGGACACGGCGCCGGCCGCCGCCGGGATCGCCGTGCCGGCCGGAGGTCGCCCGGGGGCCTTTCCCCCGGCGAGGGCCGCCGCGGGGTGGAGGGGTACCCGACGGATAGAGTCGGGAACGCCGGTCGAAGTCGGAATCGCGCAAGCTTGAGCTCCACCCTATCGCAGCTTCCCGAGAGGCGTCAATCGCCCGGTCGGTGTCGATCGGCGCCTCGAAGGGGCCGCCGGCACGCGTCCGGCGTGATATGAACCCGCGACGTGAGTCCGTCCATCCGGCTTCCGGCGACGCGCGTCGCCTCCGTCGATCGGCTGGTGCGCGAGGCCTGCGCACGGGGTGGGGACCGGCCGTTCCTCGTCTCGGCGGAGGAGGACCGGACGGTCTGGTCGTTCCGCGAGCTCGACGGGCGGATCTCGCGCGCGGCCAACGTCTACCGGACCTTGGCGATCGGGCGGGGCGACGGCGTCAGTCTCTTCTTGCGGAACTCCCCCGCCTTCTTCCCGGCGTGGCTGGGGGCGGTGCGCGCCGGCGGCGTCGTCAATCCGATCAACCTCGGCCTGGAGCGAAACGTCGACCGCGTCGTCTACATGTTGCGGAAGTCGCGCGCACGCCTGTTCGTCGTGGAGCGCGCCTTCGCCGGAACAGCGGAGGCGGTGTCGAAGGCGGCCCCCGAGATCCCGATCGTCTCGGTCGACGGTGGGATCGACGGGGTCCGGACGGCCGTCGAATGGGAGGGGGCGATGGCGGCGGCCGCCGCCGCGGCGCCGGAGGTGGAGGTGCGCCCGGCCGATCCGTTCCAGATGATCTTCACCAGCGGGACCACCGGGCTGCCGAAGGCGGTGGTGCAGCGCCACGAGATGGTGATGGACGCCTTCAGCCTCGCCGAACACTTCCGGCTCGGCGGGGACGACGTCTGCGTCTGCGTGCTGCCGTTCTTCCACGTCAACGCGCAGTACACCTCCTTCTTCCCGATGCTCGAGCGGGGCGGGAGGCTCGTCCTGTTCGAGAAGTTTTCGGCCTCGCGCTTCTGGCCGGCGGTGGAGGCGAACGGCGCGACCTACGTCTCCGTCGTACCCAGCCTCCTGACTCGTCTTCTCGCGGCGGGACTCCCCGACCGCGGCGCGTGGCGCACGCTCCGGTACGTCGTCTGCGGCGCGGCGCCGCTTTCGGCGCAGCTCCACGCGGAGTTCATGGAGCGGACCGGGATCCCGGTCGCCAACGGGTGGGGGATGACCGAGACCGGCTGCTGGGGATGCCAGACGACCCCCGACCACGTGACCCCGGGGGCGATGGGGTTCGCGCTGCCGATCAACGAGATGCGCGTCGCCGATCCCGCCGACGGCCGCGAGCGGCCGCGCGGCGAGACGGGCAGCCTCCTGATCCGCGGCCCGAACGTTTTTGCCGAATACTTCGACCAGCCCGACGCCACGGCGAAGGCCTTCCGGTTCGGCGACGGATGGTTCGACACCGGCGACGACGCGCGCCAGGACGAGACGGGACAGTACTGGTTCGTCGGGCGCGGGAGCGTCGACACCGGCAAGGTCGACGGCGAGTTCGTCAACTACCTCACGATCGACGAGCGCCTCTGGAACCACCCGGCCGTGCGCGAAGTCTGCTGCGTCGGCGTTCCCGACCCGATCCGCGGAAACGTCGTGGCGGCGTGCGTGGTGAAGAACGATGGGCCGGCGGTGACCGAAGCGGAGATCGTTGCGCACGCGAAAGCGGCGGGGCTTGCGCCGTACGAGGTCCCGCGGCACGTGCTGTTCGTCGAGGAGATCCCGAAGGGGGACACCGGCAAGATCCAGCGGCGGGTGATGGCGGAGCGCGCGGCGGAGATGGTGGCGGGGAGGGTGGGGCCGACGCCGCCGGGGTGACCGAGGCCGATGTCCGAGCGGGGACCGGAACGGCAACCGTATCCGCAGCGCACCCGCCACGACTGATCGGCCGACGCGACTCCGGCGAGTATCCGCATCCACGTCCACTTCCCCGAATCGATGACCCCGATGTCATGGCGATGGGCGCGCGCGGTCCCAGGTGGGTTTGGCGTCCCCTGTGAGTTCTCGTGTAGCCGATTCGCGATTCCTTTTTCGTCGCCAGAAGTTGACGCGTAGCGGCAGGTGGCACATCGGCTGCAAATCGACCGTGGCGAGGAGAACCAAGCCATGGGTCCAGGAAATCGAACCGTCGCGATCGCCACTCTCGTTTCGTTCCTCTGCGCGCCGACGCTCGCGCGCGCGGAGTTCTGTCCGGCCGGGCGCGTCGAGCGTTCGACGACGGTTCAAGCGTCGGGAGGAGCCGTCGACGTGCGTTGGTGCGTCGCGCTCGTGGGGTCGACCGAGGTGGTCGATGGTCCCTACGAATCTCGCCATGCGAATGGCGCACGTTTCGCCAAGGGATCGTTCTCCAATGGCGTGCCGACGGAGACATGGACCTTCCGTGAGGCCGATGGCAGAAACCGCGAGGGATTCCTCGACGCCAAGGGGCGCATGACCGGCCAGTGGGTCACGACGGCGCCGGATGGAAGGGTGATCGACTTTGTCCAATACCTGACGATTCGAGATCGCATCGGGGGAGCGTTCGTCGGCGGCATCGGCGTACTTGCCGGCGCCCTGGTGGGGAGCGTTGCCGTGATCGGTGGCGGCGGAGCGAGCATGACGACCGGCTTCGGACTTCTGACTGCCGCCCTTGCGACCGGCGGAGTTCTCGGTGCGCTCGTTGTCGTGGTGGGGAGCGCCAGCGTACTCTTCGTGGCGATCCGGGGTGTCTCCCGCGGCCCCTACGGATCCTGGCCCTCCATCGGATCCAACCTGTCGCGCCTCACCGACACCCGCGAGCTTCCGCACAATCCGGCGGCCAAAGGCGGTGGCGCGGGAACACGGCGATAGCGCCGCTCCCCGCGGCACTCTCGCATCGCTCGAAACGGACGGAGGTCGGTTCGAGGAAGGTCACCGGACGCCTACGCGAGTGCTCGCTCGGGCGCGCGAACCTGCCCTCCGGCCACGATCTCGTTTCCGTCCTGCAAACGGGTCGATGTCGGCTGCAGCCTGCCTCCATAAAAAGGGGACTGCCGAGCGAGGGAAAGCTATCGTTCCGAGCCGATGGAGAATGGCCGGACGACGGTGCGAACGCGCGAGGAGGGCCTGCCTTTCCGCCAGGCGGTCGTCCGCTACGACCTCCTTCCGTGCGTCGGATGGATTCTCGGAGTCGGGTTCGCGGCGTCCGTGGCGATTCTCCTCCATGGCCCGTTCGATCGCGACGGCCTCGACGGCACGCTGCCACCCCGGCTGGCGTTCGATGCCGAGACGGCGCGGGCGAAGGTGATGGCGCTCGAGCTCCGTTGGGTCGAGCCGCCGGACCTCGGCCCCGAGATGAAAATGGATCTGATTCGCCTCGGCGTTCCGGTTCGCGCCGCATCGATCGTCCATGGCAACGGCGGCGACGTCACCTTTCCGTTCGTCGCGCGAGTCGATCACGTCATCGCCGACGGGTCGTCCGACACCACCCTCGATCAGCAGCGCTGGATGATCGTGGTGATGGTCGGCCGACGGATCGCGTCGCAGAACCTGCACGTTTCGACCTTCCATCTCGCGAGTTGGCGCGGCGAATCGAAAGTCGCGGAGGTCGTCCTTTCGGAGGAGCTCGCGCGCCGGGCGGCCGTGGAAGGCGGGGGGGCGGAAGAGGTCACGGCGCTTTTTCATCGCTGAGACTTTCCGTCGAATCGGTGCAGTCGGCCTCCGACGCCGCCGTCTACGATCGACACGCCTGATTCAAGCGGTCTACCCGAACGGTCGAAGTTCCTCGACCGTCGCAGTCACTTCGGGGGCGTCTGGATCGAAACGGCCTTCTCCATACAGAACTCACCCGCGTCGCCGTAGTCGGCGCAGGCCTGGTACCAGAACGTCCCGTCGCAGTCGCGGGAGTTGCCGCCGAGCTTGACCTGGGTCTCCTGTTGCCACCGCCGGGTCGACTTCCAACGGGTCTTGCCGTCGGACTCCGTCGGGTCGGAGGGCTGGACGTAGTTGATCTTCACGTCGCGCGCCTTCGTGACCGATGCCGGATCCCAGCGGACAACCACGGAGCACTGCCCGTACTCGTTCTGAGCCGCGGCCTGGACGTTCCGCGGAGGGCCGAACTCCGAGGTCCGAACCGCTGGCTCCGGGCAGTTCGATCCGACGAAGATCTCCTTGAGCTGTTTGATCTTCGCCGTGTAGTCGGGGGCGTTCGGATTCTTGTTCAAGGCCTCCACACCACGCGTCCAGAGGCTGCAGTAGTAGTTCTCGGTCTTGTCGAAGTAGGCGAAGATCTCGGCGACCTTGGAGGCGGGAACCGCTCCGACGTCCGGGCTCCCGAGATCGTTCCTCGCGTGGGCGAGCTCCTGCGCGTAGCTCCAGCCCCACTTGCTGTTGGCCGCGCTGCTCCGGTCGCGTCGGTCCTTCTGGCGTAGCGTGATCGCTTCGTGATTGCTGCCGAACTTTTGTCCGCCTTTTACCTTGCTCCCGCCGCCCGTCAGAAGCAGAACGCTCGGCGCCAGCTTGGAGGAGTAGAGCTCGTTGCCGTCGACGTCGACCAGCTTCGCGAATCGGCTCTTCGCCCACTCGTCCTGAACGACGTGGTGCGCCTGGAAGAAGCTGTTGGTGTTGTAGGAGTCACGCTCCCCGTACGGGATCGGCCACTGGTATTCCCGTACGGGGCCGCGGCCGTTCATGCAGTGGATCCAGGTCGATTCGCGAGTGAGCGCGACGAACTCCTTCGCCCCCACGTCGCGGACGAACAGGTTCGCCCGTTCGCCGCCCGTCGTCGAATAAGGATCGAGGCGATTGTTCACGAACCAGTGGTTCGTTCCCGTCAGCGTCTTCTTCCACTTCTTGTTTCCGTCGATCGCCTCGATCTCCGATTCGTCGAAGTCGAAGGCGACCCCTTCCGCGCACTCCCGGCAGGACGGACATTCGGCCACGAGGTCGATCCGCGGATAGCGTGCGACGACCTCCTCCGGGCCCTTCGGAGGCTTCCGTTCGGCCGCGGTGGAGGCCGAGGCCGCCGCTTCGGCCGCCGCCGCCGCGGCCGAAGCGGGCGCGGCGGCGGTCGCCGCCGTGCTCCCCGCGGGCTTTTGCTGGAGGTTCGCCAGTTCCGCCCTCGCGCGCGCCGTTGCCTGCACCGCCTGCTGGTGCGCACGTCCCGCGGTCCCCAATGCCTGCTTCTTCGACTTGAGCTTTTCTCCGGCGCGCTTCAGCTCGTCCTCGTGCGCCAGGAGTGTCACCCGGATCTTCGCCTGCGCCAGCGCGTTCGCCTTCTTCAGGCTCGCCTTCTCCGTCTCGATCTTCCGCTTCAGCGCGTCGTGCTCCTTCTGTCTGGCCACGACCTCCGTCTGCAGTTCGGCCACGGACTTCGCCTTGGCCTTCTCGTCGGACTCCGCCTCCTTCACCCTTCTCTCCGCGGCCTGGACCGCGCCTTGATTCTGCGCCATCGCGCCGGAAACGCCTCCCAGCGCTCCGGCCAGCGCGACGAGGAAGTGGAATCGAGTCACGCCCGCCTTCGTCCGACGCGCGGTTCGACGCAACATCGACCGAAGGACTTCTGATCTCTCGTTCAATCCACCCTCCCGGTGCCGCCTTGGCGTTGATCGGTGGGAGAGTGTACGCGAGCGGCGAATCGAGTCTCGACACTCAATCGTCGTTACGCAGAGATTGCGCGGCGACCGTTCGCAGCGACTCCCGCTCGACTGCCGAGGGTGGCTACCTGGAGATGTCGTCAACGCATCCCGCCCGAAGGGAGCTGCCGGAGCGTCTGAATGTTCCACCGACCGTCCGTTCTGCTTTCGTGAAGACGTCGCAACGCGTCGATGTCGCCGCCGCCGCAGCCGGAGCAGCCGCCGACCCCGCCCGACGCGGCGGCCGCTCGAGCAGTCGCCGGTTTTCTCTTCAATTCCAGGCGGATCACACGTCGAATAGCGGGCGGAACGCGCCCGTCGAACGGTTCGTCCTGCCGGGCACGGGGAGGCGCGCATGCACACGACGTCGACGTCGAGCAGGAGTTCGGAGAGATCGCGGCGAAGTCCCGTCGGCAGACCGGTCGCGCTCCGGGTCGGCGCGGTACTGTCGGTCGTCGCGATGCTGCTTTTCTCGGCGTGCGTTCCGGTGCACCACCACGGTCACGGGCATCACCAGGGCCCGCCCCCGGACGGACTCGAGACGTGCATGTTGGCCACCTGTTTCGGAGCGACGTTGCTCGGGGCGAGCCCGCGGGAGGCGGCGGTCGCGGCGGCGGCGGCGGGACTGATCTACCTCGAGACGCACGACGACCACTGGCACGACCCGTACTGCGGTTGCCCGAGCCGCTGGTACGACGGCTACCGCGTCTATTGGTACTCCGGTCGCTGGGAGTTCCACGACGGCCAGCACTGGTGCGAGGTGCGCCCCCGTGGTCCCGGCTGGTAGACGGCGACGGAGCCGATCGACGCTCCGAGCCGGGGACCGTCGCGTCCCTTGACGGCCCCGCGGTCGGGTGGTACCCAATCGCGGCCCTTTCGGTCGCTTAGCTCAGTCGGTAGAGCATCGCCCTCACATGGCGGGGGTCGTAGGTTCGAGTCCTACAGCGACCACCACGAAACCCCGCGGTCGACCGCGGGGGACTCTTTGCTCCGGGAGTGCTCGAGCGATGTCCGCGCGCCGGCCCCGCCAAGGCGACCAATGAACGCGGGCGCGGCCCCCGCCTTCGCCGCCGGCGCCGCCGGCTCGCTCCTGGTGGCGCTGGCCGTCGACGCCGGTCTGCGGGGCTTGAACGCCGGCGGATTGCCGCCGCTCCAATGGGCACCCGATGCGCTGCACCTTTCGTCCGTGGCGACGCCGGCCTACCTCGTCGGCGCCGCGCTCGCCCTGCGGCAAGCCGCCACGGCCGGGACCGGGACGTCCCCCCCGGCGGCGGGCGAAGGGGGCTCCGGCGAGAGAGGTCCGCGCCGACCGGGACCGGTTCCGCGCGCCTTCTGGACCCTCACCTGCGGCGTCGGCCTGCGCGCGATCTTCGGCCTGATCGAGGGGCGAGCACCGTTCTACGCCGCCGCCTCGCTCGCCGGCACCTTCCTGGAGCTCGCCGCCATCGCGATGCTCGTCGTGCCGCCGTCGCCGCCGAAGGCGCCCGCCGGTTCCTCCGCCGCGTGATGGTGGGCTCGGCAGGAATTGAACCTGCTACTCAACCTTCGGAGGGTTGCGTGATGTCCGGTTCACTACGAGCCCGTTGAAGCCGTTGGACCTGTAGCACCTCGGGCGCGGGACGGTCAACGGCCGCCGCGGCCGGCGCCGCCGCGGTCCGGGCAGCCCCGGTCCGGCGCCACGGGCTAGAATGGGACCTGCCGTGGCGTCACTCTCCTTTCCCGCCGGACGCGTGATCGGGATCCCGATCCGGGTGCACGCCAGCTGGTTCGTGGTGCTGGTCGTCGTGACCCTTTCCGTCTCCGGGCAGCTGGTTCCGGGGAAGACCGACCCGTTCGCGTTGTTCGTCGGTCTGACCGGGGCGCTGCTCCTGTTCGGCTCGGTCCTGCTGCACGAGCTCGGACACTGCGTCGTCGCCCGGTACTTCGGGATCCACGTGCGGCAGATCCAGCTCTTCCTCTTCGGCGGCGTGGCCGAGATCGTCGGCGAACCGACGCGCACGCGCGACGAACTGCTGATCGCCGCGGCCGGTCCGTTCGTCTCCTTCGCGCTCGCCTTCCTCTTCCTGTTCCCGGCGGTGCTGCCGTTGCCGCCGATGCCCCGGCTGCTCTCGCAGTTCGTCTTCTCCAGCAATCTGCTGCTCGGGATGTTCAATCTCGTGCCGGCCTTCCCGATGGACGGCGGCCGGATCCTGCGGGCGGTGCTGTGGGCGCTGTTCAACGACCACCGCCGCGCGACGGCGTGGGCGGCCGGGCTCGGGCTTGCATTCGCCGGCGGATTGGTTCTGGTCGGCGTGACCGTCTTCGTCACCGCGCAATCGGCCGAGGCCGGGGACCTGCTCGGACCCCGGTTCGGCGGCGTCTGGATCGCGTTGATGGGGTTGTTCCTCGCCCGGTCGGCGACGCAGGCCAACACGCAAGCGCGGATCGGCGCGCTCCTCCGGGAAGGACGGGTCGCCGAGCTCGCGACGCGCGTCGGTCCCGCCGTCCCCGCGGACCGGACGCTGTTGGAGCTGATGACCCAGATCGGCGGTCCCTCGGCCGCGGAGCTGCTCCTGGGGTTCGCGGTCGGCGACGAACGGGGCGTCGTCGGCTTCGTCGAGCCGGCGCGGCTCTATCAACTCCCGCGCGAGCGGTGGGGCCGCGTGCGGGTCGCCGAGGTGATGACGCCGATCGAGCTCGTTCCGTCGATCGAGGCCGATCGCCCGCTGGACGAGCTGGTGCGGCGGATCTCCGAGACCGGATGCCCGGGGTTGGTGGTGCGCCGCGGCTCCGGGATCCACGGCTACGTCAGTCGACTCGACCTGGCGCGATGGCTGGTGCGAGCCGATCCGAGACGTCCCCGACGGCCGGACGACGACCCGTAGTCGCGCTGGCGCGGATTTTTCGCCGCGTCTCGGGCGACCCCCACGCCCTGAACCGCCGTTCGATTAGGAATGGACAGCCGCCGGCGAGCGCATTACATCCTCGGGTTCCCGGTGGCCGACCTGTTCGAAAAGTGTTTCCTCTGGGAGGACGCGAACCACGCCCGCGAAGCGGGGCTCTATCCCTATTTCCAGGCGATCGAGGAGACGAGCGGCACCGAGGTGGTGGTCGGCGGACGGCGCCTGATCATGATCGGCTCCAACAACTACCTGGGGTTGACGACCGATCCCCGGGTGCGCGAGGCGGCGATCGATGCCGTGCGGCGCTACGGCTCGTCCTGCTCCGGGTCCCGATTCCTGAACGGAACGCTGCGGCTCCACGAGGAGCTGGAGGAGCGGCTCGCCGACTTCTTCGGCAAGGAGTCGGCGATCGTCTATTCGACCGGCTTCCAGACCAACCAGGGGGCGATCGCGCCGTTGCTCGGCCGCGACGACCTGGTCTTCGTCGACCGCGGCGACCATGCCTCGATCCTGGACGGCGTCGAGCTCTCGGCGGGGCAGCGGAAGCGGTTCCGGCACAACGACATGGCCGATCTGGAGCGGCTCCTGGCGGCGGCGAACGCCTCCCAGCCGGGGGCCGGGAAGCTGATCGTTGTCGACGGCGTCTTCTCGATGGAAGGGGACCTCTCGCCCCTGCCGGAGGTGGTGCGGCTCGCGCGCGCGCACGGGGCGCGGGTGATGGTCGACGACGCGCACGGCGTCGGCGTCCTGGGGCGAAACGGCCGAGGCACCGCCGAGCATCTTGGATGCGAGAAGGAGGTCGATCTGCTGATGACGACCTTTTCCAAGTCGTTCGCGAGTCTGGGGGGCGTGATCGCCGGACCGGCCAAGGTCCTCGACTGGATCAAGCACAAGAGCCGGGCACTGATCTTCTCGGCGGCGATGACCCCGGCGGCGGCCGGCGCCTGCCTGAAGAGCCTGGAGATCCTGCAGGCGGAGCCCGAGCGGCGCGAACGGCTCTGGGCGATCACCCGCCGCATGCAGTCGGAGTTCCGCCGGATGGGTTTCGATACCGGGCGCTCGGAGACGCCGATCGTGCCGCTGGTGATCGGCGACGACACGCGGACGTTCGTCTTCTGGCGCGCGCTGCTCGACGCGGGACTGTTCGCCAATCCGGTGATCGCCCCCGCGGTCGCCCCCGGCAATCAGCTGATCCGCACCTCCTACATGGCGACCCACACCGACGGTCAGCTCGACCGGGTGCTGGAGATCGTCGAGCGCGTCGGACGGGAGGTCGGGATCCTGGGTCGCCCTTCGACCGGATCGGCGACGGAACCCGAGCCTGCCGCCGAACCGTCCGGGTCGGCCGAGACGCCGGCGTAGGAAGGCCGTTCGCGATGAGCGCCGCCATCCAGCCGATGTCCGAAGTCGTGGTCCGACGCGTGGAGACGCGATCCGAGCGGGAGGCGTTCATCGCCTTCCAGTGGGAGGTCTACCGGGGCGATCCACATTGGGTGGCGCCGCTCCGGATGGAACGGCGCGATTTCCTCAATTCGTCGAAGAATCCGTTCTTCCGGCACGCCGAGGTCGAGCTGTACCTGGCGTGGCGGGGAGGGCGGATCGTGGGGCGGATCGCCGCCGTCGACGATCGCAACTTCAACGCCTTCCAGGGGACCCGCACCGCGTACTGGGGGCTGTTCGAAGCGCTGGACGATCCCGAAGCGGCCGTCGCGCTGTTCGACGCCGTCCGCGGATGGGCGCGCGCGCGCGGGCTGACCGAGCTCCTCGGACCGATGAACCTCTCCACCAACTACGACTGTGGCCTGCTCGTCGACGGTTTCGACGCCGCCCCCTACGTCCTGATGACCTACAACCCCCGCTACTACGTCGGGCTCGTCGAAGGGGCGTGCGGCCAGAAGAAGGCAAAGGACCTGCTCGCCTGGACGCTCGACGTGCGGCAGCCGATCCCGGAGCGCGTCGCACGGCTGGCGGAGAAGTTTCGCACGCGCGAAGAACTGGTCGTCCGGCCGATCGACGTGCGGAATCTCGACGCCGAGGTGGAGCGTCTCCAGTCGATCTACAACGACGCCTGGGAGAAGAACTGGGGCTTCGTGCCGATGACCGACGCCGAGTTCCGGCACATGGCGAAGGAGATGAAGTCGATCGTGGTGCCCGAGCTGGCGCTGATCGCTGAGGTGGACCGCGAGCCGGTCGCCTTCGCCCTGACCCTTCCCGACGTCAACCGCGCGCTCGCCAAGATCGACGGGAGGCTGTTCCCCACCGGGATCTTCAAGCTGCTGTGGCACCTCCGGCGGATCAAGGCGTGCCGATTGACCGGACTGGGGATCCGCAAGGGATACCGCAAGCGCGGGATCGACGCGGTGCTGTACCACGACACGCAGCGGAACGCGCAGCGTCTGGGGTACGTCGACGGCGAGGTATCCTGGACGCTGGAGGACAATGATTTGATCAATCGGGCGATCGAGATGATGGGAGCCAAACGGTACAAGACCTATCGCTTGTACGAGGGGCCGGTCTGAGGCGAACAGAAAATGGAAAATGGAAAATGGACAACCGGCAAATGGAAAACGGACGGGAGTAGGCGTACTCGTTGGCCGGTTTTGAATTTTCGAGTTTCCATTTTCCATTTTCGGGTCGCGGAATGACGACACTCGCGATCCTGACCTCCGGCGGGGACTCCCCCGGCATGAACGCCGCCATCCGCGCCGTGGTGCGCGTCGCCGCGTCGCGCGGGGTCCGGGTGCTCGGGGTCGACCACGGCTACGACGGATTGATCGAGGGCCGGTTTCGCGACCTGACGGTCGCCCACGACGACGGCCTGCTCTTCCCCGCACCCGAGGTCGACCTGGTCGGCAACCTCGGCGGGACGCTCCTGGGCTCGGTGCGGTCGTCGCGCTTCCTGACGGGGGAGGGGCGGCGTGAGGCGTTGGAGCAGATGCGCGCGGCCGGCGTGCACGGGCTGGTCGTCGTCGGAGGGAACGGATCGTTGACCGGCGCCCACCGGCTCGCCCGTGAGGGGGACGTGGCGGTGGTCGGGATGCCGGCGTCGATCGACAACGACATCGGCGCGACGTCGCTGGCGATCGGCGTCGACACCGCGCTGAACACGATCGTCGAGGCCTGCGACCGGATCTCCGACACCGCCCGCGCGCACCGGCGCGCGTTCGTGGTGGAGGTGATGGGTCGCCAGTGCGGCTACCTGGCGATGGCCTCCGCCGTCGCGGTCGCCGCCGACGGCGTCCTGTTCCGGGAGCAGGGGCGGAGCGAATCGGAGATCGTCGACGCCGCCGAGCGCGTGTTGCGCGCCGGATTCGAACCGCGTCGGGGGAAGCGGCGAGTCCTGATCGTGAAGAGCGAAGGGGTCGAGCTTCCCACCCCGCGCCTCACGGCGATGCTGCAGGAACGCCTGCACGATCTTCCCGGCGTCGAGGTCCGCGGCACCGTCCTCGGCCACCTGGTGCGAGGCGGCAATCCCTCGCACCTCGATCGCCTGATCGCCGGCCGGCTCGGACTGGCGGCCGTCCTTGCGCTGCTCGAGAAGAAGACCGACGAGATGGTCGCCTGGCAGCCGCACGTCCGCGGCGGGACGCCGACCGGGGACCCCCAGGTCTTCCGATTCCCCCTGGAGCGGGTGCTCGAGGAGACGACGGGGCTGCTCGACGGGACGAGCGAGGTGATGCGGCGGCGGGTGGCGATGATGGAGAGTCATCAGGGAGTGCTTTCGCTCTGATGGACCGGCGATCGGCCGCCGCCCCGGTTCCCGCATGAGGGCCCTCGTCACCGGCGCCAGCGGATTCGTCGGCTCGCATCTCTGCGAGGCCCTCGTCGCCGCCGGCGACTCGGTCCGAGCCTTCCTCCGCCGGCCGCTGGAGGCGCCCTGGCTCGCGGGGGTCGCGACCGTCCGCGGCGATCTCGACGATCCGGCATCCCTCGCCGCGGCGATGACCGGCGTCGACGTCGTCTACCACGTGGCGGGGGTGACCAAGGCCCTCGACGAGGCGGCGTTCCGACGGACCAACGAACGAGGCGTCGCGAACGTCGTCGAGGCGGCGGCGCGTTTCGCGACGCCGCCGGTCGTCGTACTGGTCTCCAGTTTGGCGGCGGCGGGTCCGTCACCGGACGCGCGGCGGCCACGGGATGAAACGGTTCCGCCGTCGCCACGGTCCGCCTACGGGCGCTCGAAACTCGCGGGCGAAGAGGTGGCGCGCCGCCGCGCCGCCGACCTCCCCTTGTCCATCGTGCGGCCACCGATCGTCTACGGCCCGCGCGACAAGGACGTGCTCGAGCTGTTCCGCCTGGCGCGGCGGGGCATCGTCCCGCAGGTCGGCTTCTCCGAGAAACGGTTCAGCGCGGTCCACGTCGCCGATCTGGCCCGCGCCCTTCGACTCGCCGGCCGATCCGGCGAGCGGGTCGAAGGGGACACCCCTGGACGCGGCGTCTACTTCGTCAGCGACCTGTCGACCTGGAGCTGGCGTGACCTGGCCCACGCCGCCGGCGCGGGGCAGGGGCGCCGTCCATGGGTGCTCCCGCTGCCCGCGTCGCTCTCCTTCGCCGCCGGAGTCGTCGGCGAGATCGTCGGCCGAGCGACCGGCCGCCCGTGGATCGTCAACCTCGACAAGGCGCGGGAGGGACGCGCCGCCCACTGGACCTGCGACGCCGGCAAGGCCGCCGCCCAACTCGGATTCACTCCGCACTTCCGGGTGCCGGAGGGTTTTGCCGACACGGCGAACGTCTACCGCGCCAGCGGCTGGCTCTGACCGGCGACGGCCGTCTCCTTTCCGTCCCCGGCAGCCGGCGGTAGAACGGACGCGTGCGGGAGTTCGACTTCGTCATCGTCGGCGGCGGCGTCACGGGGGTCGCGCTGGCGCGGGCGCTGGCCGGCCGGGGGAAGCGGCGCATTGCCGTGCTCGAAAAGGAGCCGCGGGTCGCGGCGCACGCCAGCGGACGCAACAGCGGCGTGCTCCATGCCGGGTACAATCCGCGTCCGGGCACGTTGAAGGCGCGGCTGTGTGTCGAGGGGAACCGGCTCGCCAAGGAGTTCTGCCACGGACGCGGCGTGGCGGTGGTCGAAGGGGGGATCCTGATCGTCGCGCTCGACGACGCCGAGGCCCGGCGACTCGAGGAGCTGCACGCGCGCGGGACGGCGAACGGGGTTCCGGGCTTGGAACTACTGGATGGATCCGGACTGCGCGCGGTCGAGCCCAACGCGGCGGGGATCGCCGCGCTGCGCGCTCCGAGCGGCGCGTCGGTCGACGCAGTCGGATACGTCGAATCGCTGGCGGGCGATGCGCGCGACCGCGGCGTGGAGATCGTGACGGGACACCGCGTCGTCCGGATCGAGCGAGGCGGCGGCGGTTTCGAGATCGCGGCGCAGCGTGTGGCCGGGCCTCGATCCGGCGCGGGGGGCGCGCCCGCGGAGGAGCGGGTTCGCGCGGCGGTGCTGGTGAACTGCGCCGGTCTGTTCGCCGATCGTCTGGCGCACGCGCTCGACGCCGGTCGGGACTACTCCCTGGTTCCGATCCGCGGCGAATATCGCCGGGCGGCCGCGGCACGCGCCGACCTGGTGCGTTCGATGGTCTACCCCGTCCCCGACCTCGAGTTCCCGTTCCTCGGCGTGCACTGGACCCGGACGTTCCGCGGCGAGTTGCTCGTCGGTCCGAACGCCGTGCCGGCGCTCGGACGCGAGGCCTATCGATGGCGCGAGTCGTCGATCGCCGGTGCGCTGGAGACGGCCTCCCACCCCCAGAGCTGGCGGCTGCTGCGCGATGCGCGAGTGCGGCGTCTGTTCGCCGACCAGGTCGCCGTCTCCCTGCGGCCCTCGCTCTTCGCGCGACGCGCGGCGGCGCTCGTTCCGTCGATCGGTCCGGCCGACCTGCTCCCCGGCCCGTCCGGAATCCGCGCGCAGCTGGTCGACCGCCAGGGGCGGATGGTGGAGGACCTCCTGGTCGAGAGCCGCGACGGGGCGCACCACGTCCTGAACGTCGTCTCGCCGGGACTCACCTGCTCCCTCCCATTCGCCGACCTGCTGGCGGAGAGGGTCGCGCTAGAATCGTAGACGTGGCGGGGGACCTGATCACGCCGGCGGACGTCCCGAAGGCCGTCCCGCTCGGCAACCTGCAAGGGGTCGACGTGTCGGCGGAAGAGGGCTACCTCCTCTCGCGCATCGACGGTCGCACCGACGTCGGCACGCTGGTCGCGCTGGTGGGATGGGGGCGTGAGAAGACGCTCGTCCTCCTCGAGGCCCTTCTCCGGAAACACCTGGTCAACTTCGATCGGCCGGAGATCTCGGAGGCGGTGCTGGGGCGGGCGAAGCCGAGGGTCCTGGTGGCGCCGGCGCCGGCGCCCGCGGGAAGGGCGGACGACCCGGCCGGCGGATCGTCCGGCGCCGCGGCGGCACCGCCGCCGGCGGTTGGCCCGACGTTGGCGGTGATCGGACCTTCGATCGATCCATCGACGATCGAGAAGGTTCCGGAGCTGGAACCGGAGCGTTGTCTCGAGGTGCTCTACTGGCAGCGACAGGTGACGCAGGCGAAGAGCCGCTACGGGATCCTCGGCATCCCCGACGGCGCCGACGTCAAGGCGGTGAAGCGCGAGTACCGCCTTCTCGCGCTCAAGTTCCACCCCGACAAGTACTTCCGCAAGGAGATCGGCGGCTACCGGACGATCATCGAGCAGGGCTGGCAAAAGGTGCAGGAGGCCTACGAGTTCTTGAGCGACCCGGAGGACAAGGCCGCCTACGACGCCGAGCTCCTGGGCCGCGGCACGGAACTGATCCTGGAGCCGGCCGGGTCTGCCGCCGGCTCGGGGACCGCCGCGGGCGGCGACGCCTCCACCGGGCGGCGCGTCGAATCGCCGATGGAGCGGAAGCTCAAGGCCGAGGTCGAAGCGCGGATCCAGCGCGCGAGGGCGCTGCTCGAGCAGGCGCAGGCCGACTTCCGCGAACGGCGCTTCGGCGCCGTCGACGCCAACCTGCGCATGGCACGGCAGTTCGATCCGCGAAACGAGCAGATCGCCGCCTACTACGCCGAGGTGCGGGACGTGCTCGAGGCGAACCTGGTGGGGGCCGCGCTGAAGAAGGCCGAGGCGCTCTCGCAGGGGCTCGATCCGATGGCGGCGTTGCCGGAGTTCGAGCGCGCGCTGGCGCTCTTCCCGGACAACCTGGACGCCAACCGATCGCTGGGCTTCTTCCTGCTCGGCAACGGGGGGGACTACAAGCGCGCCCGGGACTGCCTCCAGAAGGTCGTCTCCCGCCGGCCGCGGGACGTCCGCGCATTCGTGGGGATGGCGCGCTGTTCGCGCCTCCTCGGACAGAAGGCCGCCGCCGAGCGACTCCTGGACCAGGCCAAGGCGGTCGATCCAAAGGACGCCGGGATCGCGGAGGAGTTGAAGGAGCTGCAAAAACTCGCGTAGCCTTGGGGTCGCTCCATGGAACGGGTCATCGGGATCGACCTCGGGACGACCTACTCCTGCGTCTCCGTGATGGAGCGCGGGCAGCCGGTCGTCATCCCCAACAAAGGGGGCTACAAGACGACGCCGTCGATCGTCGCCGTGACCGAGACCGGCAAGCGCCTGGTCGGGCACATCGCCCGCCGGCAGATGATCACCAACGCCAAGAACACGATCGTCGCGGCGAAGCGGCTGATCGGGCGGAAGTTCGACTCCGCGGAGGTGCGGCACACGATGGTGTCGTGCGCCTACGAGGTGGTGCAGGGCCCCCACGGCGACGTCCGCGTGAAGCTCGGCGAAAGGATGCTGTCGTTGCCGGAGGTGTCGGCCATCGTCCTCCAGGAGATGAAGCGGATCGCCTGCGACTATCTGGGACAGGAAGTCACCAAGGCGGTGGTGACCGTACCGGCGTACTTCAACGACAGCCAGCGCCAGGCGACGAAGGACGCGGGCAAGATCGCGGGGCTCGACATCCTGCGCATCATCAACGAGCCGACCG